>PTKH01000005.1 GCA_002937655.1 Alphaproteobacteria bacterium MarineAlpha9_Bin3 | reverse complement strand
GAATAACTCGGTTGATATAATAATCTTTGAGAAGGATAAGGTTTATATAAAACTTTTTTATTAATATTATTATATACTTTTAATAATAAATTCTTTTCTCTTTGATAACCATATGATGCTATTGGACTCGTAATACTATTTTTTAAATTCCCTGCATATAAAATACCAGATATATGTGCCACTGTTTTTTCTTTATATTTAATATTAAATCTATTTCGCATTATAGATTTTTGTAACCAATATAATAAAATTTTCTTTTTTTGTTCAGCTTCTCCAATTATCATTACTCGATTATTTATACTTTCCTTAAATTGCGTATTAGCATAATCAAATTCTTTCTTAGATTTTTTACTATTCACCATAAGAGTATTACATGTGGTAGATTCTAAGGTTCCTATACTTTGTACTGAATCAAAATTAATTGAGGTAGTAACTCCATGTTCAAATCCAATAAAATTTATACTATTTTTTTTACATAGATAAAATATTTGATTAGCAATAGGACCATAAAAACTTGATGAAATTAGATATTTTATCTTGTTTTTTAAAAAAAAATTCTCATATACTTTTGTTTCTGACTGTAATCTATCCATACCCATATAAATATGATCTAAAATCATATTTTTTTGAATATTAATTTGCGATTTGGAAAAGGGTAAAAAACTTAAATGCTTCGATATAGTAGAGCTTAAATCATTAACAAGAATATTTTCTAATTTTTTGTTCATTTTTTTTTTATATATACCTAACTTTGGAAATGTAATCGCTTTTGTCTTGAAGCCTTTAAAAAATAGCCAAGCTAGAGTTTCATTTAATGACTCACATTTTTTACCATAAAAAATAATATCTTTTTTTATAAAAGTAATATTTATAAAATATATTAAACGAAAAATTATATAGGATGTAGGCCAAACCAATACACGCAAAAAAATATTTTTTTCTTCAGTATTATTAATTATTTTTGAATTTTCTATTTTTATTTCTTGAATATCTATTTTGTTAATATTTAAAAAAGACTTTTTAGCTATAAATTTTGATATATTTGAAAATCTGGGAAAATTAAAAGGGTTATGAGTATCAAAATAATCACTTTTATTAATAATTATTGTGAATTTATTTATTTTAAATTTTTTGAAAAATATAGAAAATATTAATGATTTTTCAATTATGGTATAACACATAGATTTAATAGATAAATATAAACCTAATTTATCAGTATAATACTTAAATTTATATTTATATTTATTTTTTATAAAAATTTTTTCAATATCATTAGACATGGAAAATATAATTTGGCCTATTTTATTTCCATCTTTCTGTTTAATAAGTTTTGAAATATCAATTATTTTCTTATCTAAATTTGGTGTATTAGCTAAAAGAGGATTATCAGTTATAATTTCATCATGTAATGAATTTAGTTGTTTTAGAGCAATATTATAGCCTTCTAAACTATCTACATAGAACAAGTTATTTATATTTTTTTTATTCATCAATTATATTTTTAATACAATCTGAGATAAAATTTATATCTTTATTAGTTAAACTTACATACATAGGTAAACTCAAAGTTGAATTATAATAAGATACAGCTCCTGGATAATTTTTAGGATCTTCTTTAAAAAAAGGTTGATAAAATAATGGAATATAATGAACTTGCGTGCCAATACCAATATCATAAAGCTTGTTCATAAAATCTCCACGAGACATTCCAATCTTATTAAAATCTATTAAAACAGAATACAAATGCCAAACACTATTATCTATAGTAGATTGCTTAGCTGGCAGTATAAAATCTTTTAAGCTTTTTAATTCATTACAATATGTTGCAGCTAGTTTTTTTCTCTTTTCAATTCCTGAATATAATCTTTTAAGCTGGCTAATACCTAATGCAGACGACATTTCATCTAACCTATAATTCCAACCTAATTCTTGCATTTCATAATACCAAGGTCTTGCGTCTTCAAACCTAATACTAAATTTATTTTTTTCTTTAATCATGCTGTGATTTCTTTTGCGACGAATTTTATTAGCAATAATTTTATCATTAGTTGTCACACAACCTCCTTCACCCATTGATATATGTTTAATTGCATGAAAACTAAACGTAGAAGCGACACTATATTTGCAGCTTCCAACAACATAATGTTTATTCTTGCTATTTATATATTCTCCTCCTGGGGCATGACACGCATCTTCCACTATCATGCATCCATATTTTTTAGCCACTTCTGCTATACCCTCCATATTGCAAATTTTACCTGCTAAATGAACTACAGTAATTACTTTAATTTTAACTTTTGATTTAATTATCGCCTTTTCAACATTTTCAGGTGTTAATAAACCTGATATTGGGTCTACATCTGCAAGTATTACAGGAGCATCACACATCTTAGCCGCACTTGCAGTTGCCAAAAAAGTTATGGAAGTAGTTAGTAGGCCATCATCTGGGCCTAAACCTAGTGCTAAGTATAATAAATGTAAAGCAGCAGTTCCGGAATTACATGCTATAACATTTTTACATTTAAAAGTACTTTGTAATTTATCCTCAAATTCTAATAATTTTTCACCTTGTGTTAAATACCCTTTATTAAGTACTTCTAATACAGCTTCTTTATCTGAATTTAAAATTTCAGGCCTAGAATATGGAAATTTAATCATAAAAATTTACCAACTTTTTTATTTCTTTTGCTATTCTAATTCCTCCTTTTCCATCTATAAATTTATGACCGGTTTTAATTAGCTTATTTTTTAAAGTATTATCTAAAATAAGTAAATTTAAGCTATCTTGAATTGACCTTATAGAATTTTCAGCTTTTATCGCACAACCTAACTTTACCCATTTATCTATTAAGTCTATGTGAATATTATTTTGTGGTATTAATATATTAGGTAAACCTGAAGCTAATCTTTCCATATATGATAATCCTGGTGCCCCTAAGGCTATATTACATTCATTATATATGTTTTCAATATTTTTTGGTTCTATTATTAATTGAAAATTTTTAAAATTTTTTATTAGGGTTCTAATCTCGTTGATGATTAAAGAATCCTTACCAAGTAAAATTACAACATCTAATTTCCATGAATTAGATGAAAGAATATTTTTGATAGCTTTCACAACATTTATTGAAATTCTATTATTGTCATAAGCGCCAAAAGAAATCAGAATTTTATTTTTAAAAAATTCTTTTTTGTCTTTATTAAAAAATATAGAGTTAATTGGCGAATATTTTGGGCCACAAAGATATTTAACATCATTTTGTAATTCTATATCTATCGGCTGTGGACTCACTACGAGATCAGCTTTTATTCTGATATTTTTGTCAATCAAAGCTATAATTGGAACATTTAAATTTATATTATAAAAATCAGTAACATTAATATGATAACTATCAATCAAAACACAATTTATATGACTTTTTTGAATATATTTTCTTAAAGTTAAAAAATTATTTCTATCTTTCTCAACAAATAAGTAATCAAAATTAGGGATTCTATTTTTAATAAAAGAAGATTGCTCATCTACAAACCAATAAACTTTTTCGTTTATATAACGCCTAATATTTAAACATCTATGAAAGTGACCTCTTCCTGAGCTACCTTCCGTGGAAACTCTAATTCCTAACTTTAACATTAATTAATATTAACCATACAAATTATTACTTTAATACGATATTTCTTATACTTTTTAAGGATAAAAAATTTTTATTAGTATGACTTGAATATTCAAAAGACCTTGAAACAGCTTTACCTTTATTACCAATAGATTTTTTTAGTTTGTCAGTGTTCCACCAGGAAAACATTGGCTGAATAATGTAATATTCCTCCATATCAATACAATTTAAAGATTCTTCTCTAGGAATCATAACTTCATGCAATTTTTCACCCGGCCTAATTCCTATAACTTCATATTGACCTTCACCAGCCATACATGTAACTAAATCTAAAATATTAATACTAGGTATTTTAGGTACAAAAATTTCTCCTCCACTCATGTTAAATAATGCTTTTAAAACAAAATCTACACCTTGATCCAGTTTTATTACAAATCTGGTCATGTTAATATCTGTTATAGGAAGTTTCTTTGCACCTTCTTGTAATAACTTTCTAAAATGAGGTATTACACTTCCTCTGGAATTAATTACATTTCCATATCTAACAACTGAAAAACGAGTTTGATGTTTTCCTGATAAATTATTTGCAGCAATAAACAACTTATCAGAACATAACTTAGTTGCTCCATATAAATTTATAGGACTTGCTGCTTTGTCTGTAGAAAGTGCTATTACTTTATTTACGTTATTATTTATAGCTGCATCAATAACATTTTGGGCCCCGTGAATATTAGTATCAATACATTCCGTAGGATTATACTCAGAAGAAGTTACATGCTTCATTGCCGCAGCATGAATAATATAGTCTATATCTGCACAAGCTCTATATAGCCTATTTTTGTCTCTCACATCTCCAATAAAATAACGAATATTTGGATATTTTTTTTCTGAAATATTTTGAGCCATTTCATATTGCTTTTGCTCATCTCGACTGAAAATAATCAATTTATTAGGTTTATATTTTTTTAAAACCATATCAATAAATTTTTTTCCAAAAGAACCAGTTCCGCCAGTAATCAATATATTTTTTTTATTTAAAATCAATTCATATTTCCTTTATAATTTAATGTTATGCTGAATAATATTTATTAAATATATATTCAGGCTTTCCTGTATCCTTAATTTCGCCTTTATCCAAATAGACTACATAATCTGCATTTTCTATCGTAGTATGTCTATGAGCAATTATAATAATAGTGGAATTATTTACTTTCAAAAATTCTTTTATAGATTTTTTTATATGTAATTCTGATAAATGATCAAGAGCGCTAGTTGCTTCATCTAAAATTAAAATTCTTGATTTTGTTAAAAACGCTCTTGCAAGAATTAACCTTTGCTTTTGTCCCCCTGAGAGTTTTTGTCCTTTTTCCCCAATATTATAATCATATTGACTTGGTAATGTTTTAATAAAATCATTTGCTCCAGATAAGATGCTAGCCTGCTTGATTTCTGAAAATTTAGCATCTTGATTATAATATCCAATGTTTTCCTTGATACTACCATCAAATAAAATATTATCTTGTGATACAAATGAAATATTATTTCTATAAGAAGATAAAGAAAAATCTTTAATATCAATATCATTGATATAAATAGAACCGTTATTAGGAGATATAATTCTAGGAAGCAAGTCAATTAATGTTGATTTACCTGCACCAGATCTTCCTACAATTGCCGTAATTTTATTAGACGGTATAGTTAAATTTATATTATTCAAAATAATTTTATCTTTTGATGTCCTATAACTAAAACTAACATTTTGAAATTTTATTTCCGCCTTAGAAGTTTTAAACTCAGAACCAACATTCAACTCTTCTTTATGCTTATCAGCTTCATCCAATGTATTCTTAATAATAGTTAACGAAGGTGCCCATGAAACTATAGAATTAATAATACCATTTAACCTCTGGCCTAGAGGTATCATTCTAATAAATATTAACGCGAATAAAGTTATCTTACTAAAGTCAAAATTAAAATAATTTACCGATAAATTTAAGAAAACTACACATAAAAACATCGCAACAATAGCAATTATAAAACGAGATAAATTATTATATTTAATAATAGATAATTGTTTATTTGCATATGAATCTGCTAACAACTCTACCTTATTAAGTTCATTTTTTATGGATCCTCCAAATTTAAATAATCTCCATATTGAAAAATTCTCACTAATAAAATTGTAAAACTTCTGTCTCACGTTAACCACCATTTGTCCTGCCCTATGAGACCTCTTTACAAATGTATACATTGATATAATAAGAATCATAATTACTAAAACTGCTAGTAACGTCATAAGCGGCGCTACATAAAACATTACTACAGCGTAAGCTCCTATTTGAAATAATGTACTAATAAACTGAAGAATTCCTTTATATACAAGACTAGCTCTACTACATTCACTCTCACAAATTACTGTGAATTGACCCTGCTTTATGTTTCTAATATAATCAGCCTTCGCCTGCATAATTTTGGAAAAACAATTAATAGATAAATTTTTGGCAATACTTAATCTAGTTCTTTCTGTTTCTTGTATTTCAAATATATTAATAAATTGCCTCAGCACTATAAACAATAATAAAATTATAGATAAACTAATTAAATTAAATTTAATTGAAAAAAAATTATAAACAGCTACTAACTGCTTTCCATAACCTGCCGTATCAATAAATGCATCAATATTCTGTCCTACTTGAATAAATTGAACCAATGGCATTATAGAAATAATACTTAGAGCATCAAATAACATTACAAAAATTATAATAGATACTAAAAATATAAAACGCTGTAATGAAACTAATTTTAAATCTTTAGATATTTGTAAAAAATTAATAATATGAATATGTTTTTGTTTGAATTTAAACATTATTTTTTAATGCCATATTTTCCTAATAATACGAAAAGCTTCTGCTTTTTTTAAACCTGACTCTGTACCTCGTTTAATAGCTAATGCCTCAATTGATTTTATAGATCTAGGATGTGGAAATACTCCTAGCTCATCTTTATACGCCTTTATGGCTATCATTTTTTTTTCCCATTCGGATTCAATATCTACAAAAAAATTAGGTTTAAATAAATACTTATCTATATAAGGCGATTGCTCAGTAGATGAAATTGTTTCAAAAGTTCTAACTTCACATCTATGTCCCAATAAAGTCATAGGTCTTAATGCAGTCAAAACGGCGTGATTAATTATTTGATGATCGTGGTTTATATCCCCTTCATGATGTGTATATACAATATTAGGCTTTAACTTATATATAATATTTTCTATTTTTTTAATTATCTCAAGCTTTGGAACTGTATCTATTTTTTGATCTGGATAATTCAACAATTTTAAGCTTTTACTACCTATAATTTTTGAACATTTCTTTGCGCTACTTAAGCGTCTTTCAGCATTAATATCTTTACTATTTTTAGATTCTTCCCCTAATGAAAAAATAATAATATGAACGTCATCCTTTTGGTTTACATGCTTAATTAATGTACCACCTAGGCCAAGAACTTCATCATCTGGATGTGCAACAAAACATATTATTGTGTTTTTATTTAAATTATTCATTTATTCCCTCAATAAGTATTTTAATTATAAAAATTTAATTCTTTTTTTACTTTATATTGAAATAATCTTCAGGTCTTCCAATATCAGTCCATTTTTCATGTATTGGGAAAACACCTATATTTAATCCATTTTTTATAGCTTTATCTAATAATTCTGGCATATCTATAAACTCTTCTTTTTTAATTAATGAGGAAATATTTTTATTCAGTATATATACACCTGCAGCTATTAAATTTTTAGATATTGGCTTCTCTTCAATCCTTTCCAATTGACCTAAACTATTATATTTTAATACGCCAAAAGGTATACTACTCTCAAAAGTTGCAGCAGTAATTAAACCATCTACGTTTTCAGCTCTATAAAATGACATTAAAGCTGAAAGAGATAATGTTGTAACCAAATCAGCGTTCATAACTAATAATGGATAATTAGTTTCTTCTTTTATTAAAAATAAAGAACCTATTGTTCCTAATTTGGAATTTTCTTTTACTGGTATGATATTAGATTTAAAATTTTTACTTTTTATAAAATTAATAATTTGCTCACTTAAATAATTAACAGAAACATAAATCGTACTAATATTAGCATCCTCTAATTTATTGATACAATGTTCTAGTATAGGCTTTCCATCTACTTCTAGCATTGGTTTAGGTATATGTTTTGTTAAATCACCTAAACGTGAGCCTATTCCTCCTGCAACAATTAAAGCGTGATTTATATCAGTAATTTCAGTTTTTATTAATATACCTTCTAATAGAAATTTTTTATCAATTATAGGCAAAAACATTGGATATCTATCTACTTTGTTTAAAGTATTTAAATTTTCACTTTCCTTACTTATTTCTCCCAATAGAGGATTAGAATTAATAAATTTCATTACATTATCATTAATTTCACTGCCTGCAAGCAGACCTCTTCTAATATCACCATCCGTTAAAGTTCCTAAAAATTTACCTTCCTGATCCAGAATTATTTGAAATAATTCTAGAGTAAGGTTTAATTTAGTCATCGCATCTTTTATCGATGAATTTGAATATGTTATATATTTGGATAATTTTTCTTTATTAACAAAAGAAATATCTTTTGGTATATTTTTATACATTTTAAATATTCTTCCATTCTATTATAAGTTTATATATCTTTCGTAATTTTAATTTTTTACAATTTAAAAATTAAAATTTTACTTTAATAAAAATATTTATGAAAAAACACGCTACCGCCATTAGGGTGAATTTAAAATTAACCCAAGAGCAACTTATTAAAATATTATTTACTTAGATAATATTTTCAAATAATTTGCAATTATAGTATATTATGTTCATATTATGAACGTCAAGCATAAGTGAATAAAATAGTTTTGGTAATAATTAAAAAACCTTATCTTAATTCGTTCTTTAATCTCCATTCATTATTAACTTTATGAAAAATTTCTTTATTTCGCCATTTTTCTGCTATATCCCAAAATTCATCTTCTTTTAAATCGTGAAAATCTAAGAAATCTTGAAAATATTCAGTCGGGAAATCATATTGTAATTTATTCACTATTTCTACAGCCTCTTCTCTTTCCATATATCCATTCCATATTTTATAACATACATGGTCTGTTGGCCTCCAGAAACCTAATTTTATAAATTTGAACCAAAGATGAATCTCACATAATCGCTCATCTATGTTATCATAATCAATATAATTTCCTGAGAGAGGTCCTTCTTTTCTTGGAATAAATCCATATTTTTTAGCTACTTCATAATTCTTAGTTCCATCCCACCAATGATAATGCCCCAAATAAATACTTTTTATATTAGCTTTCTTAACAAGACTCTTTTCAGGATTCTTATAAAAAAATAGTTCATTTTGATTGATTTCATCTCCGATCAGTTCTTCAAATCCTATTTCTCTAAATAAATCATTATTTATCATATCCTCAGCAGAGCCAGGTTCACTTTTTTTATCTACATTACCACCAAATTCAACTGCTATATCTTCTCCCCATACTACTAGTGGGACATTATAAAATAAGGCTGCTCGAGCTACCGCTGAAAAAACAATTCTATGTTCTGCAAAATTTGGGTTTCCAACTTTTATTAATGCCATTTTTCTAATTTTTCTATGTGTGCTGGGCCGCACTGCAACTTTAATAAAGTCTACATCTAAGTTTTCAATCATTGAATTAAGATTTAATATACCCTCTACAGTATGAATATGTGCACTTATATTAACTGCCAGAACTCTTAAACCATAAATATTTTTCATAGCATGTACTTGATAAATACTATCTTTACCTCCACTGACAGGAACAATACAATCATACCCGTGACCGTTTCTGCCTTTAATGGAATTACATATTTCTCTCAACTGTAAATCACGTCTTTGCCAATCAATTGTTTTTTTAGCTTCTACCGTTCTACATACACTGCAGATACCAGATTCATCTATTACTACACCTGGTTTTGTATCAGGCAAAACACATCTTTTACAATATCTCACTTTATATTCCTCAAATTATAATGAACTTTCTTTCCATTTTCTTTTTGTCATTCCTCCGCCCTTAACAGTGTTCTTTATTGCTCCATAATTATCTTTATTTATATAATTTCTTCCCATAAGTAAGTATTTATTTTCGATATCATCTGGCTCAGCCTTTTCTGTTAATATAAATTTACAATCTTCAATTTTTTCTAGCTTTACTTTTTCTATAAGATCTCCTGTTTTATAATTTTCAATACTATCTCTAAGTGCCCACTCTTCATTTTTATTTTTTTTCCAAATATTAGTGTCACGTCTATTCCAGTAAAGATTTTTAAATTCTTCTCTCGTAAACTCAACCCAATTTAAAAAAATCTCTAAATCTTTTGGTTCTTGCTGTTTTAAGTTTTTAACTAAATTAATTCCTTCTGCTCTTGTCATTCTTTTTAATCTTATTTCTCGGGTAGCATGATCAGTTATTTTACCATAACCTAACTTGATATATTTTAGATAATCATGAATTCCTGCTGAGTGAAAACAATGAATATCTTCATAAGTGTTAAAAGTTCTTTGTTGCAAGTTAGTTTCATAACCATATAAACCAATCATTTGTTCATGTTGTTTTTTTGAATCCCATCTTATATAATTACTTAAATATATTCCTCTTACACCTATTGCTTCTATCTCATTATCATAAGGGTAAATAAAATTTTGCATTTCAGATCTTGTCAAGCCCTCTAAACCAACTATATCTTCTGCAGACACACCAAATAATCCATGCTCTTTCCTGCACCTTTCTGTCATTTCTACTTCATTAATATGTTGAAACATGCCTGTTTGATCTGACCAGGGATGTACACCCCAAAATATTAATGGTATTCTATACTTTACCGCTACTTGTACAGGAAATGTATATCTTCCAGCTAAAACCTGCCAATACATATTTCCATATTTTTTCATTGTAGCTCTAGTTATTCTCTTTAATAAAGAAGGGGCAAGAGTAGAAGTCACCATATCACAATCGAATACTGTAGCTAAATTTGCTAAATTTCTAATACCCATTTTAGTATTAAACTCTGAATTATAATGAACCAATAAAGGATTCATTTTTAATATATTTTTTACCACATGAACCGTAAAATAACTATCTCCTCCTCCATATACAGGAACTATACAATCAAAATTGTTACCACTTACATACTTTTTATTTTCTGCTACTATATTTTTTAAAAGATTTAATCTTTCCGACCAATTTAAAATATCTTTTTCTTCATGTACACGACACCCACTACAAACACCATCTTCATCAAAAATAAGTCCATAGGGATGATTTTCAGGATATAAACATCTAGTACAATATTGCATTTTTATCTCTTATAGCCCAGTCTGCTTTTTCTAATTGATCATTATCTAACATTATTAATCTTCCATTTTTATCAAATTTTCTATCCGAATATTGAGCAATTTTATTAAGTCTTATGTTTACTCCACTTTTAAGCATATTTGCTTTTGCAATGATAGTACTGTGTTCTACATAGTGAAATATATTTGCAGCTGCAGCTGCAGATGCCCCACCTTTTAAAATAGCTTCAGAAAAATCTGAAAACTTACCAACACCTCCGCAAGCAATTACAGGAATATTCACGCTGCTACTAACTTCTTTAATTGTATCAATATCATAGCCCTGCCCTTTACCATCTCTATCTATAGAATTTAGTAAAATTTCTCCTGAACCAAGGCTTTCGCATTTTTTAGCCCAATCCAATAAACTTAATCCCGTATTTTTTGTTCCTGAGTTACTATAAACTGTCTTATCACCATTTTTTTCAATTTTATAATCTATAGAAGTAACTATACATTGCTCACCATATATACGAGCTATTTGCTCTACCAATACAGGACTATTTATTGCATTTGAATTTATTGAAATTCTATCCGCTCCAGATTTTATTATTTCATTTACATCTTCTATACAACTAATTCCTCCTCCAAAAGTAATTGGTATAAAACATTTTTTAATAAATAATTTTAATTGAGTATAATCTCTTTTTACTCTTTCACTCTTTGGAGTTATATCAAGTAAAATAATTTCATCTACATCCCACCTTGATATGAATTCAATTGAAAAACTTGGATTTCCTATAGGATAATAATTATTAAATCCTACACTTTGAACTATTAAATTATCTTTAATTAGAAGACATGCAATTAATCTTTTTTTTAACATCGTATTAATCTCTATTTATTCTCTAATTGAGTAAAATTATATAATAATTTTATTCCAGTATTATGACTTCTTTCAGGATGAAATTGCACCCCGTATATATTATTATGATTTATGACTGAAGTTACCATCATTTCATATGAAGTATTAGCTAAAATATATTTCTTATGGCAATCAAAGTAATATCTATGCACGAAATAAAAATCTTGTTTCTCAGGTATTCCTTCAAATAAAGGAGAGTTAGCATTAATTAGCAAACTATTCCAACCTATGTGTGGAACTCTATATGTTATCTTTCTGCTTAAATCTATAACTTTTCCAGGAATCAATGATAAACCCTCATTGAATTCACCTTCTTCTGAGTAATCTGCAAATAACTGCATCCCAAGACATATCCCCAATATATTTTTATTTTTATTTAAAACCTGGTTTTTTATCTCATCTACTAAATCTAATTTTAATAAATTTTTTATCGCATTAGGAAAAGCACCAACTCCAGGAAGAATAAATGCATCACAACTATGCAATTCTTTTTTATTATTTGTTACAATCGATTCTATACCTAATGATAATAGTGCATTATAAACTGAATGAATATTTCCCATTCCATAATTAATAATTCCTATTCTTTTTTTAATCATCTAATCTTGTCTCATCAATTATTTTTTTAGTCCAATCTATAATGCTAGCATTCTTAGTTTTAGGCATATCGTTTGTATCTAATCTAGGTAATTCCAATATATTTGACATTGATGGATTAAATATTCCGACGTCACATGTAAAACCCGCTGCACAATTATAACTATTTAATATTTCCAAGGTATCTTTATTATATCCTCCATATGGATAACAAAAGAAAAATTTATCTCCTTTATTTTGAACCATCTTTAATAAAGAAAAAGATTTTTTTATATCTTTTTGCTGATCTAGAAAATTTAAACTATCAAGCCAAAAATGTTCGTATCCATGACTACCAATTTCCATTCCATAGCTTCTCATTTCTTTTAGCTGATCTATACTTAAATATAACTCATTTGCAAAATCTTTTTCATCTTTAGAAACATATTTTGCAAATAGTTCTTTAACTAATTGTTCTCTATATTGTAAAGGTAAACCTAATTGAAGCACCCTTTTGATATAATTTACTTCTGCTATATCAAATCTATTTTTTTTATAAAACTTACTTCTTAGGTTTTCTATATAAAAACCGTCTTTCATTATTGAAGAAATTTTCATTTCTAAAAAATTTATCACCTCTTTGAAATCTTTTGTAGCATTCAAAATAAAATGTATCTTATTTACATCTAGTATAGACCTTTCAATACTAGGTTTTCCAACTGGAAAAAATATACCTTTCATATTATACCTTTTTAATACTGGTAAAACATAATCATAGTGATCAGCATAACCATCATCAAAAGACAGTATAAGTGAATTTTTTCCTAAAGTATCTCCTGATTTTTCGGAGTCTATATAATCATTTGTAGAAACTACATTATAATACTTACTTATATATTCTATTTGATTTTCAAATTCTTCTAACTCTAGGCCTTTAATATTAGGAAATTTAGAGCCTTTTATAGGCCTTACATAATGGTACATAATTATAGTAAGTTTATTCTTCATAATTGATTTCTCTTTTAAATTTAAAAATATTAAAGTTTTCTTTTTAATTAAATAAATTTCTGTAAAAAACTTAATTACTTTCAGTTTGGTCTATCTTGATCACCATCTGCTTTAAAAATTCTAATATTATTGCTTGGCTGGGTTTTATACGCAAACAATAAATTTATATTTTCTTTAACAAAAGGTTCAAAGTAATTTGGAACAATATCTCTTTGATTATAATTTAATAATTTAAAGCCAGCATCAAAAAAATAACTCTTATTTATTCCATATTGTAAAAAATCAATATACTCAGCATTTTCTGAGTCTAATAAATTTAATAAAAAACCTCCAATATATGCTATGAGTGCTTCATCTCCTTCAAAATCTACAATTCTTATAACATTTGTGTTATTTATACTTATTTTTCTTATAACTATTAAGGCAAATTGCCTAGAGCTATTTTCTATATGGAAAATTTTATATTTATAAATAGGGTGATCAAGATATTTATTTATAAAGAAAGCAGAAGACTTGTAACAAGTAAAATTATTAGAGTAATAATTGTAATTACCTGATAAAAGCTCTTTTCTATAAATCCTTTTATATATTATTTTATGTTTAGGTAACTTAGGATAAGGTATTTTATTTTTCCTATCTATATTAATTATAGAAAAATTTTTAACCTTAGGATTAACAATATAATAATGTTCCATTGTAGCTGAATAATATTTCAATGCACTAAATACTGGTGGTAAAGATTTATTTATACCTAAAACAGCAATATCTATATTTGGATTAATTTTTTCCAATTTTTTAAGCATTATTATACCTAATCCGGGATAAGCTTTCTCTTCAACCACTTTCCATAGTGCTAGCCATATAATATCTCTAATAAAATCATTATTATTAAAATTAGAATTTTTAATAAAACCTAAAATGCCTATTATTTTTTTATTCTTTTTTGCTAAAAGAAAATTAAGACCCTCACATCTTTTATACATCCAATTAAGTAAAGTAATATTTTTTGATAAAATATGATTACTCTTCCAATGATTATTAATAAACTTTTGTAAATTAATAATCTCCTTATTACTACATAATTCTATTTGAACCATTTTAAATCGATTTATTTTCTATAGATAATTCTTTAGGAAAATTTATTTGAGCATCAATTTTTGATAAAAATATATTATCTTTTGAATATTTAAAGATAGAATCATTAAAAATATCATAAGTTGGTCTATTTCTTTTCGTAGGAATAAATTCCGCCTTAATAACTTTTGCTTCTTTTTCTTTTGCAAAAATATAAGCCAGAGATAACATTAAGTGCTCTATTTTTCTTCCCATTGCCCTACAACTTAATATAAAATCTTCTATAATTACTTCTTTATTTACTAATTCTAAACTTATTATACCTACTAATCCTATACTACCTAATCTGTCTTCTACTTCTATTATGTGCATTTTTTTATTTTGTTTATTTTCATTAAGCCATTTTAAAATTTCTTTTTCTGATAAACGTCTAGTTTTTAAATTTAATTGATTTGTTTTATTAAATAGTTGGGTAACTCTTTTAATATTATTATTATTTAGCGCATGAATTGTAACTTTTGTATTTAAAGAAATTAGCCAATCATCCAAAGAAACTTTGTTTTTTTTAATTTCTTTTCTTTGTCTTTCAGCTACATACATTTTTGTACGATTTCTATCCTCGTTACTGATTGTAGCCGTATGTAGGCAATTAAGCTCAGCTAATGCTCTTACATAAAGTGCTGGGTCATCAGGCCAATCAGGTACTAAAACTTCAGGTAAACTTTTTTTTACCCAATCTCTTTCTATTGGACTATCATCAATAAATATGGCCGATGAAGTACCTAAATTTAATTCATCTAAAAGAGCTTTAATATTACTAGCTTTATCTTTCCAATTTATTTTCCAACCTGAAAAATTATTTTTTCTTAAAACCATAGCATCATGTTCTTGAATTACTTCCAATGCAACAATCTCATCATTTTTACTAACTATTGCTAGCTGGATACCTTTATTAGATAGTGCTAATAAAGCTCTTTGAAATTCTTGATAAGCTTCTCCTATAAAATTATGGCCTCCAATATTTACGCCTTCAATACCTAATTCTCCTACAACTCCTCCCCATAAAGTATTATCTAAATCTAATATAATTATTTTTTTATTTAAGCCATTAAGAGCTAGATAACTAGAATAGATATCTTTTGCTGCATTATCAAATACAGAAGGAGAATAAGGTACCTTGGTGGCATACCATATTTTAGGTGCCACCTTATCAGCATTTTGTATCCAATAATTAGAATTTAATATAAAAATATTATTATATTTAGACAATAGGTCAGAAAGATAAATATTAATTTTAGCTAAAATATATGATACTCCTATATCTGGTTTCCAATCTAAAAGACCATAAGAACTAATACTATCTTCTAAAGTCCAAGAAACTAAAAAAACAAATTTTTGTTTTTTTGACAAATTGATTATTGCTTCACTATATTTTTTAACTTCTTGTAAACAATTTTTTTCACTGTACTTATTTAAATTTAAAACTTCAGAAAAACTAGGAATAACACTTTGTATAAAAGTCCATAAAATCACATTTTTATTATCAAAAACTTCTTTTTTATAAATTTCTTGCATCACCTGGCCGTAGGGTGATATCGAAACTTCAGCCTCCCTATCTAAATTTAAAATAAAACCTTTAAGAGGTTCTATATTAAAGTCTGCTATTAAATGATATTTATTTAACATTATCTTTAAGCCATTCAGCAAGACTACCTATAGTTTCAAATGGAGTATCCACTTCAGTAATGAGCTCTTCTTCTATTAAGTTTATATTTTGATTAAAGTTTTTACTAATTTCTCCTTCTATGTGAATTAATAAAGTAATTAACCCTAAAGAATCTATTGGACTTTTCTCAGAAACTAAATACTCATTAACTTTTAATTTTAAATGATTTTCAGGAGCAAGTTGCTTATTTACTTCCTTTATTGAACCATAAATTAATTCTATAAAATTTTCGTTTTCATAGTTCATATTGTACTCACAGAGGTTGTAAAGACATAGGAGGTACAGCTATATTAAGCTTTCTTCCAAGAATATCTAATAACACAAAAACTCTTTGCTTCTCAGTTTTACCCATAAACACTGCATTATTTCCTTGTAAAACTCCATTACTAAATTTTACATTTTCTCCCATTTTATATATTGAATTAATTATAGAATCTAGATT
Source organism: Alphaproteobacteria bacterium MarineAlpha9_Bin3 (assembly GCA_002937655.1). Classification (GTDB taxonomy): domain Bacteria; phylum Pseudomonadota; class Alphaproteobacteria; order TMED109; family TMED109; genus TMED109. Next base: position 56,551 of record PTKH01000005.1, on the reverse strand, counting down.
ACCATTTTTATCTTCTTGCGCCTTAAGGTTATCAACTATAAAATCAGGTAGTATATTAGGCTCAGTTCCTAAAGTAACTAATTTATTTACTCCAAAAGTGTAGTTAATTTTTGAGATATTATCTATTGATAGATCTAATTTTATAAATAAATATCTTGGAAATAAGGGCTTTAATATTTTATCTACTTTTCTAGCATGCTTTCTAGTACCTATATATTTTGGCAAATATAGCTGGAAGCCTTGTTTTTTTAAATTAGCTTCAGCCCTAAATTCTTGATTATGAATAGTATAGATAACATACCAATACTTCATTATGTTTCCTCACCATCTATATTTAGAAATTGTGGAATTATAATATTATATTTTTTATATTTCTTTTTAAGGTAATCAAATCTAGAATTTGAATTCTCTAATTTAGTCATAATGATAACATCTACATTATTAATATTTTTTAAAGATTTTATTACTTTTTTTCCACAATACTTATTTTCTTCATTTCCTAATACACCAATAATATCAACTTTAGTGTCTAATGCGCTTAAAATTAAGATTTCTGCAAAGTCAGACTTATCAGACAAAACTATCGATAAATTATTATTATCAATACATATCTTAATAATTTTTTCGCATTCTACTTTTGTATTTTTTAAAAAATTAAAAGAATATTTTAAATATTCAGCAGATAACCTAGCTTTTTCAGTAAAACCCTTTTTTGTAAGATAATATGAATACCTTTTTTTAGGTATTTGCTTGATTTTTACTAATCCTTTATCAACACATTTTTTAAAATAGGCATTTGTCAAACCTAAAGCTATTCCCAATTCAGCAGCTAATGATCTTTGAGTAATCTGACTATCAGCATCTACTGCAGATAAAACATTCAAAGTCATATCATCTTTTTTTATTTCATGATTATTCATTATAACAATCTTACATAATTTATTTATCGTTCACAGAATGAACAAAATTATTATATATCGTTCATTATATGAACGTCAATATATTATTGACCTATTATTGATATACCTAATAGAATAAGAACTAAACCAATCCAATATGAATAATTCAAACGTTCTCCAAAGACAATCATTGCAAAGACAGGAACAATTATCATAGCAAGAGCAGAAAAAGGATAAGCTATTGATAATGGAATTCTTTGTAAAATATATAACCAACAGACTGTTGCTAATGCATAAACGAATAAAGCCATATAAAGCCACGGCACTAGCATAGCTTTCATAATTCCTTCATATAAGTTCAAGCCTCCTTCAGAAGATATTGACAAAGCAGTTTTCTTAAATAATAGTTGTCCCAAAGACATAAGAAATGCGAAAGATACTAATTGAAGTATTTGAAAATAAGTTAACAATTATTGTTACTCCTAAATTATATATATGAAAGCTATAACAAAATATGAGAATAATTAAATATATTTTTTTTTTAATTTTTATTATTTTGTTATTTTGCTCACTTAAAAAGCCAAATATTAATCTCGGTGAAATATGGAGAATACTGCATGTTAATTCACTTATTGGTCTACAAAAAGTTGTAGAAAGCTCATATATTCAATTAAAAATTGATACAGACATATGGTTTAAAATAATACTTCCTATATTAGAGTTACCAGTATTTTTTTTTACTGTTATTTTTTTTATTATATATTTATTATTAAGAATTAAATATAAGTCTTAAGTAGTATCTATTCTTAATGCTGCTAAAAAAGCTTCTTGAGGAATTTCAACATTACCTACCTGCTTCATTCTTTTCTTGCCTTTTTTCTGTTTTTCTAAAAGCTTTTTCTTTCTAGTAATATCTCCACCATAGCATTTAGCAGTCACATCTTTTCTCAATGCACTTATGGTTTCTCTTGCTATTATTTTACCTCCTATTGCAGCTTGAATTGCTATTTTAAATAGTTGTCGAGGAATTAATTGTTTTAGCTTCTCACAAATAGCTCTGGCTCTACCATCAGCATTACCTCTATGAACTATAAAGGATAAACTATCAACACTTTCTGCATTAATTAACATACTCACCTTTACTAAATCGCCTTTTTTATAATCTTTTATCTCATAATCAAAACTAGCATAGCCCCTGCTAATGGATTTTAATGTATCATTAAAATCAAATACAACTTCATTTAGAGGCAAATCATATACAAGCATGACTCTTTTTCCAACATAACTTAATTCTATCTGTATTCCTCTTTTATCATTACAAAGACTTAAAATTTTTCCTAAATATTCATCCGGACTAAAAATAGTTGCTCGTATCCATGGTTCCTGAATACTAGAAATTTTAGTAACATCTGGCCAGTCTGCTGGGTTATGTATTTTTAATACTTTATTATCATGCATATATAAATCATATATAACGCTAGGAGCTGTGGTAACTAAATCTAAATCAAACTCTCTTTCTAACCTTTCTTGAACTATTTCCAAATGTAACAAACCTAAAAACCCACATCTAAAACCTAAACCTAATGCCGCACTAGACTCTACTTCAAAATGAAACGATGTGTCATTAAGCCTTAACTTTGATAACGACTCTCTTAATTTATCAAACTCTCCTGCATCTGTAGGATATAAACCGCAAAAAACAACTGGAATACTCTCTTTAAAACCTGGTAGAGCTTTTAAAGCGGGGTTTTTAATTTCAGTAATTGTGTCTCCTACCCATGCATCTGATACATTTTTTATTGCCGCTGTAATAAAACCAACTTCTCCTGCGGATAAACTCTCTACAATTTTTGGTTTTGGATTTAAAATACCTACCTGTTCAATTTGATATTCTCGTTTAGACCTCATTAAAGTTACTTTCATACCTTTTTTTAAGGTACCATCATGTACTCTTACGAGAACCATCACACCTAAATAAGAATCATACCATGCATCAATTAATAAAACCTTTAAAGGATAATTAATATCTCCAACTGGAGATGGAATATTATCTATAATTTCTGATAGTAGCTCCTTAACGCCTTCGCCAGTTTTGCCAGAAACATTACATACATTTTTAGTATCTAGCCCAATTAAATCATTTATTTGTGCCTTAACTTTTTCTGGATCAGATGCAGGTAAATCAACTTTATTTAAAACAGGAATAATTTCTAAATCAGCCTCTAATGCTAACCAAGTATTCGCTAAAGTTTGTGCCTCCACGCCCTGACTTGCATCGACTAATAATATTACACCTTCACATGCAGCCAATGACCTTGAAACCTCATAAGAAAAATCAACATGACCTGGAGTATCAATTAAATTTAAAATATACTTATTACCATCAGAAGCTTTATATTCTAAACGAATTGTCTGAGCTTTAATAGTTATTCCCCTTTCTCGTTCTATTTCCATAGAATCAAGAATTTGATCTTTCATTAATCTATTACTAATAGCGTCACAAAACTCAATCAATCTGTCAGATAAGGTTGACTTACCATGGTCTATATGAGCTATTATTGCAAAATTTCTAATATTATTTTTATCAATCATAATTCACCAACATTAAATATAGTCAATAATACAAATATCAACTATATAATTAATATGTCTATAATATAAATTATGATAGGTAAAATAGAATAAATAAAGATAATGCAGTTTTTTAATATAAAAAATCATATTATAGTAGGTACCGCCCAACTAGGTACTAACTATGGCATAGCAAATAAAATAAAAAATATATCTACTAAAGATAAAATCAAATTTCTAAATTATTGCTATAGTAAAAATTATGATAGTTTTGATACTGCTTATGCTTATGAAAATTCTCACAAAATTTTAGGGTCATGGATAAAGAAACATAATATTTATCCAAAATTATCAACAAAAATTCCAGATTTAAATAATTACCCAAATAAAAGCATAGAATTATTATTTTCTGAAATAATGAAAAAACTAAATGTAAGTAAAGTTAATAACCTTTTTTTACATAAACCTTCTAATTGGCATCACTTTAATATTAAAAATTATATTGAATCTCTATTAAAAAAAAGAATTATTTCTAAATTTGGATTATCAATTTACGAAGAAAAAGATATGATAATAGACCCTTCTATAAAAATTATACAGTTGCCTGGAAATATATTTAACCAAAAAGTACTTAGGTCTGATACAATTAAAAAATTTATTTCTGAAGGCGGAAGTGTTCATATTCGTTCTATATTTCTACAAGGCTTATTACTTATTGAACCTAATCGAATTCCTTCAAGTTTAAAAGAAACAAAAAAAGGCGTATTGTTTTTCAATAATATCGCCAAAGAACTTAAAATTGATAAATTACAACTTGCCTTATTATGTGCACATTATATGCTTCCTAAATCAAAATTGATAATTGGTATAGATAACACAGAGCAATTTAAAAAAATAATTAGTAATGAAAATATTTTCTATAATAAAACAGATATTAAAGAAGTAGTAAAAATGGGAGAGAAATATTCAAGTAAAATTTGGGATACAAGAAATTGGATAAACTTAAATTAAAATTCTAAATTATATAATTTTTATAAAAACTTCTAACTTTAGATGATTGCTCAAAATCTTCATATATGTTTCTTACCTTGTTCTTATTTTTAGAACTTAATGATTTTTGAATTATACTCTTAAATTTATTTTCATCGTTATTTATGAAATAATCTATATAATTAGGATTTATAGATTTACCTTTTAACTTTTTTAAAGCAAGTTTAGAATAATGAGTAAATTCAACTGTTGTGGCTCCAAAAAAATATGCGTCTGCTTGTGTGTTACTAAAATAATTTGATACTACTAATTTAGCATTAACAGATAAAACAGCAGTATGTAAGTATGTAATATAGACATTATTAAAATTATGTTTTTCAATTATTTTATGCAAAATATCCATATTTGTAACACTATGTGGCTTAACTAATATTGGAAGGCCCTCAGAATACGTAGATAATAATTTTAAAGTTTTTGGAATTAATAATTCTAAAGATTTATTTGCATCTTCCATACCCTCTAAATGACCAATATGTCCCATGATATATACAAAATATCCTTTTTCATAAGTATAATTTATATCTTTTAAAAAAGATTTACATTTTGGAACTCCAAATTGAATAACATGTTCATACCAAGTTCTATAAGTTCTAGGACTGATCATTAAAATAGAATTTTTTTTACCTTTTTCCTTAATGAAACTTGAATTAAAATATACTTTATATTTATTTACATAATAGTTTTCTTGTACAACTAAGTTCCTTTGATTTAATAAATTATCAAATATTTTACCATTTTTATGACTTATCCAAGAACTTGCTTCAAAACGAAATATAATTTTAGAGAAAAATAACGTTAATATATTGTATGGCTTATAAGATAATGCACCAAAATGAAAAATTTTTGTTTTTCCCAGAAATAATTTTAAAAACAATTTAAGTAAAAATAAGAGAGTTTTAAGCTTTAGATAAATTTTTTTTAATTTAGAATGATTACCTGTACTTCCAATTAAGATAAGTTCTCCGGTTTTTTTAAGAGAATAATATAAAAATTGATTGTTTTTTATATCTGAAAAACCCCTATAATCAATCATATAATAATTTGCTTTAATACTGCCATCTATTTTTTGCAAACTCATGATAAAAGGCACTATTGTATCGCAGCTAATCAACTTATTGTTTAAAAATATATCTATATTATATGACATAAGTTATAATTATTTTCCAAGCCTTAAGGCCTGAAAGATATTTTCTGCAGTTAGAAACTGATGATAATAATCTATATCTACTGATCTTTCAAAGGGCATTTCAAATGTTGCAACTTCTTTATTATAAAAATTTGAATTATTCATTAACCAATCTGACTTAGCTATAAATACCGCACCATTTGGAACAAAAATATCTTTACTTTTCCCAATAGGAATAAATTTTTCTCCGGCCTTACTATAAGTTAAAAGATTTGAACTATGAGGAAATTTATAAACGCTAATTACAGCATTATTTTTAGCTAAAAATTTTATACCTGTATTGATATCATTTAAATTTCTTAAAGGTGAAGTAGGTTGTAGTATAATAATATTGCCATCAAATTTTAATTCTGAAACAATATGCTTTGCAACCTCAACAGCAGAAACATGATCCTCCGCTAGATATTGGGGTCTATCAAATGGAACACTGGCCCCACACTCTAAAGCAATATTTTTAATTTTAACATTATCAGTACTTACTATAACATCACTGACATTAGGTATCTTTAAAGCAAGTTGAATTGTCCAGCTTATTAGAGGTTTTCCACAAAAAAGCTGAATATTTTTATTCTTTAATCTTTTTGATCCACCTCTAGCAGGGATTACAACTAAAAAATTACTTTTAATCATCTATTGAAACCAACCATTTTTATAAATGCCTTTATTTGTCATTTTTTTAGTAAGCAACTTGTCATTAATATTTATATTTTTAATAACTTCTACAATTTTAGAACCAGTATTGCCTATTCCATAAGGATTAATACACTTTCTGCAATCATCTCTAAATCTATCGTCATATAAACATTTATAAATTGCATTGTAAATTTCAGTTACATTATAATTTGCATCCAAAACATTATCGGCTCTTAAACGACCCAATTGCCTAGTGCCAATATTAACTACAGTACACCCAAAAGCAGGAGTTTCTTTTATACCTGAAGAAGAATTACCGACGCAAACAATTCTATATTTAGGGTCCTTAGCTAAATTCAATAAACCCCAATAAAGCTTTCTTCCCAATGACTGATGTAAAGTAACATTATTTTTATTGAGTGAATAACTTTCAAGCATAGAGTATATATTATCTCCTCCAGCATCATTATTTGGATAGGTAAGAATACATTGTATATCATTTTCACTTAATAATTTATCAAAGGCATTTAAGGTAGATAGTAATTGCTTTTCAGCTAAATTAAATTTATTACTAACAGAATGTTGAGTAAAAACTATTATTGGTTTCTTAAGATCAATTTGTATTTTATGAACAATTTCTTCAGGAGTAAAAAATTCTTTAGCATTTATTAAATCAATACCAGGATATCCTACTGTATGTACTCTCCACTTTTCCTCCCCCATAGCTAATATTCGATTTGATGCTTGCTGATTAGTGGTGAAATGAATATGACTTAGTTTTGTTATTGCATGCCTAACACTATCATCTAAAGCGCCACCTTCAGTTATATCACCACCCTCTATATGAGCTGTGACTGTATTAGTTTGTGATGAAGCTATTGCTGCCGCAAAAGTCTCATATCTATCAGCATATATCACAAATATATCAGGTTTCACTTTTTCAATAATTTTAGTTATTTTAATAATGCCTTCGCCAATTGAATTTGAAGTAGCAAGTAAATTAGCACTTCCAGATTTTATATCTATAGCTTCATGAACAACAAAACCATCTTCTTCAATTTCCCTAATAGTAGAACCGTAATTTGGATCTAGGTGTGCTCCTGAAACTATTAAGCAATAATCTAAATTTGGATCTTTTGAGATTGCTCTTAAAAGTGGAATCTGCAAACCATATTCAGCCCTATTTCCTGTAAAAATAGCAATTTTTTTTTTCATGATTTTATATTTCTTCAGTTAATAATTTTTTTATGCCTTGTTTTAATGACGTTGTTCTATTCCATTTAAATGTTCTTTTAAATAAACTCGAATCTATTATAAGAGTTGATTTTCTTTTATTTTTAGAAATATAATTAAAATTGTTAATATCTAAGCCTTTTAATTCTAATATAATATCACATATATTTTTAATTGAAGTGCCTCTACCACTTGAAACATTATAAATTCCTTCGCAAGGGTCATCTAATACACTTTTAATAGCATTACAAACATCATCAATAAAGATAAAATCGCGCTCAGCTTGAAAATTCTCTAAAATAATATTTTTTTTACATAATTGCTTTAAAATATCATAAAATACACTTTTATTTGACATCAAAGGACCAAAAACATTTGATACTCTTAAAACTATTCCTCCATTTTTAACTACCTCTTTTTCGCATAATAATTTATTTTTTGCATAACTATTTAATGGATTAATTTTGGAAAATTCATTAACTTTTTCTAGTGAATTACTTCCGTACACCGTTGCACTAGAAATATATATTAATTTATTTTTATATACTGTAGCTAATTCTTTAATTGTTTCTTTCTCATTATTTATATCTAAATCTATATTTAAATTTGAACCTGCTAGGTGAACAAGAAAACTACTACCATTATATAAGTTTATTAATTCGTTATATGACTTAATTCTATAATTTACATTTAAAGCAACATTTCTAGAAGCAGCTATTACTTCTTTATCTAATAAAAGTAAATTTTTTGAAAGATGAGAACCAATAAAACCAGAAGATCCTGAAATTATTACTTTCATTATTTCTCTTTAAAATCTATGATATCTTTAGCCTCAATCTGCTTATTAGCCTCAATATCATTTCTAGCTAACAAGCCTATAACCTTATCAAAGCTATCTGCTAATAATTCGCCATTTCCAGGTCTTTTTACCCATATATTATCTAATGAAAAAGCTTCTCCTGCCTTTATAGATCTAATACTTACTATGGAGGCATAAGCAAAATCTATAACTGGTTTTTCTTCTAATAAAATATTTTTTTTGCCACCTCTAGCTTCCCATATAATTTTGGAACCATTTATTAAATTTTTAAGTTCTTCTGGCTCTATAGATATCCCGATATCTGGACCAGGCCAATCTCTAGTTAAAGTAAAATGTTTTTCCAAAACACATGCCCCAAGTGCAACTGCCCCCAAACATGTTTCAATACCCAAAGAATGATCTGATAAACCAATAGGATATTTTATAAATTTTTCTTTTAGTTCTGTTATAGCACCCAACCTAACATTAGAATATGGTGTTGGATACATGCTGGTACAATGTAAAATTATAACAGGACATTTTTGACCTTCAATTACCTTTATAGTCTTAGAAATTGATTGGAGGTCATTCATACCAGTGGATAAAATAATAGGTTTTTTCTTCGCAGCTATATGATTGATTAACGGTAAATTATTACATTCTCCTGAACCAATTTTAAAAGCTGGGACTCCCATTTTTTCCAATCTATCAGCTGCTTCCCTAGAAAAAGGAGTAGATAAGTAAGTTATATTTTTTTTGTTGCAATATTGTTGTACTTTAATTTCTTCTTCTTCTGTTAGTTCACACCGCTTTATTATATCCCATAAACTCTCATCTGAGATATCTCCCGGTCTCATATCTGTTTGAATCATTTCCTTATCAGTAATGTGAGTTTGAAATTTTATAATTTCTGCCCCTACATTTGATGCAGCATCCACCATAGAAATAGCCTTATCAAAATCGCCTTCGTGGTTAATTCCTACCTCAGCAATAACTAATGGACGAAATTCGGGCCCTACTTTTCTATTATTAATACTTATCGAAACACTCATACTCTTTTTCATCAATCTAAATTTTTAACTAGGATATAAATAAAAAATTACCTATAACTATATTATATTTTATAAACTATAAGGTATAAAATGAAAAATAAAAATGTATTAATAACAGGTGCAGAAGGTTTTATTGGTTCTCATTTATGTGAAGTTCTAGTTAAAACAGGTGCTAACGTGAAAGCATTAGTTCTATATAACTCTTATAGTGATATAGGATGGCTAAATGATCTGAATAAAAAATCTTTAGATTCAATAGAAATAATATTTGGTGATATTAGAGATCAAAATTTAATGATAGATATAACTAAAAGAATTGATACAATATTTCATTTAGCAGCTTTAATAGCTATACCTTACTCATATAAGGCACCTAAGTCTTATATTGACACAAATGTTTTAGGTACATTAAATGTTTTGCAAGCTTCTAATATAAACTCTGTAAAAAGATTAATAAGTACATCAACTAGCGAAGTATACGGAAGCGCAATATATACCCCTATTGATGAAGACCATAAATTGCAAGCACAATCACCTTATTCAGCGTCTAAAATTGCTGCAGATCACCTTTTAGAATCTTTTGTAAAATCATTTAATACTCCAGCCGTAATTCTGAGACCTTTCAATACCTACGGCCCTAGACAAAGTGAAAGAGCTGTTATTCCTACTATTATTAGACAAGTATTAGATAATAATTGTAAAGTTATTAAAACTGGTGACCTATCCCCTAAAAGAGATTTTAATTATGTACTAGATACAGTTGATGCTTTTATAAAATTAGCAGAATTATCCTCTAATGATATTGTTTTTGGAAGTTCATACAATGCTGGATCCGGTAAAGCTATATCAATCGAAAAAACCTTACAATTAATTAAAAAAATTACTAATAGCGATAAAAAAGTGATACAAGATAAAAATAGGTTAAGACCTAAAAAATCTGAAGTGAACCATTTGATTGCTTCCTCAACAAAAATACATAAAAGTACAAATTGGCTTCCTAAGACAAATATTGAAGTAGGACTAGAAAAAACTATAAGTTGGTGGGAAAAGAGATTTAAAGAGAAAAAAATTAATAATCCATCAAAATATTATATCTAGAAAAATAAATATTATAATAAAATGATTAAGAAAAATAATTTAAATAAAAATATAATTGTAAGTGGTGCTACAGGTTTTGTTGGACGAAACATAGTTAAAAATTTAATAAATAATAATTATAAAGTTAGTATCTTAATTCGTAATAAAAATAAAGTATTATCTATAGACTATTTAAAAAATCTTCCTAAAATATATTTCGATTTAGAAGAATATGATAAACCCATTAAAGTTCCACAAAATGCAACTCTAATACATTGTGCATGGAGTGAGGTAAAAGATATTCATTCAATAAATCATATAGAAAAAAACTATATTAATAATTATTACTTCATAAAAAATATGATTAAAAATGGAATAAAAAATATTGTCATAACAGGAACCTGTTTTGAATACGGGCTTCAAAAAAGTCCTATAAAAGCAAATTCAATAACCATGCCAAATGATGCATATTCAATATCAAAAGATATGTTACATAAGTCTTTAAGGTTACTCCAAAATAAAAGTGATTTTAATTTGCTTTGGTTAAGACTATTTTATATGTATGGAGAAGGACAGAATGAAAATAGCATTATTCCATTACTAGATTCAGCACTTGAAAGAGGAGATAAAATATTCAACATGTCTCCTGGTGATCAATTATTGGATTACTTAGAAATAAATGTAGTAGCTAAAAAAATCATTGAAAAATTATCTAAATTAGATGGAACTTATAATATATGTAAAGGAAAACCAATTTTATTAAAAGATTTAATGAAAAAAAGAATGAAAGAAAAAGGTATATATATAAAACTTAATACTGGATATTATGGTTATAGAAAAGATGAGAATACACAACTTTGGGGTGAACCTTAGATACTAATTTAAAGGATAATTTATGGCTGAAAACAAGCAATTTAATTTTATAAAAACTCATCTTAATGACGTATTTGTAATAGAAAAATCTAAATTTAAAGATAATAGAGGTGATTTTATAAAAACGTTTAATGCAGATGTATTTAAAAATGAAAATCTTGAATCAGAATTTAAGGAATCATACTATTCTTTTTCTCACCGCAATGTTTTGAGAGGTATGCATTATCAGAAAGCTCCTCATGGGCATGCTAAATTGATTAGTGTTATAGAAGGTAAAATATTAGATGTTTGTGTAAGTGTTAAAAAAGCAACTAAAGGTCAATATTTCTCTGTAGAACTATCAAAAAATAATAATAAGTCACTTTATATTCCCAATGGTTATGCACACGGATTTCTAGTATTATCTAGGTATGCAATAGTTCTTAACCAAATGACTTCAGTATTTAATTTAGAGTCAGATACTGGAATTCATTACAAATCATTTGGATATAAATGGCCTATAAAAAATCCGATTTTAAGTAATAAAGATAAAAATCTTATTTATTTAAAATAGTATTACCAATTTTTCCATGGGGCATTATTATTAAGCCATAATTTTTCTAATAATTCCTTATCTCTTAGAGTGTCCATAGGTTGCCAAAAACCATCATGCTGAAATGCCATTAATTCATTATCTTTAGCTATATTTTCTAAAGGACCTTTTTCCCAAACTGTCTGATCATCATCAATATAATCAATTACTTTAGGAGAGAGAACAAAATAACCCCCATTTATTCTTTCATTTTTACCTATTGGCTTCTCTTTAAAACTCTCAACTACATTATTATTTATTTTTAAACTTCCAAATCTACTTGGGGGTACAACAGAAGTTATAGTAGCTTTTCTTTTATTACTTTTATGAAAAGTGATCAATTCATTTATATCTACATTAGATAATCCATCACCATAAGTCATTAAAAAATCTTCATCACCCAATAAATGCCTAATTCTTTTTAGCCTACCCCCCGTCATAGTCTCCAGGCCTGTTTCTACTAATTCAATATTCCAATCTTCAGAGATACGGTTAGTTGTTTCAACAGTACCATGCTTAGTATTAATTTTGACATCACACATATACATAGAATAATTTAAGAAAAATTCTTTTAACTTATTTCCCTTATAACCAAGACATATTATAAAATCATTAAAATTAAAATGGCTATAATATTTCATTATATGCCAAATAATTGGAAAATCTCCTATTCTGACCATGGGCTTAGGGATAGACTTAGTTTCTTCTGAAAGACGAGTTCCTAGTCCTCCAGCTAAAATTACTACTTTCATTTTATTTCCTCTAATCGCAACTTAGAATAAAATAATTTTAAAGCCAAATAATTTCTGAAATAAATTAATATATTATCTTATATCTCCAATTTTTTATATAATCTTATTAAAATTTATTTTTAAATATTATGTTTCATTTATATTTATTTTATATATAAATAAAAAGACTCATAGGAAAAAATTAAATAGCCTTCTAAATACAAAAATTTTAATTTATGGATATATATTTTGATAAATAATAATATTAAATTTAAATCTAACAATAATATTTTAGAAGAAGATTTAAAACATATATATTCCTCAGTAGATTGCTTAAATAAACTTAATAATAAAACTATTTTAATTACAGGATGTGCTGGTTTCTTAGGTTTTTATTTTCTACAATTTTTATTGCTTTATTCCAAAAAATTAAGAATAAAAAAAATAATTGGCTTAGATAATTTTATTATTAATGAGCCAAATTGGATAAAAACTTTAGAGAATAAGTATTCTAATTTATTTTTTTTATCTCAGTTTGATATAGCTGATGATGATCTTACAAATATACCAAGTATAGGAGAAGTTAATTTAGTAATTCATTGTGCTTCAATTGCATCACCAACATTTTATAGAAAATATCCATTAGAAACAATTGATGCCAATGTATGGGGACTAAGAAAACTCTTAGATCTTTTCAAAAATAGTAAAAAATTAGATGGGTTTCTATTTTTCTCATCTAGCGAGATATACGGAGACCCTGAATCTAGTAAAATTCCTACGGATGAAGATTATCCAGGCAATGTATTATGCAGTGGACCAAGAGCATGTTACGATGAGTCTAAAAGATTTGGAGAAACATTATGCTGGGTATATTCACAAAAATATGATATGCCAATAACTATAGCTAGACCATTTAATAACTTTGGTCCTGGAATGAATATTAATGATAAAAGATTACCAGCAGATTTAGCAAAATGTATTGTAGATAATAAAGATATTATAATTTATTCTAATGGAGCTCCAACAAGAACATTTTGTTATATTTCTGATGCAATTTCTGGATATTTAGCATGTTTGCTTTATGGCAAATATGATTATTTTAATATAGGATCAGATTCTCAAGAAATATCGGTAATTGAATTTGCAAAAATATTTGAAAACTATGGAAAAATATTATTTAAGTATTCTGGAAAAATTAAATTTGAAGATAGTAAGGATGCTGACTATATGACAAATAATCCTAATAGACGATGTCCTAATATAACAAAAGCTAAAACTTTGTTAAACTATCATCCACAAATTTCTATAGAGAGTGGCGTAAAACAATATTTAACTTTTATAAAGCAAGAAGGTAAATGAATATAATAATTATTGGTTGCGGTTATGTAGGTTTAGTTACTGCTGTTTCTTTAGCTAAAAAAGGAAATAATGTAACTTGCATAGAAAAAAATATGGCAATAGTTGACGCTATTAATAATAGCACACCACATATATATGAGAAAGACTTACAACCATACTTAAAAGAAGTAATAGATAAAAAATTATTTAAAGTTTCAAATACTTTTCCTGATCATAATAAAAATATAGATTTAATAATGATAGCTGTTGGAACACCATCATTAGCTGATGGAAGTATAAATCTATCTTATTTAAAACAAGCTGCTAAAGACGCAGCACTTTTTATTAAAAATGCTAAAAATAAAATAGCTGTAGTTGTAAAAAGTACTGTTGTTCCTGGCACTACTTATAATTTAGTTAAATCAGAAATAGAAAAATATTCAAAAAAATTACATCCTGATTTTGGACTAGGTATGAATCCTGAATTTTTACGAGAAGGAAGTGCAATATACGATTTCAATAATCCTGATAGAATAATTTTAGGTTATGAAGACTTTTTTACAAAGGATATTCTTGAAAAATTATATTTACCTTGGAAAATTGAAAAATTATTTGTTAATACTAAAACTGCAGAAATGATCAAATATTCTAATAATGCCTTATTAGCCTGCCAAATATCAATAATTAACGAGCTAGCAAACCTGTCGTCGCGAATAGGCGGAATAGATATTTTAGATGTCGTCAAAGGTATTAGCTTAGATAAAAGATGGAATCCTATAAATCCAGATAATACTAGAGTAAACCCAGAAATTTTAAATTATCTTATTCCTGGCTCAGGTTTTGGTGGTAGCTGTTTTCCTAAAGATGTTAAAGCTATTTCTAGTGTAGGACGTTCTTTAGATTATCCTATGTTAATTTTAGATGCGGTATTAAATGTAAATCATAAACAACCTGCTGAAGTTGTTGAACTATTAAGAAGAAAAATAAATAATTTAAAAGATGCTAAAATTTTATTATTAGGTATATCATTTAAAGAATTTAGTGATGATATTAGGGACTCTACTTCTATAAAAATAATAGAATACTTAATTGATTATAAATCTAAGATCACTGCACATGATCCAGCTTGTATAGAAAATTTAAAAAAAGAAATGCCCCATATATATTCTAAAATAAATATTATAGAAAATTGGCAGAAGTGTATTCAAAACCATGAAGTAATCATCATATCAACAAAATGGCCAGAATATAAAAATTTATTAAAAGAGAGTATAAAAAATAAAATTATAATAGATGTACGTAGAATGTTTAATAAAACAGATTTTAAAAATTCTAGTTACCTAACAATTGGTCTCAATGATTAATTAAAAATATTTTAATTTAAATATCATTTTATTTATTTAATTTACTTTTATTAATATCTTTTAAGTTTTTATATGTCTGCACCACACAATATGACATCCATACATGTCTTAAGTTATTAGTTTTAGCTTCTATTTTAAAAAAATTTAGAGCACTTTCATTAAAAAATGAAGTCTTAAATAATTCGCTATTTAAAATATTTTCTTCCATATTTAATTTATCAAGATAAAGTTTATTTTTCCATATAGGAAAAGCAAAACCATACTTATTTCTAAAAGCTATATCTTTTCCTAAATGTCTCTCTACAATTTTTCTTAGAATATATTTACTGATTTTATTTTTATATCTCCATTTACCAGGAGTGCCGATCATTAAATTTACAAGAGAAGGTGTTTGAAATGGTAGACGTGCTTCTACAGAATGATACATAGTGGATCGATCTGTTCTGGTATTAAAGTAATCAGGCAAACTATATGATGCATAAGAGAGTGCCATTTTTTGACTCAAATCAATTCTTTCATATATATCTCTATAGAGATTGTCTATTGTACCAAATTTAGAATTAGAATTATCTAAAATATCTCTATTAAAGATCTGACTTAATACTTTTGGGCTTGTTCCTCCATGTATAGGTCTAAAATTAAAAGGTTTTTCAGTAAAATATTTTAAGTTTTCTTTTCTATTTTTTGAGATTATTGATTTATCATTTGTAAAAATATCTTCATAGAGATTTTTGTCTACATCATAACCACCTAAAAATTCGTCTGGGCCATCAGATAATAGTAAGACTTTTGATTTTTTTTCTTTTATAAATTCTGCTATAGAGGCGAAACTAGGAAGACCTTCGCACAAAACTCCATCAAAACAATTTTTTGATAAATTTTGGTAATTTTGAAAGCCATTTTCGCTGATTATAGAAAAAGACTTATGATTAGTATTTAACTTATTAGAGGTAAATAAACTAGCTTCATATTCATCCAAATCTTCTCCTCTCTTTGGAGGACTATCTGAACTATGCGCATAAACGGTATTAATATTTATTTTAGAAAAATTAGAAGCAAATATAGTAATTAAATTACTATCTATCCCACCTGATAGGGTTGCATAATAATCTACTTCGTTAGGAATTCTTTTTTGTACAGAATCATAAAGATGTTCTTCATAAATATCTAAAATTTTTTTTTCATTAGGCTCTGAATTAAAAAAATCTATCCATGGTTCAATTTCAAATTTTTGCGTAGCTATATTTTTTATTTTACCTTTATTCAAATCACATAAAAGAGAATGTCCTGCTGATAATTTAGAAATACCTTTAATAATAGTTTCATTGACAGGAGCTGTTCGATATCTAAAACTTGATATTAAAGCACTATAATTAATTTCACAATTATTTCGTGCTACTGCAATTATTGGATCAATCTCAGAACAAAATATTAGCTCATCTTTAGTTAAAAGATAATATAAGCTTTTCTCACCCATTAAATCTCTACTTAGTAGAAATTTATTTTTACTTTTATTGAATAAACCTAAAGACCAAAAACCGTCTATTTGCTTAAGAAATTCAACACCATACCTTTCTAAACCTTCAAGCATAATCTCAGTATCAGACTTATGCTTTAAAAAAATACCTTTAGAAGTTAAATAATTATATAAATCTTTATAATTATAGATTTCACCGTTATAAGTTAATATAGAATTCTTAGAATTAGAAATAAGTGGCACTTTAAACTTATTATTAACATCTACTATTGATAATCTTGTATTGATAATACTAACCAGGTTATTGTCGTCTACCCAATACCCATTATAATCTGGACCTCTTTTATTAAGCATCGACATCATTAATAATGAACGATTATGTACATTATATATTTGACTATTATTTAGGCTTAAAATACCAGCAATACCGCACAAATGAAAATTCCTTACTTAATAATACAATAATAAATATTAAACTAAACTATTTATTTAATTTCTTTCCCATAGGAAATTCTAACCATATCTCAAATACATCCATAAAATCTCGATGATATAAATGTTTCTTATTTAGCAAATTTTTTAGTGTATATTTTAAATTAGAAAAATGTAAAATTGTTGTAATTATAAATATAAAATTAGATTGCTTTTTTTGATATATACCAAAAGAATTACTTTTATCAAAAAATATAGACCAGAATATTTTAGTAAAAATAGCTTTAAATAAATTAATACCAAAAGATATTATATTATAATTAAGTAACGATTTATATAGTCTATTCAAAAAAAATGAAGTTTTATTGTGCCCCGCAAAAGCTAAACTATTAGATAAAAATAAGCTATTTTTAAGCCAAAAGCATATTAATAATTCTTCTTTTAACTTTTCCTTCTTTATTCTTCCTGAATATAATTTTGAAATATTCTCAACAGCAATTGTTAAATCTTTTGAAAAATTTAAATGGGATAGCTGTTTTAATTTTGAGCCCACATTACCCCAATAATGGGGGAATGATTCTCGATCTCTATACTGAAATACTTTTGTTTCAAAGCCGCAAATAGCATATAAATTGTCAAGTTTTACCCAATTACCAGCTATTGCTATAGACATATATAATAAATACTCATTACTAGAACTATAATCTAAATTCTTAATAGTATCTAAACTTGTTTTAATAACATCAGTTCTATACAAGCTATAGATATGTTGACTCCAAGAAGGGGTTTCTAGTATATGTATTCTTTCTAAAAAATTTTTACCAATTATATTTTTAAATCTAAATTGTCTAGATGCATACCAATTAGATGTTTTATTAGGATCATCAACCATCATTAAACCTAGTCTCTCTCCATAAACTCCAACGGTATCATCATTATTATCTAAAAATTTTGAACATTCTAGAAGTCCTTTATGAACTATAAAATCATCATCTCCTATAATAGCGGTATAGGTATTAGTAGATAAATTACACATTTCTGATAGTTTTTTCCCAAAACCTATGTCTCCTGCATAATGAACATATTTTATATTCAAATTTTTTCTATAAAAATTACATACTTCTTCAGTACGATCCTTTTCAGAGATTTCAGTACTACTATCACCAATAATAAAGAAACATTTAAATTTCATTTTTGCATAATATTTTAAAGCTCTATTAAGAAAACCACTTCTATTTCTAGTAGGAATCAATATAGAAATTTTCGAATCGATTTTTAACATAATATTTCTTACAAAATTTTTATTAATAATTTTACTTCAGAAGCATGCATAACCTATAAAATATATTTATGCATCAATTAAATATATTTATAATTAATTCTATTTATAATTTGACATAACTTTCTTGACATAACTTTATAAGGCACTTAGTTATATTAATATAATCATAATTCATTCGGTATGTAATGGCCTTTTTAAATCATTTTTAAAATAAAAATAGTATATATGAGAAAAATAATGAATTATTTTAAAAAAAAACTCTATTTATTTTTTATTTTAATATTAATTTCTTTCTTAATAATCATTTTCATAATACTTCCCCCATCAACTAAATCAAATATACATAATGCCTACAATAATAAGTTTAAAATAATAACTCATCCATTTAAATTAATATATGATAAAAAATATAATTATAACCATAAAAATTATAAGCGTAATATTATTAAGAGAGAGAAATTAGAAAATAATCAATCTGTTACTGTAAATAAATATGAATTAGAAGATGAGATTATTTCAGGAGCACATGTATTAAATTTAAATATATATGACACTGAATTTTTGAGTATTGACGACAATAAATATATACCATCAAATATGCCATATATAGACTTTTTAGATAATGAAACTATTTTGATGCATTATAGTATTGGAAACTTTGCTTTATTTAATTATAGCGAAAATAGTTTTAAAAAAATTCAGTCAAATTATTGCTCTATTATTAAAAAACATTCTTTTAATGACTGTATTAACGAGACTGAATTTGGAATTAGAGATATATTTTTAGATGATAATCATAAACTATATGTATCTTCCTATTTTTCTAGTAAAAACGATCCAGCCTGCAAGGGTCTGATGGTATTTGAGTCAGAACCAATAGATATCAATAATCCTATTATATTTAAATTATTTTATAAAACTCCTAGCTGTGTCAAAGAGCCTAATCCTGATCCATCTGGTGGAAGAATACAACGAATAGATGAAAATAATATTTTATTATCAATTGGAGATTTTCAACCTTCTCATACAGATATTTTAAAAGAGAACGAACAAGAATATAAAAATAATCATGTTTCTCAGAATCCTAATTCTCATTTTGGGAAAACTATCCTAATAGATAATCAGGGTAAGTCTTCTATTTATACTATGGGTAATAGGAATCCTCAAGGATTATATATTAAGGAGAAATATATTATTGGATCTGAACATGGGCCAAATGGAGGAGATGAAATTAACATTTTATATCAAGGACGTAATTATGGTTGGCCTGTTGTATCTTATGGCTTTGCATATAATGAAGATATAGAGATGTCTAAGTCACATGAATATCCTTATGAAGAACCTATATATTATTTTTCTCCATCAATAGGAATAAGTGAAATAATAGTTTATAATAGTGAGTATTTTAAACGTTGGACAAATAAAACATTAGTAGCTTCATTAGTTAGTAATTCTTTATATATCGTTAATATTGATTATGACAAAAAACATGCCAATAATATGGATAAAATATTTTTAGGAGATATTACTATTAAAGATAACTTTAAATCGCTTGATTTTAGAATAAGAGACATGAAAGTAAGTAATGATGGTAAAATTTGGTTAATAACTGATGATAACTATATTAGCTATATAGAAAAAAGTGAAAACGATTTTAAAGGTCCTTAATCAATTTAAATATCTTTTGCTGGTTTAAATTTACTTTTTCTATGTACTCTTAAGTTATTGGAAGCTACAATAACTAAGGCTATTAACCTTATAGTAACTGTATAAATATATATTATAACTATACATGAATAAAATACCTTTAACGGCACTAAAATTAAGACACCTAGCAATAAAAGATGAACCAAATCATAAAATGTATTTGCTAAATAAATATTGATTCTAGAATTAAAAAATAATTTTTCTTTTAAATTAATATTTTCTTTTATTATCCATTCTCGATAAAATACTAATCTTTCTCTAAAAAAACATTCTAATAAATACAATAAAGAACTATAAAAGAGTAAAAGACATAAAATTATATCTAGAGAAGAGGTATCTTTTAAAAGTAAATTTATAGCACAAACAAATGGTAACAAAGCATATGATACTGAATCAATGTAACCATCTAAAAATTTACCCCAATATGATGCATTATTTTTTTTTCTAGCAATTTGCCCATCTACAGCATCAAAAACAATATTTA
The DNA here is from genome assembly GCA_002937655.1 of Alphaproteobacteria bacterium MarineAlpha9_Bin3. Taxonomy (GTDB): domain Bacteria; phylum Pseudomonadota; class Alphaproteobacteria; order TMED109; family TMED109; genus TMED109. The sequence goes on along the minus strand of PTKH01000005.1, from coordinate 35,792 downwards.
AGAAAAATAATAAAACTCCTATATTAAAATAAATATTATGATCAATTGCAATAAATGATAAGGAAATTATAACTAGAACTGCTCTAAAATAAGTAACTTGATTGGCAGTTACATACTTAGACATAAATTCAGATAAAAAATATGCTAAAGGCCTACCAAAAAACTTAAATGTGTAAGTGTCGCTTTTTGCAGAATATTTATCTAAAAAATTTAAAATATTTTTCAAAATTTATCTCTATCTCCATAAAAATAACTTCTCAAATCACTTACATTATGTATTTCAATTGAATTAATTTTTTTACCAGAGCCTGAAATTCTGGTTAGCCAAATAATCATTTAATAAGCTTTACTATAAAAAATGTAATTATGGCGGAGGAGATGGGATTCGAACCCACGATACAGTTTCCTGTATACACGCTTTCCAAGCGTGCGCCTTCGACCGCTCGGCCACCCCTCCAATTAGTCTCTAAGTATAGCATTAGTATCCTTCTTTACAGATTCTACTATTGTATTAGAAATTTCCTTTATTTGTATATCAGTAAGGGTTTTTTCTATAGGCTGTAACATAACTTCAAGAGCAAGTGATTTTTGCTTACTAACAGAAAGCTCTTTTTCATATACATCAAATAAATTTACATTCAATATTTTAATATTATTTAAATTACTAAGTGATTTTTTTACAGATTTAACTAAATCATCTGCTGGTATATCCATATCAGTAATAAAAGCAAAATCTCGTTTTATAGGCATTAAACTATATGTGACATATTCTTTATTAAACTTCTTTTTATTAGTCTTAGGAAATTGATTATGAAACAATTCAAAACACATAATTCTCATTCCATAAATTTCAGAATATTTAGGATGAAGTTCACCAAAATAACCCAATAAATTTTTACCTAAAGTTATAGAAGCGGCACGACCCGGATGATACCATTTAGGAACAGTAGTATTCAATTTAATACTAGATAAATTAATTCCCCCTGCTTCCAAAGCTTTATAAGCATCTTTCTTTGAATCATAAATATCAAACTCCCTATCTTTTATTGCCCAATGCCTCTCTGTAACTGCGCCCGATCTAATTCCTGCTGAGCATGAAATTTGTTCCTTTTCTCCACTTCCTAAGTAAATTGGGCCAACTTCATATAAACCAGAATTATTTAATCCCTTATTATAGTTTTTAATAAAATTATTAATTAAATTTGGTAATAATGATTGTCGCATAATCGAAAGATCTTCAGAAATTGGATTATCTAGTTCTACCAGTATATCATTATCAGAATATAACTGATGGTCTTTCAAAGATATAAATGAAAAAGTTACAGATTCATATAAACCGCGCTTAATCAAGGCTTGGCTAATTAATCTATTTCTATACTCATCAAAACTCAGTACAGCATTTTTATTATTAGAACTATAGCTTAATGGAAATTCTTTTAAATTATCATAACCATAAATTCTTATTACTTCCTCAACTATATCTATTTCATCCTTCACATCATGTCTCCAATGAGGAATCAATAAGTTTGCTTTATCTCCTTTATTTTCTATTTGAAATCCTAAACTTTTTAAAATTTCATCTTGCTTATTTTTATCAACCTCGATACCACCTAGTTTATTAACTTCAGAGTAACTATACTGAACTTGTCTTTTTTTAAGATTTATTTTTCCAGCTGTTACTAATTCACTAACTTCTCCGCCACATATTGCTTTTACTAAATGAGTCATAATATTGACTCCTTCATCAACAAAAGTAGGATCCACTCCTCTTTCAAAACGATATCTAGCATCAGATTGAATATTTAAACTTCTTCCAGAAGTAGTAACATTTTTGGGATTAAAATAAGCTGACTCTAAAAACATTTCGGTAGTATTTTCATCACAGGAACTATCCTCTCCTCCCATAACTCCTGCAATTGAAACAGCATTATCACTATCAGAAATCATCATGATTTTTTCATCCAAATTATAATTTTTTCCATCTAAAGCTAGTATTTTTTCTCCAGAAATTCCCATCCTAATGCATAAATTTCCTGAAAGTTTTTGTGCATCAAAAACATGTAATGGTCTCCCCAAATCAAAAGTTATAAAATTTGTAAGATCAACCAGTGCAGAAATAGGTTTTAGGCCTATTGATTTTAGCCGCTTTTTTAACCAATCTGGACTCTCAATATTTTTTAAACCTTTAAAATGTCTTCCTACTACATAGGGACAAGCACTTTTATTTTTAGAATCTAATTTTATATTCCATTCAATTGGTGATTTATAATTACCTTTTATTGCCTCTTTAGTATTATTTTTTAATTTTCCTAACCCTATAGATGCTAATTCTCTAGCAATTCCTAAAACACTAGCACAGTCTCCTCTATTTGGAGTAAGTCCAATTTCAAATATAGGATCAGAGAGACCAACCCAGTCTGCATAAATATTTCCAACAGGAGCATCTTCAGTTAATTCAATTATTCCATTACTTTTTTCTTCAAGACATAATTCTTCAGCAGAGCACAACATTCCTTCCCCAGTAAAACCTCTAATATCTTTTCTTTTTAATACAAGCCCATTTAAAGGGATTGTTACTCCTATTGGAGCAAAAACTACCTTTAAACCATTTCTTACATTAGTAGCACCACATACTACTGATAGTTTTTTATCACCAATTTCCACTTTACATATATTTAATTTATCTGCATTAGGATGAGGAGTAATCTCAATAATTTTTGCAATTATAAAACCTTTTAGTTGTTCTGAGGAATCTAATACAGCTTCTACTTCTAATCCTAAATTAGTTAAACTATTACTTATTATTTCTGTATTAGTATTTGGTAATAATTCTATATGCTCAGATAGCCATGACAAAGAAAATTTCAATTCTTAGTCCTCCTTAAAATTTAACCAGGTATTTGAAGGCCCACCTATTAAATTAAAACCATAATGATCTAACCAGCGAATATCTCCTTCGTAAAAGTTTCTTAAGTCAGATATACCATGCTTAAGCATTGCAAACCTCTCTACACCTAAACCAAAAGCAAACCCTTGCCATTCTTTAGGGTCTAAGCCACAATTAATTAAAACTTTTGGATGCACCATGCCACATCCCATAACTTCTAGCCAATCTGAACCCTCTCCTATTTTTATAGTATTACCTTTTTTGTTATATCCAATATCAATTTCTGCACTAGGCTCAGTAAATGGAAAATATGAAGGTCTAAATCTAACTGGCAAGTTACTTACTTCAAAAAATTCTTCGCAAAAAGACTTTATAAGCCCCTTTAAGTGCCCCATATTAATATTTTTATCAATTACTAATCCTTCAATTTGGTGGAACATCGGGGAATGCGTTGCATCATCATCACACCTAAAAGTACGGCCTGGTGCAATTATTCTAATTGGAGGATTTTGATTAACCATTGTTCTTATCTGAACTGGTGAAGTGTGAGTTCTTAGCAATTTTCTTTCTATATTATTTCTATCTTTAATATAAAATGTATCATGATCTTGTCTTGCTGGATGATCATCTGGAATATTTAAAGCAGTAAAATTATTAAAGTCATTTTCAATATGTGGGCCTGTTTCAACTGTAAAATTATCATTTGCAAATATATCAATTATTGAATCAATTGTCCTACTTATAGGATGAATTTTTCCTTCGTCATTATTTTCTCCAGGTCTAATTGAAAGAGTAACATCTAATTTTTCATTTTTTATCCTATTGATTATATTTACATCTTTAATTTCTTGTTCTTTTAATTCAAATGCTTTTAATACATTAATACGTAATTCATTATAACTTTTACCTAAAACTTTTTTTTCATCATTAGTAGCTTTTGATAAAGACTTCATTAAAAGAGTAATTCGTCCTTTTTTTCCTAACTCGCTAATTTTTATTTTCTGTAAACCTTCAGATGAATTGGTTTTAAATATATTGGCTAATATATTATTTTCGATATCTTTAATGTTAGACATTATTACTCAAACTCTTCATTTAATAAATATATAGAATTAAATAATTTTTAATTAAAATTATTATAATTTAAGATTATAAAAAAGCCTATATATATTGATAATTTTTAGGAATTCTTTACTTTTTCTACTATAGATTTAAAAGATTCTGGTTCTCTTACAGCTAGATCAGCTAACATCTTTCTATTTATATCAAAACCCGCTGTATTTAATTTATTAATAAGGACTCCATAAGTCATACCTAATTCTCTTGCAGCAGCATTGATTCTTTGTATCCATAAACCTCTAAAAGTTCTCTTTTTAGCTTTTCTATCTCTATAAGCATATTGACCACTTTTCTCAATCCTTTGAATAGCTGCACGAAATGTATTCTTTTGTCTACCTCTTGAACCTTTTGCAGCTTTTATAACTTTCAAGTGTCTACTGTGAGCAGTAACTCCACGCTTAACTCTAGACATTTTATTTCCTCTTCATCAATAATTTTTATAAGCTATTTCTTAAAAAATTCTTTTTTACTATTTTAGCATCGGCATCTACCATTACAGTAGAACCTCTAGCATTTCTAATAAATTTAGTAGTTCTCTTTATCATTCCATGTCTCTTACCTGCCTGATTCATTTTTACTTTTCCAGAACTTGTTAAGCTAAATCTCTTTTTTGCACCACTTTTTGTTTTAATCTTAGGCATTTCTATTTTCCTTAAAAATCCTTAATATTTAGAGGTCCTATATATATATCTATAACAAAATATGCAAGTTATAAAAGAGAATTTATAGGATTTATTAATCTTTTTCAGGCGTCGGTCTCTTCTCACTTTTATTATTAACCTTATCAGATATATTTGGTGCGAAAACTTGAACCATCTGTCTTCCCTCTAATTTAGGAAATTGTTCAATTTTTACGGTAGTATCTAAATCTTCTCTTATACGCCTAAGAACCTTAACCCCAATATCTTGGTGTGTCATTTCTCTACCTCTAAAACGCATTGTAATTTTTACTTTATCTCCAGCATTTATAAATTTTCTTACACTTCTCATCTTTATTTCGTAGTCGTTTGTATCTATATTAGGTCGAAATTTAATCTCTTTGACCTCTACAGTTTTTTGTTTTTTTCTCGCTTCTGCTGCTTTCTTCTGCGCAGCATATTTAAATTTACCATATTCAATAATCTTACAGACAGGAGGTTTTGCATTAGGAGATACTTCTACTAAATCCAAACCCTGATCTTCTGCTTTTTCAATTGCTTCTTTCAAAGGCAATATTCCAAGCATTGCACCCTCACTATCTATAACTCTTATAGGATCTGTTGTAATTTGATTGTTGATTTTGTGTAAATCTTCAGAAAAGGGATTTTGTTTGCCAGTTTTTTTATTTATACTTCTGCTCCTCTAAATTAAAATATTCAAATATTATAAAAAATACATAGTTTATTAATAAAAACAAATAAAAATTTGATAAATTAATCCTATTTTAATTATCTATATATTATTTTATATAATTTTCAATCTATTCCTATTTTTTTCATAACTTTAAATACATTTTCAACAGTTATGTCCGTAATATATTTTTCATTTATAATACGAACGTTTTTTCCCAATGGTGCACATAAATCAGGATTAGATCCCGCCCCAAATAATACTATAGACTTTAATCCACTAGAAGCTAATAAATGCATTGGCCCTGTATCATTTCCAATAGCGCAAGATGCATACTTACTTAAATAAACTAAATCTTTAAAAGAAGTTTTACCGGCATAATTTAAAGGCATAAATTTTATCGTCTTTTTAATTTTATTAATAATATTATTTATATATTTAAATTCTTCCTTACCTCCTACTAGGATTGATTTAATTCCAATATTAGATAAGGATTCAATTAAATGAGCAAAATTATCTTCTGGCCATCTCTTATTTATTCTATGTTTTGCTGTACCAGCAACAATAATTACAAATTTCTCTTTTTGTAAAATACTTTTATTCTGATAATTAATAGCCAACCATCCCCAATCAGGGAAGTAATTATATTTAATACCGGCAAATTTTAATTGTTCCTTTTGTCTATAAATAGTATGCATAGTTTTCCTATTCTTATTTTTATGCCTATATTTACTACCAATAGCTATTCCGGACCAATTACAATTTTTATATATATAAAAAAAATAAAAATATAAATTTGATCTCGTTGAAGTCTGAAGATCGTAAACTTTTATAAAATTATATTTATTAAAAAAATTCTTTAATACACTCCAATCTTTAAGATTATTCCATTTTGGCTTAGAATCCACAAAGACATTATCAAACCAAGGAGAAGAATTTAATAAACCTTCAAATGCAGCTGTAGTTAAGCAAATAATATTATCATTTCTATGATAATTTCTTATAGCTTGCATAGCAGAACCAGCAAGTATTATATCTCCCAAGGCACCATGTTTAATTACTAATATATTGTTTTTCATTATTATTACTATTTATTAGATCTGCATAAATTTTTAAAGTTTTTAAGCACATTGTATCATTATTAAAATTTGACACTGTCCTTTGTATAGCTTTAGAAGATACTTCTTTTCTTTCTAAATCGTCTAATTTTAGAGCTTTACTTATTTTGTCAGACAAATCAATTGAATCTCCTGGTTCAAACAACCAACCCGTTATATCTTTTAAAATAATTTCTGGTGCACCTCCATGGTTAACGGCAACTGTAAGTCTACCCATAGCTTGAGCCTCAGCAACTACCCTACCAAAGGCTTCAGGGTCAGTAGAGGCGGAAACAACCACATCTGCTAATTTATAAATAGCTGCCATATCAATTTGATTTTCAATAATTCTAAAATTATTTGATAAGCCTAATTTATCAATAGCTGAATTTAATTCATTAAAATACTTATATCTACCTTGCGTGTCACCAACAAATAAACAAATAAAATCATCTCTTCCAAGCATTGCAACAGCCTTTATCAGAGTTTTATGTCCTTTCCATCTTGTTATTCTCCCAGGTAATAAAATAACAATATAATCTTCTGGTATATTAAATTTTTTACAAAAAGAAATTAACCTTTCATCAGAAATTTTTAAATGATTAAAAGTATCAATATTAATACCTCTGTGAATAGTAACTACTTTTTCACTACTAACATAATAATTGTTAATAATATGTTTTTTAATAAAATTACTTATAGCTATAACTCTATCTCCTTTAGTCATTACACTATTATATTTTTTTTTTAATTTTCCTTTAAAAGAGTACGTTCCGTGAAAAGTAGTAATAAAAGGAATACCCATTTTTTTTGCTGCAAAGTAAGCACTCCAAGCAGGAGCTCTGCTCCTTGCATGAATTACATGTATGTTATTTTGTTTAATTATTTTAGATAATCTGTAAATATTTCTAAATATAGTTATGGGGTTTTTACTCGAAAGTGGCAATAATATAACTTTACCTCCTTCCCTTGTTATTTCTCTTTCTCTTCTTCCTCCATTTGAAGCAACAAAAGAATAGTGTCCTGATTTCTGTAAAGCATTAGAAATTTCTACAGCACCAGAGACAAGACCTCCACTATTTAAGTGAGGTAAAACTTGCAAAACTCTATAATTTTTAATATCTACTGTCATAAAATTCTTTCAAAAATAAATTTAATTATATTAATAAAAATAAAATAAATAATATGAAATTACTTTAATGCATAAAACATTACTTACAAGCCATAATAGAAAAATTGCCTATCAATATAATAAAGGTGAATCTAAAATTGGCTTTATATTTTTTAGTGGTTTTTGTTCAGATATGACTGGAACCAAAGCTCAATACATATTTAAATGGTGTAAAAAAAATAAATATGAGTGTACTTTATTTGACTATTCAGGGCATGGAAAATCTTCTGAAAAATTTATTAATACATCTTTTAAAGAATGGATTGAAGATGCAGCAGAAGTATTAAATAAAGTACCTACAAAACCTCAAATACTAATAGGTTCGAGTATGGGAGGATGGATAGCTCTAAAAATTGGTTTAATGAATCCATTAAAAATAAAAGGTGTAGTAACAATAGCTGCAGCTCCAGATTTTACAAAAAAGTTATGGCAAAAAGAACTAAATCAGGAACAAAAAAATGAAATAAAGACAATGGGTTACACTAATATACCTTCAGAATTTGATCCAAATGGTTATATTATAACAAAAAAAATTATTAAGGAAGGAAATAAAAACTTGATTCTAACTACTAAAAATATGTTTTCATTTCCTTTAAAACTTATACATGGCGACCAAGATAAAGCCGTTAGTTGGAAAGAGAGTTTAAAGATATTTAATAAAAGTAATAATGCACTCTCAGAGTTAATAATATTAAAAAATGGTGATCACAGACTTTCAGATAAAAAACAATTAAACAAAATTATATCGGTAATTCAATCTCTATTAGAAGATTGTAACGTTTCGCATTCATAAATATATTTTAAACCCTCTTTGTAAGTTGGATATAATAAATTACCATATTTATTTTTTAATAAAGAGTTATCAACCCTCCTATTATTTTCCCAAAATTGTATTACTTTTGGAGACATATCCTCAATTATATCTAAGTAATTTACAGGCTTAGGCATTTTTTTATTCATAATACTAAATGCAAATTTTATTACATCTAATTGGGGAGCAGGTAAATTATCTGATAAATTAATTATTCCTGAATTCATTTTTTTTGAACACGCCAAACATAACACCCTAGCTATATCTTTTTCATGTATCCTGTTAAAATAATGCCCTTCTTTAAAGATTGGCTTAATTTTTTTTGATAAAATATTATTAATGATATTTCTATTATTTCCATAGATTCCAGCTAACCTAAATATTTCCACTGATATTGAATATTTTTTTCCAAACTCTTCTATATCCTTCTCAGCTTTAACACGGAACTGTGCAGCTAATTCTTTAGGTTTTAGAATACTTTGCTCATTGACTTTTTTGCCATCATAATTGCCATAAACAGAAGTGCTTGATAAATAACCAATCCATTTTATTTTGGATTTAATAATTTCCTTGGAATAGTTGTTAATTATTTTACATCCAAAGTTATTTGGAGGAATAGTAATGATTAATTTGTCAGCTTTTGAAATACATTCTGCTATATTATTTCTAGTATAAACTCTAACACCAATATTTTTTAAATTTTTTTTTCTAACAGAATTATCAGTTGAGCCAAAAACATTAAAGCCTGCTTTGATTAGTAAGGAACATAGTTCATAAGAAATATTTCCTAAACCTAAAATAGAAATATTTTTCATACATTATTTTCCAATTTTGATGTTTCTAATTCATATTTAGATTCTAACCACTCATTAATCACATCTTTATTTTTTTCGAACTTTATTCTATTTTCTATTTCATATAAAAATAAATTTTTTGATAATTGTCCTAAAGCCCATATAGCGGCTACTCTTACTATGCTAGAATTATCATCTAAAAGTCTTATTGTATTGTCTATTAATGATTTATCTGATGAATTCCCAATCGCTATTAATACGTTTCTTATAAATCTTTTTCTACCAATCCTCTTTACTGGCGATCCTGAAAATAATAACTTAAAATCGCCTTCTGACAAAAGTGACAAATTTTTTAGTGTAGGGTTTTTTAAGGTCTCTCTTGGAAGAAATGATATAGTAGTAGATATTTTTGCAAATTTATTCCAAGGACATATAGCTAAACAATCATCACAACCATATATTCGATTTCCAATTAACCTACGAAACTCTCTTGGAATATGGCTTTTATTTTCAATTGTTAAATATGATATACATTTTCTTGCATCTAATTTATAAGGGCCTATAAATGCATTTGTTGGGCAAATATCTAAGCATTTAGAGCAAGTTCCGCATTTATTAACATTTGATTTTTTATTTAATTCAATAATTTCTGTATCCAGTAAAATAACTCCAAGGAATAACCAACTTCCAAAATGAGGGCTCACTAAATTCGTGTGTTTACCTATCCATCCTAGACCAGCCGCTTCAGCTAGAGGTTTTTCCATTAATGGAGCGGTATCTACAAAAACTTTAACATCCCCATTTGTTTTAGATACAATCCAACTAGCAAGATTCTTTAATTTTCCTTTTATAATTTTATGATAATCTTTATTTTGCGCATATACGCTAATATTTCCCAAGTTCTTATTTTGTATTTTATTTAAAGGATTATTTTCAGGACCGTAGTTAGCACTTAAGATAATAGCTGTCCTAGCATCCTCCCACATATTTTTAGGGTGAAGTCTTCTTTCTAGAGTATCTGAGATCCAATTCATTGAACCATGTCTACCCTCAGAAACAAATTCTTTAAGATGTTGAGAAATCTCTGCCGGTATTTTAGCTTCACAAATACCAATATCATCAAACTCTAATTTATAAGCTCTATATTTAATACTTTCTAATAAACTACTCATAAAAGAAAATTATTTTTTTTGATCATAATTAATTAAAAAATTTTTTATATCATGTCCAGATGGTGATTGCGTCAATTTTAGATCAAATAAAGATATAATTGCTAAAATATGATCAAAAATATCCGATTGAACAGATTCATAATCTGTCCACTCTACCGATGAAGTAAAAGCATAAATTTCAACTGGTAATCCTGAACTGCCAGGTGCTAACTGTCTAACCATAAGAGTTAAATTTTCATTAATTTTTTCATGGTTTTTTAGATACTCTATTAAATAAGATCTAAATACTCCTATATTAGTAAGCTTTCTATGATTAATTGTATCTTCATCTAATTGAGCATTTGCTTTTTCTATCTCTTTTTTCTTAGCTTCAAAATGCTTAGTCAAAAGACTAATTTTTAATAATTTCTCTTTAAGAGGTTTATCTATAAAACAAATCGATTCCTGGTCGATAAAAATAGCACGTTTTATTCTTCGTCCACCAGCTTCCTCCATACCCCTCCAATTTTTAAATGGATGCTCTAATAGCTTTGCACTTGGAAATGTAATTAAAGCTTTATCCCAAGATCTTACAGTCACAGTATGTAATCCAACTTCTATACAATCTCCATCTATATTTAATGAAGGTATTGTCACCCAATCTCCTTCTCTTATAGTATCAGAGCCAAAAACTTGAATAGAAGCGACAAGTCCTAAGATTGTATCTTTAAAAACTAATAATAATATAGCTGTTAAAGCTCCTAAACCTGACAAAATTGTCCAGGGAGAAGTATTTGATAAAGTACATACAATAATAATGATGCCAAATAAATATATTATTAATTTAATAAGTTGCATGTAACTTTGTATTGGGGTACCGGTAAATGTTTTATTACCTTTTAAAACATCCGAAATAGCAGATATAAATCGTGTAAGAGATAAAATGAAAATTAGAGTTATGAGTGATTTCATTAACCGGGCAATAACGCCTTCTTCTGGCGAATAATTTCCTAAACCCGCTTCAAATATTAGTATCGGAATTGCCCACCCAATAGGAACTAATACTTTCTTTTCCAGTAATTGCTTTCCTATATTAAAATTTAACTTTCTAAGCCAACTTCTTATAAAAACAATTATTAATTTATTAAAAATTAGTGAAAATACAGCTGTTAATAAAATAACTAAAAGTAAGTGATAAAAAAATACATCTGATAACCAAATATTCCCTGAAGGTATCAATATATTATTATTAATGAAATTTTTAATTATTGATAAAAATGTCTCAACTATACTAGAAAAGGATTCCATAAATTTATTCTCCTAAAAATAATATATCTACTAATTTAAATAAATTCATTAAAAATCTAAATCTGTATAATATTTAGGCGGAAGAAGACCTGGTATTTTATCTGAAAGAACACCTCTAAACGAAGGACGGGACTTAACTCTCGCATACCACTCCTTTACAAAGGAATAATCTTTCCATTTTATTTCTCCTAAGTAATCTAGTATGGATAAATTTGCTGCTGCACTAATATCTGCTGCGCTATAATTATCTCCAGCTAACCAATCTCTATTTTTACTTAACCAGTCTATATATTGTAAATGCACTAATAGATTTTTTCTACCTACCCTTAATATATTTGCATCAGGAGTGCCTTTGCCTATAAAAACTTTCATAATTTTTTCAAATACTATTGTAGATTCTACCTCATTGCTAAATTTATTATTGAACCAACCCATTATTCTTCTAACTTCGGCTCTAAAATTGATATCTTTTCCAATCAGACTATTTGAGGGAATTACTTCTTCTAACCACTCTATTATCACAGTTGAACCTACAATATAGTCATTATCTTTTATTAATAAGACAGGCACTTGTCCTTCTGGGTTGACTTGTAAAAAAGCATTTCTTCTTTCCCAGATGGGCTCAACTATATATTTTGCCTCTAATTTCTTCTCCGCAAGTGCTATTCTTACTAATCTGCAATTTGCAGAGAATGGCAAATGGTACAATATAGTCATTTTTAAATATTCCATTATTAAAATAATTAAATAAAGTATAAACTAATTAACATTAACTGTTTAAATAATAAAAAAATATTTATTTATGGAAACTAGTAATGAATTTCTGGGAAATTATTATATATTCAATTATTCAAGGTATCACAGAATTCCTTCCTATATCTTCTTCTGCTCATTTATTTATCTTAGAATATTTATTTGATTGGCCTATTTCAGGGAGAACTATGGCCATTTCTGCTCATCTAGGAAGCTTATTTGCTGTAGGTATCTATTTGAAAAAGGATCTACTAGAAATTCTTTATTCCTATGGTAAATTTAATTACTTTAAAGAGAATCATCATATTCTTCTTATAAGAAATATATTTATAATTACTATACCAATATTAATAATTGGACTATTTATTTTTAAAAATCTAGACAAAGAACTTTTATCTTTAAATATAATTGCTTGGGCTAGCATAATTGGTGCCAGTTTGCTCTATATTTCTGACAATTATAAAGGAGAAGAAAAGAACATTTACTCTCTTTCTATACGTAATTCTTTATTCATAGGATTTTTTCAAGTATTTGCACTTATACCGGGAGCTTCAAGAGCAGGTATGATAATTACAGCTGCTAGAATACTTAAAATTTCTAGAATAGACGCAACAAAACTTGGACTTTATTCAGGGATTCCAACAATCTTGGGTGCAATGACTATTGAAACTATTTGGCTTTTTAATAATATAATTAGCAAACAGGAAATTATACCCATAATTTTAGTGCTAGTATTATCTTTTGCTTTTGCATATTTATCTATTGTTTTTATTATTAAGTGGCTAAAAAATTATACTTTTCTACCATTTGTAATATACAGGATAACAATGGGTATTATAATACTTTATTTAATTAATATTTAGATATATATCTTTTTAAATAATGTCCTGATATTGAAACTAGAGAAGAAGGACTGATACCTAAGTCTCTAAATCCTAATCCCTTTTCAGGCAGGATATTATCTTTTTCTAATAATCTAACTTGATCTAATGTAATTGGCTTAATTGGAGACACATAAAATAAAAGACTTATTAGCTTAGCCATCGGAAAAGAAAGATTAATATAATATCTTTTCTTTTTAATTTTAATTAAAATAAGATCTAATATTTCTTTAAAATTCAAAATTTCTGGACCACCAAGATTATATATTTTTCCATTATGAATATTATTATTTATTACTATGCTTACGGCTCTAGCAATATCTTTTACGTATACTGGTTGAAATTTAGTTTTTCCCGAATTTATTAAAGGTAAAAATAATGATATAGATGCCATTTTAGCAAACTTATTTGTAAATTGATCTTCTGGACCAAAAACCACACTAGGCTTAAATATAATTGTATTTTTAAAAATATTTTTTATTGTATTTTCAGCATCCAACTTACTTTTAGCATACTTTGAATGTTCTCCATTGTATAAACCTAAAGCAGAAAAATGTATATAACTATCCACATCATTTTTTAAACAACCATTTGCAATATTTGTTGCCCCTATTAAATGAATATTTTTAAAATTTTGCTTATTTTTTTCCTCTAATATTCCAACTAAATTAATAACTTTATTAGCATTAATTATACTCTTTTCTACCTTATCAGAATCCGTAATATCGCATTGGTATATAGAAACCTGTCCTAATTTTCCCATTAATGTGAGATGCTTTGCTTTATTAGGATTTCTTACAAATACTTTTATAATCCAATTACTTTTTAGTAATTCATTTACAATATATCTACCAAGAAAACCTGAAGCTCCAAAAATTACTACCGTCCTACTTTTCTTACTTAAATTCACAAATAAACCTTTCTAAAATAATCAATTTTATATACATAATTATATAATATAAAAAAGTAATAAATAAAATACAGATAAAAGCATTTATTATATTAAAAAATATTTAATGATATTTAATTTAGCTAGGTAAATTTAAAAAGATAATATAAAATTATTTTAATGGAGTAAATATGCAGGAAAACAATTACACTTTATACGATAGTGACTTACCAAATGATTTAGAATTCTCTAATTGCATAGCTATTGATACGGAAACTATGGGATTGGATTTCAAAAGAGATCGGCTATGTCTAGTGCAAATTTCTAATGGTGATAATTATGCACATCTTGTACAAATAAAAGAAAATTCGTCATACCCAGTATTAGAAAAATTATTAAAAAATAAAAATATAAAAAAAATATTCCATTATGCTCGATTTGATTTAGCTGCTATTTATAATAATATGGGCATCATGTGCGAAAATATTTATTGTACTAAAATAGCTTCAAAATTAATTAGAACTTATACTGATAGGCATGGACTTAAAGAATTATGTAAAGAACTAATTAATATAGATATATCAAAACAAAAACAAAGCTCAGATTGGGGAAGTCAGAAACTAAGCCATGAACAATTATTATATGCGGCTTCTGACGTTTTATATCTTCATAAAATAAAAAATGAACTAGATATTATATTAAAGCGAGAAAACAGAGATGAGTTAGCAGATAAGCTATTTCAATTTGTTGGAATTAGGGCATATTTAGACTTAAATGGATGGAATGAACCTGATATTTTTGATCATTAGAAAAATATAATATTAATCAGGAGCTATAATTTGTCATATTCTAAACAACTAAATTCAATTAAAAAAAATATTAAGAAACAAACAAATGCGCTATTAGATCTTCAGAAATCAGTAGATCAATCTGTTGTAAGAGCCGTCAACCTATTATTTAAATCTAAAGGTAAAATTATTATTACTGGAATAGGAAAAAGTGGTTATATTGGTTTAAAATTATCTGCTACTCTTTCTTCTACTGGCTCTCCATCTACTTATATAAATAGTAGCGAAGCCAGTCATGGCGATTTAGGTTTAATTCAAAAGAATGATATTTTAATAGCTTTATCTAAATCAGGCGAAACAAAGGAAATGATGCCTATAATAAATTTTGTGATAAAGAATAAGATTAAACTTATTGCAATTACATCTAATCCAAATAGTTTTCTTGCAAAAAGTGCTACTATTTCTTGTTTAATTCCAAAAATAAATGAAGCTTGTCCTCTGAACTTAGCTCCTACTACTTCTACCACTATGATGCTTGTTCTTGGAGATAGTATCGCAATAGAACTTATGAACAAAAGAAAATTTAATGAAGCTCATTTTAAAAAATATCACCCAGGTGGTATGTTAGGACATAGTCTTTTACAAGTAAAAGATTTAATGCATACAAAATCTAAAATACCTCTTATAAATCAAAAGAAAACAATGAGAGAGGCTTTATTAAAGATGACTTCATATGGATTTGGCTGTGTAGGAATTACAAATGAAAAAAATATTTTAATTGGTATTATTACAGATGGGGATTTGAGAAGAAATATTTCTAAAAATTTCATAGATATGCCTATAAGTAAGGTTATGACAAAGAAACCATTAAGCATAGAACCAAGTGAAAATATAAAAAATGCCATAAAAATGATGAATGATAACAAAATTACTGCTTTATTTGTTTCAAATAAAAAGTCAAAAATTCCACAAGGAATTATTCATATTCATGATTGCATCAAAAATCAATAGTTATGAAATTGCAAAATAAACCTTTCCATAAATCTTGGATAAATAATGTTCAAAACAGAGAAAAAGATACAACTAAAAAATTTAGTATAAAAAAATATATATTAAAAATTATAATTATTTCATTAATTGTATTATCAATAATTATAATTATAAGATGGTGGCAAAAAGTTCCAAATAAAGAAATTTTAAATATAGATAAAGACCAAGAAATCAACCAGCCTGATACTTTAGTAAAGCCAGTTATACTATTTAAAAATAAAAACAAATCTATTTTTACTGTAAAAGCATATGAAGCGAAAAAAGATATTTCTAATTCAGCAATAATTATTTTAAAAAAACCTGAAGGACATTATAAACTATCAAATGAAAAAGATATGTATTTTTATGCCACAAAAGGTATATTAAATAATAATAAAAATATTTTAGAACTTAAAAATGATGTTATTATAGAATCTTCGAGAGGTACAAAATTTTTTACTAATGAAATAACTTATAATGTTGATGACAATTTAATAAGTAGCAACGAAAATATTATTGTTGATGGGAGTTGGGGATCACTAAATGGAAAAGGTTTTATTTATAATTTAGAAAATTCTACCATAAATTTAAAAGGAAGGCCTATACTTTCTTTAAGTAATAATAAAGGTAATATCAAATGAAATATATTATAAAAAATATAAAAATTATTTATATATTATTTTTTATATCCTTAAGTTCACTAGCTAATGATGTAATTCCCGTAGATATAATAGCTGATGAAATGCAATGGAATGACGATAAGAAAGTAGCTTATGCAATAGGAAATGCATTAGCAACTCAAGGTGATAAAAAAATTTCTGCAAATAAATTAGTGGTGCATTTAGATAATGAAGCTAATAATAATGAAATTATTTTAATAGAAGCTGAAGGAAATGTAATTTTTACTAATAAAAAAGAAATTGCTACAGGGAAAAATGCGAAATATGATTTTATAAAGAATAATATAATTATAGAAGATACTGTAACACTCAAAAAAGATGATAATATTATGAAAGGCGAGTTACTTATAATGGATTTAAATACTGGAGTAAGCCAAATTACTAGTGACAAGAATTCTGATAAAGTTAAAATGCGTTTTTTACCAAAAAAAGTAAATAATAATGATGAATAATAACCCAAAACTTATAGTTAAAAATAATGGTTTAATAGTTACTAATCTAGGAAAGACTTATAGTAAAAAACCAGCTGTTAGAAGTGTCTCTTTAGAAATTCAGAGAGGAGAAGCAGTCGGCCTTCTGGGCCCAAATGGAGCAGGAAAAACTACTTGTTTTTATATGATATGTGGTCTTATCAAGCCTGATTATGGTAAAATTTTACTTAACGATGAAAATATTACTGATATGCCAATCTATAAAAGGGCTAAAGCTGGCATAGGATATCTGCCGCAAGAAATATCTATATTTCGAGGTATGTCTGTAGAACAAAATATAAGAGCAATCTTATCCCTTAATGTTCAAGATAGAAGAGAAAGAGAGATTCATTTGGAAGAATTGTTAGCTGAATTCTCTTTAACTCATTTAAGAAGAGCCTCTAGCTTATCTCTTTCTGGTGGAGAGAGAAGGAAAGTAGAAATAGCTAGAACTTTAGCAATGCAACCATCTTTTATATTATTAGATGAACCTCTCGCCGGAATAGATCCAATAGCTATTGAAGAAATAAGAGAATTAATAAAGCATATTAAAGATAGAGGAGTGGGAGTTCTCATAACTGATCATAATGTGAAAGAAACGCTTGAGCTGATTGATAGAGCATATATCATGCATGATGGTAAAATTTTAATGAATGGCAAACCTGCTGAAATTATAGAAGATGAAAATGTTCGCAAAGTCTACTTAGGTGAAAAGTTTAATTTATAATTCAATGTACAATGCATAAATATAATTTATCACAGAAACCTAGTCTTAAAATAAATCAAAAAATAAATTCTAATATAATTACTGCAATTAAAATTTTACAAATGTCTGCAAATGAGTTAGAGGCCTACACGCTAACTGAAATAGAAAAAAACCCCTTTTTGATTTCAAATAAAAAATATAATGAACATTATGAAAATAATAATATTGAAAATTATTCAGAAGATTTAGGTATAAAAGAATGGTTATATCAACAAAGCTCATACATCTCTATAAACTCTTGGGGACAGAGACTAGTAAAGGTTTATATAGAGAATATTAATGATAAAGGTTTCTGTAACCTATCGACAGAAGAAGCTGCCGTTATGGCTAAAACTTCTAAAGCTCATTCAAAATTAGTTTTAAGTAAACTTAAATTACTAGATCCTGAAGGGATATTCTCGAGAAATATAGAGGAGTTTTTAATTTTTCAATTAAAAAAAAATAACATGTTTGATAATTATTATAATATAGTAATTAAGAATCTTAATTATTTGGCATCTGGAAACTATAAAAAATTAGCCCAACTATGTGAAGTAAAAGAAAATAAAATTATTGAAATTATTAATAATATTAAGTCTTTAAAACCAACTCCCATAGATAGTTTAAAAAAAGAAAAAATAGAAAGAATTATACCCGATTTTTTTCTTGAAATTAATAATAATAATATTAATTTTACTTTAAATAATCATAATAAGTATGAAGTATCACTAGATAAAGATTATATTAATGAAATTAAAATCAAACAAAAAGATTTGAAAACTAAAGATGTTTTAGTTTACATAAAAGACTGTATTGCGCATGGTAAAATGCTGCAAAATAATTTAAATAGAAGAAACAATACTCTTTTTTTAATTGGTGATAAAATTTTTAGCTTTCAAAAAAAATTCTTTTTTGAGGGAGAAGAAGCAATATTGCCATTAACTCATAAAATAATTAGTGAGAAAACTCTCATGAACGAAAGCACAATAAGCAGAGCTGTAAAAAATAAGTATGTTAAATTTAATAATATCACATTGCCATTAAGTTATTTTTTTACTAGTAAAACTAGTAAAGTTAAGAATAATAAAAATAATTCAGCAATTTCAATTAAGGCAAAAATAAAAAAAATTGTTGAACAAGAATTGTATAAAGATATTGTCTATAGCGATAAAAACATAGTTGATATATTAATGAAAGAAAATATTAAAGTTGCAAGAAGAACAGTGACAAAATATAGAGAAAGTTTAAATATAGCTAACTCATTAGTCAGATCCAAAAAATGTAATCTATAATTATAGCAATTTAAAAGTACAAAAAAAACTATTATTATAAAGAGAGAAATTAATGAATTTAAAAAATAATGAAAAAAATATAAAAAAATTTAATAATAAAATTAAATTGTCAAATATATTAAATCAATCAAATATATTTTTATTACATAATATAAATAATAAAAAACAGCTATTAAATAAATTATCATCAATTGTTGAGAATCTTAATAATATTTCTAATAAAGAAATCTTCAGTCTACTTTCAAAAAAAGAAAATATTGAAAATACTGGTATAGGCTCTGGAATAGCTCTACCTAATATTAAATTAGAAAATATTAAACAATCAATCGGAATATTTCTTAAACTTAACAAACCCATTAATTATAATTCTATTGATAATGAACCTGTTGATATAATATTTTTTTTAATTTCACCAACTAACGATGTTCCTATTCATTTAAATGAATTAGCTCATATATCTAGATTTCTAACAAAAAAGAAAACTTTACAAAACATTCGTGCAGCTTTAGATAAAGAGACTATATATGCAATTATCACTAATGAACTATAAATAAGGATTATTATGAGTACATTTACAGACTACAAAATAGCAGATATTACACAAGCAGAGTGGGGCAGAAAAGAAATAGAAATAGCTGAAACAGAAATGCCAGGCTTAATGGCTCTTAGAGATGAATATAAAAGTACAAAGCCACTCAGAGGGGCAAGAATTGTTGGTTGTCTTCATATGACTATTCAAACTGCAGTATTAATAGAAACACTAACTTTCTTAGGAGCAGAAGTGAGATGGTCTTCCTGTAATATATTTTCTACCCAAGACCATGCAGCTGCGGCTATAGCTCAAAATAATATTCCTGTATTTGCTTGGAAAGGAGAAACTGAAGAAGAATTTTGGGATTGTATTGAAAAAACTATAACAGGTCCTAATGAGTGGAAACCTAACTTAATATTAGACGATGGGGGTGATTTAACAAAAATAATGCATGAAAAATACCCAAATCTATTAAAAGAAATAAGGGGTCTTAGTGAAGAAACTACTACAGGTGTTCATAGGTTATATGAAATGGAAAAAGATAATAGTCTATTAGTACCTGCAATTAATGTAAATGATTCTGTTACAAAATCTAAGTTTGATAATTTATATGGATGTAGAGAGAGTTTAGTTGATGGTATCAGAAGAGCTACTGATGTAATGATGTCAGGTAAAGTAGCTGTAGTTGCAGGATATGGTGACGTTGGAAAGGGATCTGCAGCTTCCTTAAGAAATGCTGGAGCCCGTGTACTAGTAACAGAAATAGACCCAATTTGTGCCCTTCAGGCTTCTATGGAAGGCTATGAGGTTGTAACTATGGAAAATGCAGTCAAAACTGCAGATATTTTTGTTACAGCTACAGGTAATTGTGATGTTATCAATATAGATCACATGAGAGAGATGAAAGATAGAGCTATTATATGTAACATAGGTCATTTTGATTCTGAAATTGAAATATCTAGCTTAAAAAACTATCAGTGGGAAGAAATTAAACCACAAGTAGATCAAGTAACATTTCCTGATGGTAAAAAAATTATTGTGTTAGCTGAAGGAAGGTTAGTGAATCTAGGTTGCGCTACAGGACACCCTAGTTTTGTAATGAGCGCATCTTTTACTAATCAGGTATTAGCCCAGATCGAACTATGGAAGAACTATGAAAGCTATGAAAAGAAAGTATATACATTGCCCAAAGAACTTGACGAAAAGGTAGCTTTACTTCATTTGAATAAAGTAGGAGCACAGTTAACAATGTTAAATAAAAAACAAGCTAAGTACCTTGGCTTAGATACTACAGGACCATTTAAACCTGATCATTATAGATATTAGGGAATTTTTTAAAAAAGCTTATGGAGCTAGTTTTAAATAACCTTAAAGATGCGAAAAGATTCGGAGAAAAGCTTGCTCAAATTGCGAGACAAGATGATATTTTTCTTCTTATTGGAAATCTCGGTTCTGGTAAGACTACTATAGCCAGAGCATTCATCAAATATCTTACTAAAAATGATAAAATTTTAAGTCCTACTTTCCCAATGTTAATAACATATGAGTATGATAGTAATATCATTTGGCATTATGATATGTATAGATTAGAAAATCCTGCAGATGTTTGGAATCTAAACTTAGAAGATGCGTTAAATAGTGGTATAATTTTAATAGAGTGGCCTGAAATAATAGAACACCTAATACCTAGTAAAAAAATAGAAATTATTTTAAATGAACTTGAAGAAAACAGAAGGTCTGTAGAGATAAAAGGAAGGAAAGAACTTTTAAAAGAATTTGAAAGTTTTAATAAAAATTAAATGTCTAATTCACTAATTAATATTAAAATTAATAAAAATATCGAAATATTTTTAAATAATAACCAACTAAGTAATAATATATTGGGATGTATACCTCAGGATGCATCAAGTAGACGTTATTATAGATTAAATAATAATTTATTATTAATGGAATCAACTGCTATAGAAAATAGAAACTATGAATTTATTAAAGTTTCTAAATATCTTAAAAATAACGGACTATCTGCTCCAGAAATCATTAAAATAGATCACAAAAAAGGATTATATTTAATAGAGGATTTTGGTGACTTAACTTTTAATAAAGCATTAAAAAAAGGTATTTCAGAAAAATTACTATATTCTAATGCTATTAGATGTTTATCGTACATTCATAAAATAAAACATTCTATAGACCTACCAAGATATGACCAAAATTACTTACTTAAAGAGGTTAACCTATTCACTGAATGGTACTTCAAAGAAATAAATATTACACTTAATGATGAATCCAAAAAAGCATGGGGTGAGTCATGGATTAAAATATTCAAAGAACTAAAAAATAATAAACTTGTTTTAAGAGACTTTCACGCTGATAATTTATTTTGGCTACCGACTAGAGCTAATGTAAAAAAAATAGGCATAATTGATTTTCAAGATGCTTTAATAGGAGATGAGGCTTATGACATATCATCCTTACTAGAAGATGTAAGAAGAAATGTATCAAAACAAACAAAAGAAGTTGTTATTCAAGAATTCATAAAATTGAATAAAATTAAAAATGTAAATCAATTCATTAAAAATTATAATATACTTACTGCACAAAGAAATGCCAAAATTGTTGGAATATTTATAAGACTCGCACGAAGAGATAAAAAAATTAAATACCTAAAGTTTGTGAATCAAGCTATGAAAATATTTTTAACATCTGCAAGAAAAGGTGGCTTAGAAGAAATTAATAATTGGATTGAAATGTATATCCCTAAAGATAAAATTTATTTATAGGCTTGTAAGATGAAAGAGAAAAACACCAAGATATCTCAAGCTATTATTTTAGCCGCAGGTTTTGGTAAAAGATTAAGGCCATTAACATTAAAAACTCCAAAACCTCTAATAGAAATAAATAATCAACCTATAATTTTTTATATTTTGGAAGAACTTAGAAAGAATAATATAAAAAAATGTTATATTAATACTCATTATCTCTCTGAAAAAATAGAAAAATATATAAATGTATATTGTAAAAAAAACAAAGCTATGAAAATTATAATAATTAAAGAATCGAAAATATTAGAAACAGGAGGAGCTATAAAAAATATAAGAAAAAAAGATATAACTCAACCAATAATTGTCATAAATGGTGATTCAATAATTATACCTTCCAATTCAAAAAATTTTCTAACTGAACTAATCAAAAATTTTAATCCAAATAATATGGACTTTTTATTACTTTTAGATGATAAAAAAAAATCAATAGGCTATAATGGAAAAGGTGATTTTGCTCTTAAAAGTAAAAAATATCCTTCATTAATATATAGAAAAAAGATTAATAGTCTTGCATATACGGGATGGCAAATTTTAAATCCAAAAGTAATTGATGAAGTAAATAGTAATAAATTTTCATTAAACATATGTTATGATGAAGCTATTAAAAATAATTTAATTTGGGGTATTAAAAACTCTGGTAAATGGATGCATATAGGGACAGAAGACGCATTAAATAAAGCAAAAGAATGGATTAAAAATAATTAAAATGAACTATGTATTTTATGATTTTGAAACAACCGGAAGAGATAGTAACTGGGATCAAATTATACAAGTTGGAGCTATATTAACAAATACAAGTTTTCAAGAAATAGATAGATTTGAAGCAAGATGTCGTTTATTATCTGATATTATTCCATATCCGAAAGCTATATTAGTAAACCAAAGCTCTGTAAAAGATCTTACGCAAACAAATCTCTCCCATTTGGCATTAATTGAATTAATGTTAAATAAATTTAAATCCTGGGGTACTGCAACATATATCGGATATAATTCAATATCCTTTGACGAAGAGTTTTTGAGAAAAACACTATTTAAAAACTTATATAATCCTTATTTTACTATAAATAATGGAAATAAAAGATCAGATTTACTGAATATTTTGAGAGCTAATTACATTTATTATCCAAATACTATAAAAATACCAAAAAATGAAAAAGGAAAATTATCCTTCAAATTAGATCAGATAGCCCCATTCAACGGAATTAAAAATTTTAATGCGCATGACGCACTGGGAGATGCTATAGCCACTATCAAACTAGCCAAAATTATAAATTTAAAAAGTCCTCAGTTGTGGGAAGCAAGTATTTCAACTTCTAATAAAGAAAATGCAAATAAACTAATAGAAAATAATAAGCTTTTTTGTATTACAGAATCATATTTTGGAAAGATAATGCCATTTGTTGTATCATTTATATGTTATCATCCTATTTATAAATGGGCTCAGTGTTTTGATTTAAAACATGATCCTGAAGATTATATTAATTTATCTGAAAATTCCTTAGAACATTTTATGTCTAAAAGCCCTAAAATAATAAGGTCTTTACGCAGTAATAAAAGTCCAATTATTATGGAATCAAAATTTATCCCTCAAATAAATGAATATAAACATATTTCAAATGAGGAATTACATAGGAGAGCTGATATTATAAATTCTAATGTAGAATTTAAATTAACACTTGAAAAGTTACTGAGGAAGCAGGCAGAAGATAAGGAGGAATATTTATCACAAGAAGATATAAATTTTGAAGAAACAATTTATAATTCATTTTCAAATAACTATGAAAAAGTAATAATGGAAGAATTTCATATTGCCAATTGGGAGGATAAATTAATGATCGCTAATAAATTTAAAGAAGAAAGAAATTATTACTTTGCTGAAAAAGTAATTTTTGAAGAAAACCCTTCAGTTCTTCCAAAAGAAATTATTTCAAAAATTAATCGTAGAATTGCTAAAAAAATTTTTAGTCATAATGATGAAAAATGGAATACAATTCCTAAAGCTTATAAAGAAATTGATGATCTTAGAGTTCATTACGAAGAAGAAAATGATTCTACTACCTTAAATAATTTAAATAATCTAAATAATTTAATTGAAGAAATTGAAAAAAAATACCAAAATGTTTAAGAAATATAAACTTGCTAATAAGGAAATTCTAAATGAGCACTATACAAATATCAGATGACACTTTTGAAGAAGATGTAATTAAAAAAGGCCAACCAATTATAGTTGATTTCTGGGCAGAGTGGTGCGGTCCATGTAAACAAATTGGCCCTATATTGGAAGAAATATCAAATGAATATAGCGATAAAATAACAATAGGTAAATTAGATGTAGATGAAAATCCAGAAACTCCTGGAAAATTTCAAATAAGAGGTATACCTACAATGTTGCTATTTAATAATGGTGAACTTATAGATACTAAAGTAGGTATGTCTTCTAAGGCTGATCTTACTGCGTGGATAGATAAAAATATTTAATTATTTGTTAATTTTAATATAGCTCCAATTAAATATAATGAGCCAAAAATAAGAACTTTTGAAGATTTAGAAATCAAACTTGAAGTAATAGCTTCTTTAACTGAATTACTCATATAATAACTTATATCTAAATTTTTTGACATAATTGATAATTCTTCAACTGTATATGAGTTTTTATTATCTATTGGAACAAATATGATATATTTAATATAATCTTTTAATATAAATAATATATCTTCAGCATCTTTATTTTTAAGAAAGCCGCAAACTAAAATAATTTTTTTTATTTTTTTATGTATAATCCAATTTTTTATTGCCTGAGCGCCTGCAATATTATGTCCGCCATCTAACCAAATATCCTCAGTTGTCAGAGAGTATCTTTTAACAATAGATTTACTAATTTTTTCTAGTCTTCCAGGCCAATATGTTGATACAATCCCTTGATTCATATCTTTCAAATTAACTCTCAATTCAGGTACTGTTATTAAAGCAGTAATAGCTAGTGCAGCATTAATTACTTGATGTGGCCCTTCTAAGGAAGGCCATGGGAACAGATGGTCTTCAATATTTGACTTATTTATCTTAAAACCATTCTTTTCATAACTAATAAAAGATTTTTGGTCACTAATTATTAATTTAGCCTGTTTTTCTTTACATTTATCAATTAATACTTTTTTAACTTCTATTTCCTGAGGAGCAGAAATACATGGAATTCCTTTCTTTATTATTCCCGCCTTCTCTTTCGCTATAGAATGTAATTTATTACCTAAAAAATCTGAGTGATCTAGTGATATACTTGTAATAATAGTTAAAATTGGGTTTTTTATTATATTAGTAGCATCTAATCTGCCACCCAGACCAGTTTCCAATAGAGTAACATCTGCTTTTGTCTTAGACATTAAAAAGAAGGCGATACAAGTTAATAATTCAAATTGTGTGATGTGTTCTCCATTGTTGACTTTTTCGCAATAGTCTAATGCTTGAAAGAGTTTATTATAACTTATTTTTTTATTAGCTAAAATAATTCTTTCTGTAACTTCTATTAAATGAGGAGAAGTATAAACGTGAACTTTCTGTCCCGCGCATTTTAAAGAATTAAATAAAAATGCAATTGTTGACCCTTTTCCATTTGTTCCCGCAACATGTATTATTGGAGGGATTTTTAAATGAGGATTATCTAATTTATTTAATAATTTTTTTACCCTAGCTAGAGAAAGATCTATTACTTTAGGGTATTTAGATGTTAATTTTGCCAGTCTTTCTAAAAATACATCATTCATCAATAACTAGGCAAATTCTCATTAGTTGTGTTTTGCATCAATAAAGAAATAGTATTAGCAATAGCATATTTTAAATTTTTTCTATGAATAACGTCATCAATCATTCCATGCTCTAATAAATACTCAGATGTTTGAAAACCTTCAGGAAGTGTTTCATTAACTGTACTTTGAATAACTCTAGGTCCTGCAAAACCAATTAGAGCACCTGGCTCAGCAAAAGTAATATCTCCAAGCATTGCAAAAGAAGCTGAAACTCCTCCCGTTGTTGGGTCTGTAAGAACAACTATATACGGAATATTTTTTTCTTTTAATGAATTCACAGCAACTACAGTTTTAGGTAATTGCATTAGTGAAAATATTCCTTCCTGCATTCTTGCTCCTCCAGAAGCAGTAAAAATTACAAGTGGAATATTCAATTTAATAGCTTCTTTTGATGCTTCCAAAAAACCCTCACCTACAGCAGACCCCATAGAACCTCCCATAAAATTAAAATCTAAGGCAACAACCATCGCATTATTACCGCCTATTTGACCAGAAGCCATGAGAATAGCCTCTTCAGAATTAGATTTGGATTTAGCATCTTTAATTCTGTCTACATATTTCTTACTATCTCTAAACTTTAACGGATCAATATTAGTTATAGGAATACTTAATTCATTTATGCTACCTTCATCCAATAACCATTCAATTCTTTCACTTGCAGACATTTTCATATGATAATCACAAGTAGGACATACACTCAAAGTATCTTTAAGATCTTTATGATAAACCATTTGTTCACATCCATTACATTTTATCCATAAATTATTTGCATTATCAGATTTTTTTATTAAAGCTCTTAATTTGGGACGAACAAAATTAGATAACCAACTCATTAAATATTCCTTTTAATTTTTTCTATTTATAGCATTTGATAAGCTTTTAACAAAGATAGATGTTTCATTTATAATAAAATCTACATCACTATTATTTTTATTATATGCTTCATTAATTTTTTCTATAATTGCTGAACCTACGACAACGGCATCAGAAATTTTCGAAATATCTAAAGCCTGAATTGGGGTTTTAATTCCAAAACCAACGGCTATAGGAATGTTTGTTAAACTTTTTATAGTTTTAATATTTTTTTTAATATTTTCTATTTTAGGGGTTTTTGATCCTGTTATCCCCAATACAGAAACATAATATAAAAAACCAGAAGAATTTTTTATTATAGTTGGCAATCTATTAATACTAGAAGTAGGGGTTGCCAGACGAATAAAGTCTATATTCATTTTATTAGCGGGATTACAAACTTCTTCGTCAGCCTCTGGAGGCAAATCAACAATAATTAAACCATCTATACCTGCTTCTTTAGCTTCTTTTAAAAACTTTTTTACTCCAAACTTATATATTGGATTATAATAACCCATTAATACAACAGGTGTTTTGTCATTATCTTGACGAAAACTTTTAATTAATTTGATAGTTTTTTTTAAATTTTGCCCTTCTTTTAAGGCTCGCAAATACGAAGCCTGAATTCTAGGACCATCCGCCATTGGATCAGTGAACGGCATACCAATTTCTATAATATCAGCCCCCGATGCTGGTAAACTTTTCATAATTTCTAGAGAAATATTATAATTAGGATCTCCCGCAGTTATAAAAGTTATTAATCCAGTTTTATTCTCTTCTTCAAGTTTAATAAACTTATTTTTTATGCGGCTTCCTCCAATCATTATAATTTAACTCCCAGAGCATCTGCAACTGTAAATACATCTTTATCACCTCTGCCACATAAATTCATAATTATGATATGATTTTTATCAAGTTTTGGAGCAATTTTCATAACATATCCAAGCGCATGGGAAGGCTCTAAAGCTGGTAGAATACCCTCTAATTTTGCACAAAATTTAAAAGCTTCCAAAGCTTCATCATCTTTAATACCTACATAATTAACTCTCTTTACATCTTTTAAATAAGAATGTTCTGGACCCACGCCTGGATAATCTAAACCTGCTGATATTGAATGGGCCTCTATTATTTGGCCATCTTCATCATGTAATAAATATGTTCTATTGCCATGTAATACTCCAGGAGATCCAAGAGATAAAGAGGCTGCGTGCTCTTTAGTCTTTAAACCCTTTCCAGCAGCCTCAACTCCATATAAGCTTACTGAAACATCATCTAGAAAAGGATAAAATAATCCTAATGCATTAGACCCTCCTCCAATACAAGCTATCAAGCTATCTGGCAATTTTCCTTCAGCCTCAATAATTTGTTCCTTAGTTTCTTCTCCTATAACAGCTTGAAAATCTCTTACTAACATAGGATAAGGATGAGGGCCTGCAGCCGTCCCAATTATATAAAAAGTGTCTTCTACATTAGAAACCCATGCTCTTAACGCTTCATTCATAGCATCTTTTAAACTTTGTGATCCAGATTCTACTGATACTATTTTGGCTCCTAATAACTTCATTCTAAAGACATTAGGTGCTTGTCTTTCAATATCCTTAGCTCCCATGTATACTGTACAAGGAAGTCCAAAGAGTGCACAAACGGTTGCTGTAGCAACTCCATGCTGCCCTGCTCCAGTCTCTGCAATTATTCTATTTTTACCCATTCGTTTTGCTAATAGAACTTGTCCTATACAATTATTGATTTTGTGAGCTCCAGTATGATTTAGTTCATCTCTTTTAAAATAAACTTTTGCTCCACCTAGTTCCTTTGTAATTCTAGATGCAAAATACAATGGAGACGGTCTGCCAATATAATGTTTGTTCCAATATTTAAGTTCTTTGATAAAATTTTTATCTTTTCTTGCCTTATTATACTCTTCTTCTAAGTCTAATATTAACGGCATTAAAGTTTCTGCTACAAATCTTCCTCCAAAAATATCAAAAAAACCTTGCTTATCAGGGCCATTTTTGTATGAATTTACTTTTTGCTTCATTCTTTAATCCTTTTAAACTTTTTTATTAACTTCTTTGATAAATAATTCCATTAACTCGATACTTTTACTTCCAGGATTATACTCTATACCAGAAGAAACATCTATAGCTTTGGTGCCAGTTAATCTGATTGCTTCTTGAACATTATGTATATTTAATCCGCCTGATAATATCCAAGGCTTATATTTGTTAAGCCATTCTTTATTTTTACTTATTATGTTCCAATCAAAATTTTCACCTGTTCCTCCATTAAAGCCCTCATTATTTACATTTTTTTTATCTAATAAAAAATAATCACATACATCATTGTAAAATTCTATATTTTTTAAATCTTCCTCTTTCTCAATTGGTATTGCTTTAATTATAGGCGTTTTAAAAAGACTCTTAATTTCTTCACATCTTTCTGGACTTTCTTCTCCGTGCAATTGGATATAATTTATACCTGCTTCTAATGCTAACTTTATCCAATCATCATTCGCATCCACAAATACTCCTACTATATTCAAACAATTATCAAATTTAGAAATAATCTCTTTAGCTTTACCAATTTCAATAAATCTTGATGACCCTTTAGCGAATATAAAGCCTATCCAATAAATATTATTTTTTTTTGCAAAAGCAACTTCATCATAACTCGTTAAACCACAAAACTTTATTTTAGTTACAGAATTCATATTAAATTTCTTTAGAAATTTGATTCAGTGCTTCTTTGGGGTCCTTAGCAGCAGTTATAGGTCTTCCTATTACTAAGAAATTAGCTCCGTCGTTAATAGCTTGACTCGGCGTCACTATTCTTTTTTGATCATTAATTTGTCCACCTATTGGTCTAATACCCGGTGTTACTAGCAAAAGGTCCTGACCAATTTCTTCTCTAATAATTTTTAATTCTTTTGCAGAACTTACAAGTCCATCTAAACCTGAATTTTTTGCCAACTTAGCTAGACGTATTACCTGTTCTTGAACGTTACCTTTTATACCTAATGAAATAAAATCTTTTTGATCTAAGCTAGTAAGCACAGATACTCCTAAAATTATTGGTTTTTTTATAGAGTTTTTAATACAATATTCTGTAACTATTTCATTAGCTTTTATTAACATATCATATCCACCAGATAAATGGACAGTAATCATATAAGGATGCAAATGCAAAATAGCTTTTATCGCTCCCGCAACTGTATTTGGAATATCATGAAATTTTAAGTCTAGAAATATTTTTGCTCCTGTTTCAGATATCAGTTTTACCCCTTTTGGACCATTAAAACAAAAGTATTCTAAACCTAATTTAATAGCACCTATTCCTGGAATAGTTTCAGTTAATTTTAGTGCCTGATTTGTATCTACAGTATCTAAAGCGACAATTATTTTATTTTTGATACCCATGATTAAATACTTTCTAAAATTTACTTTCTATTAATTCTTGAATATAAAGATAAGAGCATTCCAATAAATACTCCAATTGTAATAGAAAAAATAGTCAAAAAGAACATAGGAATTTCTATTCTACTAGAAATAGGCCAAATACCGATAGATACATTTTCTGAATTTTCAATTGAAAAAAATACTACTAATAAGAAAAAAATTAAGAATACTAATTTTGAAAAAAATTTTTTTAACATAACATGCGCCTAAATTAACACTTAGGAATTTATTAAATTATTAAGTTCTTTTCCAGCTTTAAAAAATGGTAATAATCTACTTCCAATTTTGACATTCTCTCCAGTTCGCGGATTTCTAGCTATTCTTGGTCCCCTACTTTTTATTGAGAAAGATCCAAAACCTCTCAATTCTACTCTGCTTCCTGAAGTTAAACCTGCAACAATTTCATTAAAAAATAACTCAATAGCTATCTCTACTTCTTTACTATCCAAGCCAGAGCTTTGCTTTTTTATTAATAAGATCAATTCACTTCGAGTCATGCAATAACTTTCTATAAAAATAATACTATAATGCTTACACATTATAAAATTATTCTGCCATCAATAATAAAATTAATAAACTAATTTATTTATAAAAAATATTACTTTTTATCATCTTTTTTAGCTTCTTTTTTCTCTTTAGAAGCAGTTTTTTTAGCTGTAGTTTTTGCCTTAGTTTTAACTGCTTTTTTAGGTTTAGCTTTTTGACTTTTAGGTTTAGCCTTTTCTGCTTTAGGTTTAGTAGTTTCACCTTTATTTTCTGTTTTAGCTTTTTCTTCTAAAGCTGCACCTAAAATGTCTCCAAGAGAAGCGCCAGAATCTACAGAGCCATAATCTTTTAATGCTTGCTTTTCTTCTGCCACTTGAAGAGCTTTTATAGACAAAGCAACCTCCCTAGTTTTAGAATCTACTGATAATATTCTTGCATCTATTTTTTCCTCTACTGCAAATCTATCAACCCGTTGGTCCGATCTTTCTTTGGATAATTCTGATTTTTTTACAAAACCATTAACACCTTCAGAAATCTCAACATGCAAACCTTTTTCTGTAATACTTTTAATAACTGAAGTAACTACATTACCTTTTTTTAATTTATTATTATCCTCCATCGGATCTTGGGTTAACTGCTTGATACCTAAACTAACTCTTTCTTTATCTATATCTATTTCTAGTAATTTAGCTTTAATCATATCCCCTTTCTTAAAATTACCTATTAAATCTTCGCCAGAGGTATTCCAATCTAAATCAGAGAGATGAATTAAACCATCCATTTCACCAGGCAACCCTATAAAAATTCCAAATTCAGTAATAGATTTTACTTCACCCTCTACTTCTGCACCAATTTTATAATTCTTTTGTAAATCTAACCAGGGATTAGGCTTACACTGTTTCATACCTAGGCTAATTCTTCTTTTTTCAGAATCAATCTCTAATACTTTTACCTCAACTTCTTCAGAAGTTGAAACTATCTTTCCAGGCTGCATATTTTTTTTTGTCCAACTCATTTCAGAAACATGTACTAATCCCTCGATCCCTGATTCTAGTTCAACAAATGCTCCATAATCCGTTATATTAGTAACTCTTCCGGTAAATTTATCATCAACATTATATTTATTTTGAGCAATTTCCCATGGATCTTCTTCTAATTGCTTCATTCCTAGACTTATTCTTTGTGTATCTGAATTAAACTTTATAACTTGTACTTTTACTTTTTGACCTATTGATAAGGCTTCAGTTGGGTGACTAATTCTTTTCCATGAAATATCAGTAACATGTAATAATCCATCAACTTCTCCTAAGTCTACGAATGCACCATAATCAGTAATATTTTTTATTATTCCTTCTAATATTTGACCTTCTTCCATTGTAGAAACTAATTCTGCTTTAGCTTCAGCACGTGATTCTTCTAATACAGATCTCCGAGAAACAACTATATTGCCTCTTCTCCTATCCATTTTTAAAATATGAAATAATTGAGTACTTCCTACTAGATGATTTGCATCTCTAGTAGGTCTTACATCAACTTGACTGCCAGGAAGAAAAGCTATTGCCCCATCTAAGTCAACAGAGAAGCCACCCTTTACTCTTCCAAAAATTGTTCCATTGACTTTTTCTTTATCCTCGGAAGCCTTTTCCAGAGTGCCCCATGACTCTTCTCTTCTCGCTTTTTCCCTTGATAATACGGCTTCTCCATTTCTATTTTCTACTTTTTCTAAATAGACATCAATAACGTCTCCCTCTATTGGCATTTTATTATTATCTTTATTAGAAAATTCTCTTAGACTTATTCTACCTTCTGTTTTATATCCTACATCCACTATCATCATATCATTTTCTATCGATATAACTGTTCCTTTAACTACTTGACCTTCTTTTTTTTCATCTTTTTTAATTTGTTCTGCAAAAAGATCCGCAAATGATTCTACTTGTTCTTGTTTATTTGACATAAAATTTCCTTAAATTTTGATGCACCAATTATAAATAACTGGGTTAAAATGCTTCCCACTCTAAAGCTAAACTGTACTTATTATAATAAGTACTCTTCTATATGTTTTTTAGCTAATGAAAAAACTTCATTAGCCTCCAAATTAGTGGTGTCAATTAAGATTGCATCTTGAGATGCAATTAAAGGTGAATTTTTTCTATTACTATCACGTTTATCTCGATCTCGTATATCTTCCTCGACATGGCGCTTTATAGTACTTTGTCCTAAGGAAATCAACTCTTTCCATCTTCTTTCTGTTCTTACACTTATTGAGGCAGTAATAAAAAACTTAATATTTGCTTCTGGCAATACTACCGAACCTATATCTCTGCCATCTAAAATTACACCTAATTTATTATCATGCTGTTCATAAGCAAATTTTCTCTGATATGTTAATAAAATATTTCTAAGCTCTTGATATCCTGAAATCAACGAAGCTAATGTACCAATTTCATCGCTTTTTAGAAAATTATCTTTTAAATTAGAATTATAAAAATTATAATCTTTTATTACTTTAATTACCTTTTTGATATCTTTATAATCAATACCTTTTTCCATAATAAGTAAAGCTGCAGCGCGATATAATTTTCCAGTATCTAAATAGGCGTAGTTAAAATACTCGGCTAATTTTTTAGCTAAAGTTCCTTTTCCAGAAGCCGCATTTCCATCTATAGCAACTGTAATATGCTTTTTCATAAATTAAATATCATTTTTAATATTCATTCCTAAACTATTAACCTCTGAATTAAACTTTGGATAGGAAGTTGAAATTGATTTACAACCAACCACTTTAATAGGCTTTTTGGATACACCTCCTAAAATCAGGAATGACATTGCTACTCTATGGTCATATTTACAATCAATAGTAACTCCGCCATTTACTTGATCTAACTTACCGTAAATTATTATATCATCATTTTTTGCTTCAACCTTTATACCACAAGAAACTAAACCATCTATAATACCATTAAACCTATCACTTTCTTTATGTCTTAGTTCAGACAAACCTTTAAAAATAGATTTTCCAGATGCAGTGGCAGCAGCCATGGCTAAAATTGGATATTCATCAATAAGTCTAGAAGAATATCGACTACCTAGGGTTATACCTTTAAGTTTAGAGTATTTAACAGAAATATCAGCTATAGGTTCATTAAAGTTATTAATAAATTTATTTTTCACTTTAATTTTTGCTCCCATCATTTCTAGAGCTTCTAATATTCCTTTTCTAAAATAGTTTATACCTACATTTTTAATATTAATATTAGACCCAGGAATTATAGAAGCAGCTACTATAATAAAAGCAGCAGAAGAAATGTCCCCAGGTACATCAATATTACAACATTTTAAATTATTCCCTCCAGTTATTAAAACCTTATTTTTTCCTGAAATCTTAGATTTATATTTTATATTAGCTCCAAAATATTTTAATAAATTCTCAGAATGATCTCGTGAAGTATGCGGCTCAATTATTTCACTTGTACCTCTTGCATTAAGTCCTGCAAGTAATATTGAAGTTTTTACTTGAGCAGAGGAAATAGGCGAATTGTATTTTATTGGCATTATTTCACTGTTTCCGTGAACAATTAATGGAAGCAGACCATTTGAAGAATTAAAATTAATTCCCATCTTTTTTAATGGCTTAATGACTCTATTCATTGGTCTTTTTCTCAGTGAACTATCACCAGTCAGGGTGACAAAAATTTCACTTCCTCCAATTGCACCTATAAGTATTCTTGCTAAAGTACCACTATTACCGCAGTCTATATGCTTATTAGGAATTTTAAAACCCGTTAACCCTGAACCAATTACTGTATATATATTTTTATTCTTTGTAATTTTAATGCCTAATACTTTTAAGGCTTTTACCATATTTAAAACATCTTCTGAATTTAACAAATTTGAAATTTTACTTTTTCCTAATGCTAAAGAAGAAAACAAAAGAGCTCTATGTGATATAGATTTATCTGCTGCAGGCTCAATGACTCCTTTTAAACCTTTAGATTTAAAAGAAATTAAATTATTTTTAATACTATTTTTTTTAATCATATTTGTTTACTTTATTATAAGTTATAATTACAAACTTAATATTAAATTTACAATTCTTTTTTGACATCTATAATATTAAATGGCAAATGCATTATTTATATATAGATAACTAATGGAGTAGTTTTATGGATAGAGCTGAATTAGGCAATAAACATCTTTGCAGTTCGTGTAATACAAAATTTTATGACTTAAAGAAAGAAATACCTGTATGTCCAAAATGTGGGGAAGAGATTATTATAAAGGTTAAACCTAGATTAGGTAGACCACCTCTTAATAAGAACACACTAAATATTCAAAAAGTAAATAAAGAAGAAGCTCAAATATCAGAAGAAATAACAGATAAAGATGAAGATGAAGATAATATTGAGTCTGAAATGGAGAATTTAATATCTATTGATGATATCGACGAAAATATTATAGACGAAGAAAATGATATAGAAATTGAGAATGATGAGGATAGTTCAGAAAATATAGAAGATATAGCTGACATTGATCTAGAAGATAAAGAAGAGGATTCCAATATATAATAAATTAAGTAGGGGCCGTAGCTCAGTTGGGAGAGCGCTTGGCTGGCAGTCAAGAGGTCAGGGGTTCGACCCCCCTCGGCTCC
>PTKH01000049.1 GCA_002937655.1 Alphaproteobacteria bacterium MarineAlpha9_Bin3 | reverse complement strand
CAACCTAGTAGACTTGTTAGAGCAAGACGCCATGGCTTTAGATCAAGAATGGCTACTAAAAATGGAAGATTAGTTTTAGCAAGAAGAAGAGCTAAAGGCAGAAAAGTTTTATCTGCTTAACTTATAGTTATGTCTTGTGGTATCAAATCTATAAAAAAAAGAGAGATTTTTATTAAACTCTCTAAAGAAGGATTTTCATCGCCACAAAAAGGTCTTGTACTTCAAGTAAAAAGCAATGAAAAAGATTGTGAAAAACAAATCATTAGATTTGGAGTGACCGCTACTAAAAAAATTGGTAATGCAGTAATTAGAAATAAGTGTAAAAGAAAATTAAGAGTTTTAGCAAAAGATATATTAACAAAACATGCCAAAAATAATAGCTACTATGTTTTGATAGCAAGAAATTCTACTTGTGATAGAAATATGAGTCTACTAGAAACAGATTTATTAAATGCACTTAAAGAAACAAATTTTAAGAAAAAATAGTTCTAACTATTATTTATTAAGGACATATAATGGGTGATCAAAAAAATTTACTTTTAGCAATATTGGCTTCCCTAGTAGTATTATTAGGATTTCAATTATTATTTCCTACTGAAGAAATACCAAATAATAATATTACACAAGAAAAAGATGAGTCTTTTGCTCCAGAACCAGAGGCTATCGCTGAGATGCCTAAAGCTAGAAATGAAATTATAAGTGAAAGTGAAAGAATTAAAATTAATAATAAATACATTGAGGGATCAATAACTCTTACAGGAGCTAGAATTGATGATATTATTTTAAAAAATTATCTTACTGATCTTTCCTCTAATTCAGATAAAGTTAAGTATTTATCACCTAAAGGTTCATCTGACTCATACTTTGCTGAATATGGCTGGGTAAGTACTAATAATAATATCAAACTTCCTGATGCTAATTCTATATGGACAAGTAATAAAAATACTATAAGTACAAATTCTCCGGTAGTACTTAGTTGGGATAATGGTAATGGATTAATTTTTAAAAGAACTATTAATATAGATGAACAATATATGTTTAGTATAGAACAAACTATTATTAATAACACCTCTGAAGAAATTAGTCTTTACCCTTATGGCTTATTAAACAGATCTGGTTTTCCTAAGCTTTCTGGATTATTTATTTTACATGAAGGTCCTATAGGTGTCCTAAATGATCGAGTAAAGGAATTAGATTATGATGACTTAGAAGAAGAAAAAAAAATATCTGAAAAATCAAATACAGGTTGGCTCGGTATTACTGATAAATATTGGTTAGCAGCTTTAATTCCAGACCAAAATTTTCAATTTGAAGGTTTTTTTCAAAGTTTTAATCAATCAGAAAATATAAAGTTTCAAACAAGCTATTTAGGCCCAAAAATTAGTGTAACTCCTAATTCTGAAAGGAATTATTCTTCTAGGTTTTATACTGGGGCTAAGGAATTACCAATATTAGACAAACATGAGAAAAATGGTATTCCTATGTTTGATAAAGCTATAGATTTTGGATGGTTTTATGTGATAACTAAACCATTAGCTTATCTATTAAATTTTTTCTCATCTTATTTAGGAAATGTAGGTCTAGCCATTATTGCTCTTACTATTTGTATAAGAATTATATTATTTCCTTTAGCCAATAAATCTTTTAAATCCATGAGTAAGATGAAAGTATTGCAGCCAAAAATGATGGAAATAAGAGAAAGATATGGAAATGATAAAGTGCAAATGCAAAAAGAGGTTATGGCTTTATACAAAAAAGAAAAAGCTAATCCTTTAGCTGGTTGTTTACCAATACTTCTTCAAATTCCTGTATTTTTTGCACTTTATAAAGTTTTAACGGTAACTTTGGAAATGAGACAAGCACCATTCTATGGATGGATTAAAGATTTATCTGTACCTGACCCTTACTCAATTTTCAATTTATTTGGCTTAATTCCAATTGACCTTCCTTCTTTTTTAATAATAGGGATATGGCCCCTTTTAATGGGTGGGACTATGTTTCTACAACAAAAATTAAATCCAGCTCCTCCTGACCCAGTTCAAGCAAAAGTTATGGCAATGCTTCCTTTAATATTTATCTTTTTATTTGCACAATTTGCTGCAGGATTAGTGTTGTATTGGACATGTAATAATGTGCTATCTATTGCTCAGCAATGGATCATAATGAGAAAATTAGATAATGAAAAGCAAGAAAAATAATAGGTAAATATATTGAATGAAAACAGTAATTTAATTTTTTATCAACAAGCGGAACATTTTACTGCAGCAGCAGATATCTCTCATTTTCCAATACTAGATATACCTGAAGTGTGTTTTGCTGGAAGATCCAATGTTGGAAAATCAAGTTTGATAAATTCAATATGCACTAAGCGTTCCTTAGCAAGAACTTCAAATACTCCTGGTAGAACACAGTTAATACATTTTTATAAAATTAAAAATAAATTATTTTTATCTGATTTACCAGGTTACGGCTATGCTAAAGCTCCTAAGTCAAAAATATTAGAGTGGACTAAACTTATGGAGAATTATTTTAAAAATAGAGTTAATCTTATGAGAGTTTTTATATTGATTGATGCTAGAAGAGGAGTAAAAAATTCTGATCATGAATTAATGACTTTATTGAATATTATTGCAGTAAATTTTCAATGTATTTTAACGAAAATTGATAAGGTATCTGCAACAGCATTAAAACATAGAATTAATGAAACTAAAAAACAAATTGAAAACTATGCGGCTGCCTATCCAGAAATAATTGAATCAAGTGCTAATAAAAAGATAGGTATTGATAAAATTCATGAATGTCTTAATTTGATTTTAAATATTAATGGCATTACTGAGAGAGAATGATTATGGATGCACAGATTATAATAAAACAAATTTCTAATCTTTTAAAAACAGACCAAAAAGATATAGAAAGTTACTTAAAAGTTTTCAAAGAAAAGGTAATTGTTATTAAATTTGGTGGTCATGCAATGGGGGATAAAAAACTATCACATACCTTTGCAGAAGACGTAACTGTTTTACAAAAATTAGGAATAAGACCAGTTGTCATACACGGAGGCGGCCCTCAGATTGGCTCAATGTTGAAAAGACTTAATATAGAATCATCATTTGTAAATGGATTAAGAGTTACTAATGAAGAAACAGTTGAAATTGTAGAAATGGTCTTGTCTGGTTCAATAAATAAAGATATTGTTAATAAAATTCATACTGCTGGAGGTCTTTCTATTGGTTTATCGGGGAAAGATGCCAAAATTATTTTAGCTAATAAGCTTAAAGATAAATTTAAAGATCCAGAGTCAAATATAGAAAAATTTTTAGACATAGGCTTTGTTGGTAAACCAGAAAAAATAAATCCAACTATAATAAATATAGCTACAAAAAGTTCAATGATTCCTGTAATAGCTCCTGTTGGTTATGGAAATAATGGTGAAACTTTTAATATAAATGCAGATACAGCTGCAGGTGCAATTGCTAGTTCACTAAAAGCAGAAAGGATACTGCTACTAACAGATGTAGAGGGTGTTTTAGACTCAGACAGTAAGTTAATACCAAATATTTCTACTTCACAAGCTGAAACTATGATAAATAAAAAAATA
Organism: Alphaproteobacteria bacterium MarineAlpha9_Bin3; assembly: GCA_002937655.1. Classification (GTDB taxonomy): domain Bacteria; phylum Pseudomonadota; class Alphaproteobacteria; order TMED109; family TMED109; genus TMED109. The sequence continues at coordinate 3,866 of PTKH01000049.1, read as the reverse complement.
ATTACTGGCGGAATGATTCCAAAAATAGAAACTTGCTTAGAGACAGTCGCATCTGGTGTTAAGGCTGCAGTAATTATTGATGGAAGATCTCCGCATGCTATACTTCGTGAAATTTTTACAACAAGCGGTTCTGGCACAATGATTGAATAAAATATTGTATAATAAATTAGCAATAAAAAAAATAAAACATTGGGTTTTTGACTTAGATAATACGCTTTACCCAGCTTCTAGTAATCTTTTTTCTAAAATAGATGTAAGAATGAAAGAGTTTATTATCCGTAAGCTCAATGTAGATTCAGAGCAAGCTTATTCTATTCAAAAAAAATATTATTTTAAATATGGTACTACTCTTGCAGGCTTAATGAAAAACCATGATATCCCTCCAAGAGAATTTTTAGATTATGTGCATGATATTGATGTAAGTTCTTTAAAAGTGAACCCAAAGCTTAAAAAAATATTAAAATCTCTTCCAGGTAATTCTTATATTTATACTAATGGTTCAAAAAACCATGCTATAAATGTAATGAAAAGATTAGGCATAAATAATTTTATTACTAACATATTTGATATTGAAGATGCCAAGTATATTCCAAAACCATCTATGATTTCTTTAAAGTATTTTACTAAAAAATTTGATATTATTACAAAGGAAGCAATATTTTTTGAAGATATTCCAAAAAACTTAATTAATGCTAAAAAAGCAGGTTTTTCAACTGTTTTAATAAAAGATTATAATCATCCTGATAGTAATACCCATATTTTAAAAACAGAAAAAATACAATATGATTATGTTGACCATATTTCATATGATATTACTAAATTACTGGAGCAAATTTACTTAGACATAAATAATTAAATAATTTATTTATTATAATAAATTATTAATAGAAAGTTGATAAAAAAAATGAATGATAACATTGATGCTAAAATAGATAGTCTTAAAAAAAGTGTTGAAGATATATGGCTTAATAAAGAAAATATTTCCTCTTCAACTAGAGGAAAAGAAAAAAAAGTTATAGAGGAGTGTTTACAGCTTTTAGACTCTGGTCAAGCGAGAGTAAGTGAAAAAAAAGAAAAAAATTGGGTCGTTAATGAATGGCTTAAAAAAGCAGTATTATTATCTTTTAGATTGTGGCCGATGGATTTAATCCCAGGAGGACCAGGTAATAGTAATTGGTGGGATAAAGTTCCTTCAAAGTTTTCCAAATGGAGTGCAAAGGATTTTCAAAATAATAATTTCAGAAGTGTTCCAGGCTCTATAGTAAGATATAGCGCTCATATTTCTCCTGATGCAGTATTAATGCCGTCATTCGTTAATTTAGGTGCAAGAGTAGGATCAGGAACAATGATAGATACCTGGGCGACGGTAGGGTCGTGTGCACAAGTTGGTAAAAATTGTCATATATCAGGGGGTGTTGGATTAGGGGGAGTATTAGAGCCCTTACAAGCTACACCAGTTATTATAGAAGATAATTGTTTTATAGGTGCAAGGTCTGAAATAGCAGAAGGAGTTATAGTTGAAGAAGGAGCAGTAATATCAATGGGAGTATATATAGGTGCTTCAACAAAAATTATTGATCGCAAATCAGGAGAAATATTTTATGGAAAGGTGCCAGCTTACTCTGTAGTAGTACCTGGATCAATGGAAACTAATTCATCAAAAGATGATAATGGAAAGTTATCTCTTTATTGTGCAGTAATAGTTAAAAGAGTTGATGAACAAACTCGTTCAAAAACTTCTATCAATGAACTCTTAAGAGATTAATAAAATTCACTCTTTTTAATAGGTCTACTTAACAAAATATCTGCCTCAGAAATAGGATTAGCATTTTTGTATAATATATCATAAACTGACTGTAAAATAGGGGTATCTATTTCTAAATTTTTTGTCAGATCATAAATAGCTTTTGTTGTATAGTATCCTTCAGCTATAGTTTTTCTATTTGAAAGCATATCTTGATTTTTTGTTCCTTCTCCTAAAGCAACACCTAATGAAAAGTTTCTTGATAACCTACTAGAACAAGTTAAAAGCATATCTCCAACACCTGATAAACCAAAAATAGACTCTTTATTTCCTCCTAATGCAATACTTATTCTCACCATTTCTGAGATGGCTCTTGTTAATAAAGCAGCACGAGCATTTTCTCCAAGGTTTAAGCCTGCAACAATTCCTGAACTAATAGCATATACATTCTTAATTGCTCCTCCTAATTGAACACCGATTAGATCATCGCTAGGATATAATCTGAAATTTTTAGATGATATATACTTAATTAAGTTAATAGATTTTTGTATTATCTTTGAAGAAAGGACTAATGCAGCAGGTTTATTAGTAGCCACTTCATGAGCAAAAGATGGGCCTGAAAGTATATAGAAATTTATGTTGGGTAGTATATTATCAATTATTTCACTTAACAATTTGCCACTTGATATTTCTATTCCTTTTGAGCAAATTATAATTTCACTTTTACTATCAATATAATCTTTTTGCATCAAAATTATATTTCTAAAGTTCTGTGCTGGTGTAACATAGAATATTAATGGTGCAATTGCCTCAGATAAATTATTTGTTGCATGAATATTATTTTTTAAATCAACCCCTTTTAAAAATAAAGAATTCTTATTAAAAGAATTAATTTCATCTACAACTTCTTTTTCATTTGCCCAAATTATAACACTACTATTATCTAATCTAGCTAATAAGTTAGCTATTGCAGTGCCCCAAGCTCCCCCACCAATTACAGCAAATTTAAATTTCATAACAATTATCTCCAAGAGGCCATCTTGCCTTTACATCAAATGAATAATTAGTTTCTCGACCTATTAATCTATGCTCAACTCCTGCCCAGGCTATCATGGCTCCATTATCAGTGCATAATTTAGGAGGAGGAATATATAAGCTGAAATTATTGTCAATTGCTATATTATTTAGCGTCTCTCTTATAATACTGTTTGAAGCAACTCCTCCAGCTATTGCCATATTTTTTGCGTTAGGATGATATTTAGAAAACACATTTATAGCTTTTACAAGACGCTCTTCTATGATTTTACAAACAGTAAATTGAAAAGATGCCGCAATATCAGCTTTATCTGATTTATTTAAGGACGGTAACTTTTCTGCAGTTTGTCTAACGGCCGTCTTTAAACCAGAGAAAGAAAAATCACAATTACTGCGTCCATAAAGTGGCCTTGGAAATTTAAACCTTTGGGCGTCTCCATTAACAGCTAATTTCTCTATTTCTGGTCCTCCTGGATAACCTAAACCCAGTAATCTTCCTGTTTTATCAAAAGCTTCGCCCATAGCGTCATCAATAGATTGGCCTAAAACTATATAGTTTCCTGGAGCCTTTACTGATAGAAACATAGTATGCCCTCCGGATATTAAAAGTAGTAAATACGGAAAATCTAATTCATATGAAAGTCTAGGAGTTAAAGCATGCCCGTCTAAATGGTTAATAGCCACAAAAGGTTTCTTTAATGCTAAAGATATAGATTTTGCAGTTGTAAGACCTACTAACAGACCACCCAACAAACCTGGTCCAGCTGTAGCTGCTATAGCATCTATATCTTTAATAGATATATTTGCCTTCTCTATGGTGTCCTTAATAACTTTATCACAGTGATCAATATGGCTTCTAGCTGCAAGTTCTGGAACAACACCTAAATACTCTTCATGGGTCTTTATTTGTGAATATATAGACTCAGATAATATTTCACGCTCTGAACTTACAATAGCAGAAGCTGTTTCATCACAACTAGTTTCTATACCTAATACAATCATATTATTATTATATATTATTATATATGTTTTTAAATAGTATAAAATGTTATAAAATTAATTCATGTCAGATAATAATATATTAAAA
>PTKH01000048.1 GCA_002937655.1 Alphaproteobacteria bacterium MarineAlpha9_Bin3 | reverse complement strand
AGTGCAATTATCAAACGTGTTATTTCAGAATTAAAGAAGAAAGCTAATAAAGACCCTGAAGAGTTTGCTAAATTCTGGGATGCATTTGGAGCAGTTCTTAAAGAAGGAATACATGAAGATTTTACAAATAGGGATAAAATATTAGAAGTTTGTAGGTTTAAATCCTCTGAATCAGATAAGTTAATTTCTTTAGATGATTACGTATCTAGAATGAAAGATGGACAAGAAAAAATTTATTATGTGTCAGGTGAAGATGAAAATAAACTGTCTCAAAGTCCTCATTTAGAAGGTTTTAAAGCAAAAGGAATTGAAGTTATCTATATGACTGATCCTGTAGACGAGTTTTGGCTTCCAAGTGTAGGTAAATTTTCTGAAAAAGATTTTCAGTCAATTACAAAAGGTGGGGCTGAGTTAGATAAAATTAAATCTGATAAGAAAAATAAAGAGAAGAAAAAAGATAATAAGAATATTGATAAGTTAATTGCTTCGATTAAAATTTCTTTAGGTGATGAAGTAAAAGAAGTAAAAGCATCTGATCGTTTAACAGATAGTGCTGTTTGTCTAGTCGCAGGAGAGGGTGATATGGATATGCATTTGGAAAAACTTCTTAAGCAACATCAGCAAATCGATTCTACTAGTCAAAAAATATTAGAAATAAATCCAGATCATCCTTTAATTAAAGATTTAATAAAAATAGTAAATAATGATAAAGATAAAATGGTTTTTGATGATGCTTCTTGGTTATTACTCGATCAAGCTAGAATCATAGAAGGTCAACCAGTTTCAGATCCAAACAAATTTGCCAAAAGAATGAATACTCTACTTCAAAAAGGAATAGGACTGTAGCTTAAATTTAATCTTGACTAAATTAACTTTATAGTCTTTAAAAGCATGTTGTTTATTTTTTGTTTCCTCCCAGGAATAATAATAAACAGCAGGCCCAGAAAAAGTATATCTTTTTTTGGGCCTTTTATTTTTCGTTATTAATTTGCTTAATATGTCTATAGATATTTTTATAATTAGACATGATTATATTTGCATCTAAATTTGCTACAGGAATTTTACTATATCCAAAATTTACTACAATGCTTGGAATATTATTAGATTTAGCGCATTCTATATCATTTATACTATCTCCTACCATGATAGCTTGATCAATATTTATTCCTGTTTTTAGAATAGTATTTGCTAGGTGGCGAGGGTCAGGTTTTCTATAGTTAAAAGTATCTCCTCCAGTTATAATATCAAAATAATGTGAGGCATTTAGTCCGTTAATTATTCTTTTTGCCAATAATTCTGGCTTATTAGTACAAATGGCAAGAGTAAAATTATTTTGTTTTAATTCTTCTAATGCTTGCAGAACATTATCATAAAAATGTGTTTTATTGAGAAGACATTTATCATAAATTTCTAGGAAGCGAATTCTTAATTTTTCAAGGTCATATTTATTAATATTTTCATATTTAGATATTCCCCTTTTTATTAATTCTAAAGCGCCATCTCCTAAATATCCCATTACTTCTTTCAGAGTTATACTAGGTATATTTATTTCATTTAAAGTCTTATTTAGAGCGAAACATAAATCTGGAGCACTATTTATTAGAGTGCCATCTAGGTCAAAAACAATAATTTGTTTTTTATTAAGCATAACTTTCCTTTATAATCATATACATATAGTCTAACTTCTAAATTATTATTTATAGTAAGTGGTTTATTTATGCAAAAAGAAACATATTCATTTTTAATATTAGCAGCAGGTAAAGGCACTCGCATGAAAAGTAGAAAGCCAAAAGTGCTTCATGATGTTGCTGGAGAACCAATTATTTCACATATAATAAATACTATTATAAGTATTAAAAAAAATATTTATGTAGATAAAATTGCTGTAGTTTTAGGAAATAATTCTAAAGAAATTAAATCATTTATTAAAGCTAATTTTGAAGGCATTGATATAATAATACAAAAAAAACAACTTGGTACAGCGGATGCAGTTTTATCTACAAAAAATATATTCAAAAATTATAATAATAAATTAATAATTCTATGTGGTGATACACCATTAATTTCTTCTAAGTTATTACTAAATTTAATAAAATTAGGAAAAAACTATAGAATAGGATTATCAGGTTTTAAATCTATGAATCCTCATGGGTATGGTAGAGTAGTATTAAATGAGTATAAAAAAGTTAAATCTATTGTAGAGGAGAGTGATGCTTCCAATGAGGAAAAGAAAATAGATTTATGTAATTCTGGAATGTATGTAATTGATTCAAAATTATTATTTTCTCTCCTTTCAAATGTAAAAGTTAATTCTAAAAAGAAAGAAATGTATTTAACAGATATAATTTATCTTGCTAGTAAAGAAGATGTAAATATTGGTATTTCTTATAATAAAGAAATTGAAAGTTTGGGTGTAAACGATAGAGAAGGGTTAGCTATGGCAGAGAAAGAAATGCAAATTATATTAAGAAAAAAAGCAATGCAAAGAGGAGCCACTTTAATTGCGCCAGAAACAGTTTTTTTATGTAAAGATACAAAAATATCTAAAGATGTTTGTATAGGTCCAAATGTAGTTTTTGGGCCAGGAGTAAAAATTGGAGAGGGAGTAAAAATTGAAGCCTTTTGTCATATAGAAGGGGTCACCATAAAAAAGAATTGTATTATAGGGCCATTTGCTAGGTTAAGGCCTGGAACTGTTTTAGAAGATTCTGTTAAGGTAGGTAATTTTGTAGAGGTTAAAAAATCTAAAATTAAAAAAGGTGCTAAAGTAAATCATTTAACTTATGTAGGTGACTCAGATATAGGTATTAATACCAATATTGGTGCTGGAGTAATTACTTGTAATTATGATGGTGTTAACAAAAATAAAACAAATATAGGTAATAATTCCTTTATTGGATCTAACGTTTCTCTAGTAGCACCTTTAAAAGTGGGCTCTGAAACTATTATTGGAGCTGGAAGTGTAATTACTAAAAATGTTCCAAGTAATATGTTAGCTGTTGAAAGAAATAAACAAGTTATAGTAAGAAGAAGAAATAAAAAATAATTATTAATTTAAGGGCAGCCTATACTTATGTGCGGTATTATTGGAGTAGTCGGAAAAGATAAAGCTGAGAGTTTATTATTAGAAGGTCTCAGGAGATTAGAATATAGAGGGTATGACTCTGCAGGAATAGCTACTTTAGTTAATGAAAAAATTGATAAAAGAAGAGCTAGCGGAAAAATTTCTAATTTAAGTAAACTTTTAAAAGAAAAACCTTTATTTGGATCAATAGGAATAGCTCATACAAGATGGGCGACGCACGGTGCTCCTAATGAAAATAATGCTCACCCTCATGCTAATGACAAGGTTGCAATAGTTCATAATGGAATTATTGAAAATTATATTGAAATTCGTGAGGAATTAATTTTAAAAGGACACAAATTTAATACAGAGACAGACAGTGAGGTTATCGTTCATTTAATATCAAATTATATTGATGAGGGTATGGATCATATTTCTGCAGTTAAGAAATCTATAAAACGATTAGAAGGTGCTTTTGCTCTAGGAATATTACTAGCAGGCAAAGAAGATGTATTAATTGCGGCAAGACAAGATAGTCCACTAGCAATAGGTTATGGAAAAGATGAAATGTATTTAGGTTCAGATGCTTTAGCCTTAGCCCCTTTAACTGATAGAATAGTCTACTTAGAAAATAAAGATATGGCTGTTATAAGTATAGATGGCATAAAAATTTTTGATGAAAATATGAATATTATTACAAGGGAAGAAACAAAGACTCTTATGTCTGGTAAATCAGTAGAAAAAGGAGGCTTTAAACATTATATGCTTAAAGAAATTCATGAGCAGCCAACAGTTATAGGTGAAACTTTAAAAAGCTTTATAGATCCCCATGATAGAAATATCGTTTTTCCAGAAATGAATTTTAATTTTAAGGAAATTAAAAAGCTTACTATTATAGCATGCGGAACTTCTTCATATGCAGCAATGGTAGCAAAAAATTGGTTTGAAAAATATGCTAATATTCCAACCGAAGTAGATATAGCATCGGAATATAGATATAGATCACATGCAAAAGTAGAAGATGAGGGAGTAATTGTTATTTCGCAATCAGGTGAAACAGCAGACACGTTAGCTGCTTTAAATAATGCTAAAAAAAGAAAACTTAAAACACTCGCTATTATAAATGTAATTGAAAGTTCAATATCTAGGATTTCAGATGCATCCGTTTTAACATTAGCAGGTCCAGAAATAGGTGTGGCATCTACCAAAGCTTTTACAACACAACTAGCAACATTAGCGTGTTTAGTTTTATTTGCCTCAGATGCTAGAAAAACAATGACGAATGAGTCTATTGCTAAACTAGTTGAAGACTTACTAGAATTACCAGCTTTAACAGCTGAAGTTTTATCAATTGATAAATCTTTAAATAAAATAGCGCATCAACTGAAAAATGTTAAAGACGTACTATACGTAGGAAGAGGCATTTCCTTTCCAATTGCGTTAGAAGGTGCATTAAAGTTGAAGGAAATTAGCTATATTCATGCTGAAGCTTATGCAGCAGGGGAACTAAAACATGGTCCTATAGCGCTAGTTGATGAGGGGGTACCAGTAGTGGCTTTAGCGCCTTCTGATGATTTATTTTCTAAAACTGCTTCTAATATTGAGGAGGTAGCTGCAAGAGGCGCAAAGATAATTTTAATATCAGATAAAGAAGGAATAAAAAAGCTATCTAATACGGCTGATATTACTTTAGAAATTCCAAATAGTAATGCGTTTATTTTGCCAATTTTATACTCTATACCTGTTCAGATGCTAGCATATCATACTGCTGTGGCAAAAGGAACTGATGTAGATCAACCTCGCAATCTTGCAAAAAGTGTTACGGTGGAATAGTTTTCTAATTATTTAAGAAATATATTAACAGTATATTGTAAAAGTGATGATTTAGTGTAAATAAGGAAAAAAAATTGAATAATAAAAATAAGTGGGAGTTTAACGGTATTAAAGTTGTTTCAGAAAATGACTTGGATGACAATACACCCCAAACTAAAGGAATGAAGAGGTTTGCTGCTATAGCTAAAAGCAATGTTGGAGCTGAAAAAATTTGGGCGGGAACGGTCAATATAGAACCTAGCGCTAAAACAGGTGCACATCATCATGGAGAACTAGAAAGTGTAATATATGTTTTATCTGGAAAAGCAAAAATGAGATGGGGAGAAAAATTAGAATTTGAGCAACATGCTAACCCAGGTGATTTTATATTTGTACCTCCATTTGTTCCACATCAAGAAATCAACTCTTCTGATAATGAAATACTGAAATGTGTATTATTTAGAAGTGGACAAGATCCAGTAGTAGTAAACTTAGATATTCCAGAGGCAGACGAGCATAATGAAAAATATTGGATAGATGATATTCACAGAGAAAAAAGTTAGTTTAATTGTGAATGGCTTTTTTATGAGAATAATATTTTTTATAATTATTTATTTTGTATTATTTTTTAATGCTCATGCAAAAGACTCTTTATCTGATTATTATTCTGCTTATATTTTTGTTAAAAATTGTAATGAATTAGATCAGTTTTTTTATGTAGATAATGAAAACATGGAAATTGCTAGAAAATCCATAAAAAATATTGAAAAAGAATATAAGAATACAAATAATAATATAGATGTTGATGCAGAATGGAGTAAGGCAGTAACAAAATGGAAAGAAGACTTTGAGTCAATGTTTGCAATGTTTAAGTCATTAGATACATATAGTGAAGATTTAGCAGGTATGTGTAAACTGTATCTTTTGATGCTTAATACTCTTGGAAGTTCATACGAGAATGAGAGCATTGAAAAAGATTTTTAGAGTAAATAATTCTACTTCTAGATTAATTCGGGCGAATAGTTTCTTTTTTGTAAGATTTCTTCGCCTTTAGAATAGTCATTTCCATCTGGTCTAAGAATTTGGATCTATCTGCTTTACTAAAAGGTGGAGGACCACCAGTAATTTCGCCAGTTTCGCGTATCTTTTCCATTATTTCCCGTGTAGCAAGTGCTATACCTATATTATCGTCAGTATAGCTTTTTCCGTTAGGTTTGAGTGCGAATGCCTTCTTTTTAAGACAACGTCCCGCAAGGGGAATATCGTTCGTTATGCATATGTCCGACTTTTTGATATGGTCTGCTATCCAATCATCTGCTGCGTCAGCACCTTGGTTGACAACAACAAGTTGTATTAGTGGATTCAGTGAAGGGCGGATTCCTCCGTCGCATACTATATACGTTTCAAGATTGTGGCGTGTTGCAACGTGTTCTATTTCATTCTTAACTGGACAGGCATCAGCATCAACATAGATTTTTATCATTATAGAAAAAACAATATTTTATTAAATTTTAATTTAAAATTTGGAATAAGAAAGCAGGAAAATTAGATTCATAACTTCCTTCTTTCATTGTTAAATTAATTTTTTCAGATACTTCCATTTCTTTTACAATAAAACTTGATCCATCTATAATAACTCCGCCTGTAAATATTTGTAATTTATCTTCATCTGACGGCCTTAGTTTGAACTTAACTGGCTGGAATTTATCAGGTGATACTAAAATATTTATATCTTCCATTAAATTTACAAAAGATTGAAAATTAGATGTAGTTGCTAAAGATAATATATATGGATAGCTCTTTAAACTACCTGGATGATTAAAGTTTCTTATTTTCATAATCCACGGAGAAGTTTCTAAACTTTCAGCAGATGCGTCTTGCATATAAACTAAAGGTATTTCACCTTCTATTTCTATATCAATTCCAAAGTCTTTTATAACTACTTCAAATTCTTCTATTTCAAAATATTTTTCTGCTACTTTCTTCATTTTAGATATTTCAGTTTTAGTTTCTTCATTATATTCAGCAAGTAAATTAAAAGTAGTTTCAAATTCTACCATCACTGTTTCACCAGAAAGAGCTGCTTTAATATCTTTAGTTTTTAAACTGATTTCAATTAAGTCTGATTTACAACCAGTAAGTGCGAATAAGAAAAAGCATACTAATAAGATATATTTCATAATTAATTCCCATTCTGATTCATTTAAATTTATCTAAACAAAAGTATTAAAAAAAAGAAAGCTTTTTTATTAAAATTATTAAATCAACAATTACTTTATTTTTTAAATAAATAAGGTAATCCTATACCTCCTAAAATCAGAAAAGATGCAATATAAAATTGCCAATTTAATGTCTCAGAAATAAATAAATAACCTCCAAGAGCTGCTATCAATGGCACACTTAATTGAGCAATAGATGCCGATGTAATATTTATTTTAGGTAGGATCCAATACCATAATGTGTATCCCAGTCCTGAAGTTATGGAACCGGAGATTATAGCTAAAAGAATGCCATATGGGCTTGTATTAGTTTGATCAGGTATAAATAAAGCAATAGGTATTATTAATAATAATGCTAGGACAAAATTAATGGCTGT
>PTKH01000047.1 GCA_002937655.1 Alphaproteobacteria bacterium MarineAlpha9_Bin3 | reverse complement strand
CGAGTGACGAGATTTGAACCCGCGACCCCCGGTACCACAAACCGGTGCTCTAACCAACTGAGCTACACCCGCCATATTATGTTAAGATTTAATACTAAATATATTAATAAAAAGAAACAATTATAATATTTAATTTATAATATTTTCGTAAAGTTTGTTTAAAAATTAATCACTAGTGATTATTTTTGCGACAATTATAATATTATATGCTAATATTAATTAATTTTTTTAAGATATTACTATGTATTAATGTTGGCACAAAACATGCTTATATAAATATAATAATAATTAATCTTTGAGGAGTTATGAAATGAAAAAAATTGAAGCTATTATAAAACCGTTCAAACTAGATGAAGTTAAAGATGCACTTCAAGAAGCTGGTATAGATGGAATCACGGTTACAGAAGCGAAAGGTTTTGGTCGTCAAAAAGGTCACACAGAACTCTATAGAGGAGCTGAATATGTAGTTGATTTTTTGCCTAAACTAAAAATCGATATTATAATTGCAGACAATTTATTAGAGCAAGCTATTGAAGCTATTCAAAAATCAGCACACACAGGAAGAATCGGTGATGGAAAGATTTTTGTAACTAATGTAGAACAAGCAGTAAGAATTAGAACCGGTGAAACTGGTGAAGCTGCTATATAAAACAAATAATATAATAGGGAATAAATAAAAATGGCTAAAAAAAATCAGAAAAAAAATACAGCTAAATCAATTATGAAAATGATATCTGAAAAAGATATTGCTTTTGTAGATTTTAGATTTACTGATCCAAGGGGTAAATGGCAACATACAGCACAAACTGTAAGCTCATTGGATGAGGATGTATTAAATGAAGGAATTATGTTTGATGGATCTTCAATAGCTGGATGGAAAGCTATTAATGAATCAGACATGATTTTAAAACCTGATTTTGATAGCGCTGTTATAGACCCATTTACAGCTCAACCTAGTCTGATACTTTTTTGTGACATCATAGAACCTAGTACAGGTAATAGATATGATAGAGATCCAAGATCTACTGCAGTCAGAGCCGAAGAATATGTTCAGACATCAGGCGTAGGAGATACAGTTTATTTTGGTCCTGAAGCTGAATTTTTTGTATTTGATGACGTAAAATGGAATGTATCCATGAATAATACAGGGTACCAAATTGATTCAGAAGAAGGTCCATATAATTCTAACGCTGACTTTGACGGAGGTAACACTGGACATAGACCTTCTGTTAAAGGAGGCTATTTCCCCGTACCACCAGTTGACTCAATGACAGATATCAGAGCTGAAATGGTTACTTCAATGATGGAAATGGGGATTCCAATGGAAAAACATCATCATGAAGTTGCTCCTTCGCAAAATGAATTAGGCTTTAAATTTGGGCCTATGATTAAAGCAGCTGATTGGATTCAAATGTATAAATATTGTGTGCATATGGTAGCTCATTCATACGGTAAAACTGCTACATTTATGCCTAAACCAATAGTAGATGATAATGGCTCTGGTATGCATTGTCATCAATCTATCTGGAAAGGTAAAACTCCTGTATTTGCAGGAAATAGTTATGCTGGATTAAGTGATACATGCCTATATTATATAGGAGGTATAATTAAGCATGCTAAAGCATTAAATGCATTTACAAATGCTAGTACCAATTCATATAAAAGATTAGTTCCAGGCTTTGAAGCTCCAGTATTACTAGCCTACTCAGGAAGAAATAGATCAGCATCATGTAGAATACCATATGCTACAAGCAAAAATGCAAAAAGAGTAGAAGTTAGGTTCCCTGACCCCACTGCAAACCCTTATCTAGCTTTTGCCTCTATGCTTATGGCAGGTATGGATGGTATAAAAAATAAGATTCATCCAGGAGATCCTTTAGAGAAAAATTTATATGATTTAACACCACGTGAATTATCTAAAGTACCTACTGTTGCAGCAAGTCTTACAGAAGCTTTGGATGCTTTAGATAAAGATAGAGCATTTTTAACTGCTGGAGATGTATTTACTAATGATCAAATTGATGGATATATAGAGCTTAAAAGAGAAGAAGCTCATAGGGTTGATTATACACCACATCCAGTTGAATTTGACATGTACTATTCAGTTTAAATTATTATATTTCATCAAAAAGGCTGGGCTTATTTAATCCAGCCTTTTCTATATATAGTAATATAACTTTAAATAAATACTAAATATATTACTTGATGCAAATCAATTTAATTATTATATCTTACTCATGTTAGACCTATTCGATAAAAAACAAAAAAAAGAAAACTCTTATGAAGCAAAAGATATTGAATTATTAGAAGGTTTAGAACCAGTCAGACAAAGACCTGGTATGTACATAGGAGGAACCGATAAAAAAGCTCTTCATCACCTTGCATCTGAAATCATTGATAATTCTATGGATGAAGCTGTTGCCGGTCATGCAAATACAATTAATATATTATTAAAAAGTAATAATAAATTATGTATTTCAGATAATGGCAGAGGAATTCCTGTTGATAATCACCCCAAGAGACCAAATTTATCAACATTAGAAGTTATTTGTACTACACTTCACTCCGGAGGAAAATTTAGTTCTAAAGCATATAATACATCTGGTGGATTACATGGTGTAGGTTTATCAGTAGTTAATGCACTTTCAGAAGAGCTTATAGTTGAAGTTAATAGAAATAAAAATTTATGGAGACAAGAATTTGCTCAAGGATTACCAAAAACTAAAATAAAAAAAATTAAAGAAAGCAATAAAAAAGGTACTCATATTGAATTTGTACCAGATAGAGAAATATTTGGAGATGATGTTAACTTTGATGCAAAAATCTTAAAAAGAATGGCAGAATCTAAAGCATATTTATTTAGAGGTATTACAATAAATTGGGAATTAAAAACTGAAGATTCAATAAATAATGAAAAAATTACTTATAATTTTCCTAATGGAATTAAAGACTTTTTAATTAATAAACTTTCAGATGGTCCTTTATTAATAACTGAAATTTTCTCAGGTAGAACCCAATTAGAATCCGAAGAAGAAATGATTGAATGGTCCATTTGTTGGCCAATTCAACTAGAATCAAATCTATTAAGTTTTTGTAATACAATTCCTACAAGTGAAGGAGGCAGCCATGAAAATGGCTTTAAAGTAGCTCTAACAAAAGCTATGCGATCATTCGGAGAAATAAATAATATAAAAAAAGCTTCAAAAATATCTTCAGAGGATTTATTAGGTAGAGCATTTGGAATAATTTCTATTTTTATTAAAGACCCTCAATTCCAAGGACAAACAAAAGAAAGACTCTCATCTCCTAAAACACAAAAATCTATAGAAAATTCCTTAAAAGATCATTTTGAAGTTTGGCTAAATAATAATTTGGAGATTGCTAAATACCTATTAAATGAAACTATAAATAGAACTGATGAAAGAATAAGAAGAAAAAAAGAGAAAGATTTAGATAAAAAGAACTTTATAAAAAAAATATATTTGCCAGGTAAATTAGCAGATTGCTCAAAAAAAAGCAGTGAGGGGTCAGAATTATTTATAGTTGAAGGTGATTCTGCTGGAGGCTCTGCAAAACAAGCTCGTAATAGAGAGTATCAAGCTATATTAGCGTTAAGAGGAAAGATTCTAAATGTTGCTTCTTCCACATTAGAAAAAATGAATCAAAATAAAGAATTAAGTGATTTAAAGAAAACTTTAAATTGTGGAACACGTGACAAATTCAATATTAATAATTTACGATACGATAAAATTATAATTATGACTGATGCTGATGTGGACGGAGCTCATATTACTTCTTTATTATTAACATTCTTTTTTCAGGAAATGATAGGATTAATAGAAGCTGGTAAATTATTTCTAGCCCAACCACCGCTTTATAGAATTACGCAAAAAGATGTTACATTTTATGCTATGACAGATACACATAAAGATAAGATTATAAATGAAAACTTTAAAACTAATGCAAAAATTGATGTTAGTAGATTTAAAGGCTTAGGTGAAATGCCAGCAAAACAATTAAAAGAAACAACTATGGATATAAATAACAGAACCTTAATAAGAGTAAACCTATCTAGAAATATAATTCCAGAAACTGCTTTATTTGTTGATAATGTCATGGGTAAAAACCCAGAAAAAAGACTTCAATTTATTAAAGAAAAGTCTGAAGCTAATGAAATAAATTTTGTTGATTAAATTATATTTTTTTTAGGTATTAATATTTAATAAATAATATTATAAAATCTAATATATTAATATAAGGAATATTAAAGTGTATGATCTATTAATAAAAAATGGTAATGTTGTAATTGGTGATTCTTACCAAAGACTTAACATAGGTATAAAAAATAAAAAAATTGAACTGTTGTCTACTTCCTACGATTATGATGCAAAAAATGTAGTTGATGCAAAAAATCTTATCATACTTCCAGGGGTTATTGACAGCCAGGTTCATTTCAGAGAACCTGGTTCAGAGCATAAAGAAGATTTGAGCACAGGGTCTAAAGGAGCTGCTTTAGGAGGAGTTACAAGTGTTTTTGAAATGCCTAATACTTACCCCCCTACTTCTACAGTTCAACGCTTAAAAGAAAAGTTAGAATTAGCAAGAGATAGAATGTGGGTTAATTATGCTTTTTACGCAGGTGCAACACCTGATAATTTTGCATCCTTAGCAGAATTAGAAAAAGTTCCTGGCTGTGTAGGAGTAAAAATATTTATGGGATCATCTACAGGAAATTTATTAGTACCTGATGATGAGACATTAATTAATGTATTAAAAAGTAGAAATTATAGGGTAGCAGTTCATGCTGAAGATGAGCCTCGTTTAATGGATAGAAAAAAATTAATTAAAGAAAATGGTGTACATTTTCATCCAGTATGGAGAGACGAAATAACTGCTTTAAATGCAACAAAAAGAGTTATAAAAGGAGCTAATGAATCTAAAAAGCCAGTACATATCCTGCATATTACTACTGAAGAAGAAATAGATTATATAAAAAATAATAAAGAATATATTAGCGTTGAAGTAACACCTCAACATTTAACTTTAAATGCTCCTGAATGTTATGATGAATTAGGTAGCTTTGCCCAAATGAATCCACCCATAAGAGAGATTAGACATAAAAAGGGATTATGGAGAGGAATAAGTGAAGGAGTTGTTGATATAATTGGTTCAGACCATGCGCCTCATACAATAGAAGAAAAGAATAAACCTTATCCAGAATGCCCTTCAGGTATGCCCGGAGTGCAGACACTTCTACCAATTATGTTAAGTCATGTTAACCAAGGAAAATTAAGTTTATTTAAGCTATGCCAATTAATATCTTCAAATCCCGCTAAATTATTTAAAGCAGAAAATAAAGGAGAAATTAAATTAAATAATGATGCTGATTTAACGATAATAGATATGAATAAAGAAGTAAAAATTACAAATGAAATAATGGCAAATAAATCTGGATGGACTCCATTTAATAATAGAAAAGTAAAAGGATGGCCTATTATGACAATTGTGGGTGGAAATATTGTTATGAGAGACGGAGAATTGATCGGGAAACCAAAAGGAAAACCAATCTTATTTAACAGAGATTAATCAATTATGATTCGTTATAAATCAATACTTTATGCAATATATTTTATATTTATTTTAAATATTTCTGTAAGTTTTTCTAATGATTACCAAGAAAAATTTATGTTTTCTAATGATTTTGAAGAAAAAGCATTAGTTCTCGACTATAATGATTCTTTAATAGGCATAATAACTATTAATCCTAAAGAGAACATTTTTAGTAAATATTCTTGGCTTAATTTATATAGACTAAAAGATAATAATATTAGTTCAGATAATTGGCTTTATGATAGATTACATAAAGAGATACATAATATTATAGAAGTAGAAAGACTGATTAGAGGACCAGATAGTCCAATTAGGGATACTTTATTTGATAGCATAAGATCATCAGTACCTAAAATAGATGATACTATAAAAAAAGCTACACTAAATCCAGAATGGTTTTGTGACAGTATCAATAAAGGCTTTAATAGCGAAGGTCAATTTAACCAACTATATTGTATGTATCCATTAGGAGGTTTTAAATTATATTTAGTACTTAGACTTCAAAAAGTTAATAATGTGTACTACTATATCTCCGCAAGTGCTCTAAATAATATACGACTAAGAAAATTACTAGAAATAGCAGATAGCTTTTCTTTAAATTGATAAGGATTAATAATGCCATCAGTAACCGATAAAAAACTTACAGAATTAAATAAACAAGATTATAGGGGATCTTCATGGTCTGATATTTTCCTTTTTAATGACCAATTAACTGAAGAAGAGAATATGATAAAGGATACTGCTGCCAATTATGCACAAAATAAACTAATGACAAGGGTTTTAGATAATAATAGAAACGAAAGCTTTGATAAAAATATATTCAAAGAGATGGGAGAATTAGGTTTACTTGGATCAACTATTAAAGGTTATGATTGTCCAGGGGTTTCTTATGTTGCCTACGGATTAATCGCAAGAGAAATTGAAAGAGTAGACTCTAGTTATAGGTCATGCATGAGTGTACAATCAAGTCTAGTGATGCATCCTATATATACTTTCGGATCAAAAGAACAAAAGGAGCGTTTTTTACCAAAACTGGCATCAGGTGAGTTCATAGGTGCTTTTGGTTTAACTGAACCCAATCATGGCTCAGATCCAGGTAGCATGGAAACTAAAGCAATTGCAACTAAAGGTGGATATATTCTAAATGGATCAAAAAATTGGATTACAAATTCTCCTATTGCAGATATATTAATCATTTGGGCTAAAGACGAACAAAATATATTAAGAGGATTTATTGTAGAAAGAGGTTTTAAAGGACTAGAAACTCCAAGTATTAAGGGTAAATTTTCCTTAAGATCTTCTACAACTGGAATGATACATTTATCAGATGTTTTTGTTCCAGAGGAAAATAAACTTCCTGAAGTTAAATCTTTTAAAGGTCCTTTTTCATGTCTAGATTCTGCAAGATACGGAATAGCCTGGGGAGCGTTAGGAGCTGCTGAATTTTGTTGGCATGCTGCATTACAATATACATTAGACAGAAAACAGTTTGGAAAACCACTAGCAGCTAATCAACTCATACAGAAAAAACTAGCTGATATGCAAACTGATATAAGTTTAGCTCTACAAGGTAGCTTAAGGGTAGGAAGATTAAAAGATGAAGGAAAATCAACTCCTGATATGGTATCATTAATAAAAAGAAATAGTACTGGAAAGGCGCTCGAAATAGCGCGCATATCTAGAGATATGCATGGAGCTAATGGAGTAAGTGATGAGTATCATATAATTAGGCATGTCATGAACTTAGAGGCAGTTAATACCTATGAAGGCACGCATGATATACATGCATTAATACTAGGACGTTCTCAAACAGGCATCGCTTCTTTTTAATTAATTAGTTTCCTCTATTAATTTTATTATTGCTGAGTAATCTAAAAATCCATTTCCTTTTTTTGTAAATTCTTTGTACATATTCATTGCTTCCATACCGATAGGTGTTTTAATACCTACTGAGTCAGCTGCAGATTGAGCTAAAGATAAATCTTTAAACATCATATTAGCTGCAAAACCAGGTTTAAAATCATTATTTGCAGCAGCTGTTTCAATAATATTAGCAACTGGTAAATGATTTAACATTGCCCAAGACATTCCCGTAGCTTTAGAACTAATATCAAAAAATGTTTTTTGATCTAGTCCTAATTTTTTAGCCATAGTAAATGATTCTGCTAATGCAATCATTGTTGTACCTAAAATCATATTATTACATAT
>PTKH01000046.1 GCA_002937655.1 Alphaproteobacteria bacterium MarineAlpha9_Bin3 | reverse complement strand
AGGAATAAATTAATGAAGACTCGTATTACTGAAATGTTTGGAATTGAGCATCCAATTATTCAAGGTGGGATGCATTACGTAGGGTTCGCCGAATTAGCAGCTGCTGTATCTAATGCTGGTGGACTTGGAATTATTACTGCATTAACACAAAAAACACCCGAATTATTAGCAAAAGAAATTTCAAAATGTAGAGAAATGACCGATAAGCCTATTGGTGTAAATTTAACATTTTTACCAGTTGTAGAAGCACCAGATTATCCTGGGTATATAGATGCTATAATACAAGGTGGAATAAAAGCTGTAGAAACAGCAGGAAATAATCCTTCTAAATGGTTACCTCTTCTTAAGGAAAATGGGATAAAAGTCATTCATAAATGTACTACTGTTAGACATTCATTAAAAGCTGAATCTATTGGTTGTGATGCGGTATCAGTAGATGGATTCGAATGTGGTGGTCATCCTGGTGAAGATGATATTCCTAATATGATTTTATTACCAAGAGCCGCAGAAGAATTAAAAATACCTTTTGTTGCATCTGGTGGTATGTCAGATGCTCGTTCTTTAGTAGCATCCTTAGCAATGGGCGCAGAAGGAATGAACATGGGTACAAGGTTCATTGCTACAAAAGATGCTCCAGTTCACGATAATGTTAAACAAGCTATATTAAATGCTAGTGAATTAGATACTAGACTAGTCATGAGACCACTAAGAAATACCGAACGAGTTTTAAATAATAAAGGTGTAGAAAAGATTTTAGAAAAAGAGGAAAAATTAGGAGCTCATCTTAAGTTTGAGGATATAATTAAGGAAGTTTCAGGTGTATATCCAAAAGTAATGTTAGAAGGTGATATGGATGCAGGCGCATGGTCATGTGGCATGGTTGCTGGATTAATACATGATATACCTACAGTGAAGGAATTGATAGATAGAATAATGTGTGATGCTGAAATTTTAATTAAACAAAGATTAGAGGGTCTTCTTAAAACTTAATTAAAGGGTTAAATATGGAAAGAGCAATATTCGCTGGGGGATGTTTTTGGTGCACAGAAGCATACTTTTTACGATTAGACGGAGTAAACTCTGTAAGTCCTGGTTATATAGGAGGCAATATAGAAAATCCTACTTATGAAATGATATGTACTGGTAATACAGGTCATGTTGAAGCTATTGAAATAAATTTTGATAGTAAAAAAATATCATATATGAATTTACTTGAAGTATTTTTTGATACACATGATCCAACACAGGTGGATGGACAAGGAAATGACATAGGCTCACAGTACATGTCAGTTATATTTTATACTAATGAAAAACAAAAAAAACAAGCAGCTAGTTATATAGAAAAAATATTTAATAGTTTTAAAGATCCTATAGTAACTAAAATTTATTCAGAAAAACCATTTTATATGGCTGAAGATTATCATAAAAATTATTTTAATAATAATATGAGTCAACCATACTGCAAAATTATAATTGAACCAAAATATAAAAAATTTATAAATAAATATGAGCTATTATTAAAAAAATAATTTTTATATATTGATCTTATATTTTTCTAAAATATCTTCTTTAAAATCTATACCAGTCCCTGGTATGTCTGGAATAATTAAGTTACCATCTTTTAATTTGTACGGATCTTTTAGCATTGGTTCAGCCCAATCTGTCCATTCACACAAGTGTGCTGTTGGGGTAACTCTCATTAATTGAGCAGATACTTCTGGAAATAAGTGTGATGACATTTTAATTCTATATGCTGCTGCTATTGAGGCAGTTTGCATCCATCCACTAACACCACATATTCTCATTAGATCAGGCATTATGAAATCACATATTTTTTGGTCCATTGCTCTAAAGGCATCATCTGGACCGTGAAAATTTTCGCCTAATATTATTGGAGTTTTCATTCTATTTCTTAATTCTTTATATCCATCATAATTATAATAATCTATAGGCTCTTCAAACCAATATAATCCTTTATTATCTAAAATATTTAAAAAATGTGTAGCATCAGGTAAACTATAGCCTTGGTTGAAATCACATAGTAGCAAATTATCTTTTCCTAATGCTTTTTTCACTGCTTCAATAGCATTTAAATCTTGATCAATATTAGACCTACCTAATCTAATTTTTAAAATATCAAAGTTACCTTTGTTTATTAATTTTTGAGCTTCTTCGAAAGAGTCATTTGTATTATTGTCAAGCCACAAACCACATGAATTGTATGCCTTTACTGGCCCAACTGATCCACCTAAATGTACACATAATGGTTCATTTGCCATTTTAGAACTAGCATCCCATAATGATATATCTAATGCTGCAAGAGCATAAATTGCTATTCCTGATCTTCCCATTAAGCTAGTTGAATTCATAACTTCATTATAAAATTGATATGGAGATATCTCCCTATCCACAATATTTTTAAATAACTCTTTAATAGTAGATGCAATTGCTGGCATATAATTTGCAAGATAAGGTCCTATATACCCTTTACCTACTGTTCCATCACTACATGTAATTTCGGTAATAATTACTGCCCAGTTTTCAAATGTTCCGACTTTTCCAACAACAACTCTATTTAAAGGTATATTAGCAGCTTTAAGAGATAAGGATTGTATTTTTGGCATACTCATTATTATTTACCTTTCTAATATTTGGTTCAATTCAATTATTGCAGTAGCTTCTTCTTCAACTTTAATAGTCTGAATACCTATTTGTCTTGCAGTTTTAAGATTCATGCCTAGGTCATCTAGAAATACAGTTTCTTCTGCTTTAATATTTAAGTCATCTAATATATATTTATATATCCTATTCTCGGGTTTTCTCATTCCTAATTTATAACTTTCATATATTTTATCAAAATAAGACATAACTTGATTTACAGCATTTAACCTCTCTTTAGGAGTAAATGTATCTACTCCCTTGAGAACATTTGTAAGGCAAATTAATTTATATTCTTTAGATAGTGATAGTAATTTAATAAGATTAATCATATTTTCTCTAAATGAACCATATAATTGATTAAGTATTTCTTTAGCATCTATTTTCTGTCCAATTTCTAAAGCTTCTTTTTCAAATTCACTAAGAAATTCATTTATCTCAATTTCACCTCTTTCACTTTTAGCCCAAGCATTGTTATCTGAATTATTCATATTAATTTGAGTAATAATTCCCTTATCATACCCATGCTTTTCTTCTAATATCTTAAAACCTTCAATTGGACTATTTGTAATTACACCACCAAAATCGAATATTATTGTTTTTATTGTCATAAGAACCTTCTTATTTATTTTTATAATTAGCTAAATCTTCTTTTGTATCTATATCTTTTAATACAAATGATTCTTTTTGCGGAATTTCCTTAATATATTTTTTATTTGCTTTAATAATATCTTTTGCTCCTTTATCACCATTAATTAATAATATATCTGGAAAAAATTCTCTATCTATCAATACTGGATTACCTCTTTTATTCTTATAAGTAGGAATAATAATGGATTTATTTTCAGAAGGATTATAATTTACAATTAGTTGATTTATTATACTAGGAGTAATATCAGGCATATCTGCTAATAGAATGATAGCTGCATCACAATCTTCCGGCAAAGCTGATATACCAGCTTGTAAAGAAGAAGATTGCCCATTCTTATATTCCTTATTAATAATAGTAGTAATATTTTTATTATTTAATAATTTGAGCAAATTTTCACTATCATGCCCTAGAACTACAACAGTATTATTTATCATAGATTCTAATGAACTTTCAATAATTTTTTGTATCATCGATTTGTTTTTAATTTTTATTAATAATTTATTTATATTTTGCATTCTATTAGATTGGCCTGCAGCAAGTATAATACTTGATATATTATAGTTTTTTGGTTCATGCTTAACCTTAGCTCTTAAACTTAAGGTTTTAAGTAAACCTCCAACTCCCATATTTGAAATATCTTGTTTTTTAATATGAGTTTCAGATATAATTTTTTCCAATACCCAATCAAATCCATTTAAACTAGATGATCTAGCACATCCAGGAAGTCCAATGATGTAAGTTTGATTAATTTTACCTATCAAAAGAAGATTACCAGGATCTACAGGCATTCCAAACTTAATAATTTTACCTTTAGAAAGTAAAATGGCTTCAGGAATTTTATCTCTTATATCTACTATTGCTGAGGATCCAAGAATCATTATCAAGTCTAATTTTTTCTTTAAACTATTATTTATTAATTTTGAAATATTTGTAGCTTCATGTTCACATGTACTAACATGATTTAAACTACTATTTAAATTACTAAGCCTATCTTCAATCCTTTGAATACTTATAGAATTTAATTTTAAATTTTCTTTTTTGTAGTGAGTCAAAATTAAGGCACATTTTTTGTGATTATAGGGCTTAATATTAAAAACTTTATTACAAAGTAATTTTTGGATTTTAATTATAAAAAATGATTTTACAGAAAATGAAATTATTTTGATAGTTGCAATCATTTCTCCTTTTTTAACGGTCGAATTATTATTTAAAGTTGCGATTGTTACATCATCATGAATCATATTAAATTTATTAATAATATCTTTATTGATTATTAATAGACCCGACCTACTTGCAAGAATATTAGCTCGGCCAGTATAAGCTTTTTCTATCGCAATTGAGGTATTTTTAAATAAATTTGCTATTTTATTGGCTGCTTCATCTTCATGAATATCATTTTTGTCTAGTTTGGCACCGACTATAGTTTTAATTTTATTTTCAATGAAATAATTTTGTACATTTTTTGATATAACTGTACCTTTTTTAATAGTTTTATTATTGATTTTTATGGTATGAGCAAGAATGCAATTTAAACTATCTTTAACTTTAATATCTCCAAAGTACATATTTAATTATCCTCATTATTTTCAAAATTATTTCGATTCGATATAATTTCTGAAATTATAGATATAGCAATTTCTTGAGGTGACTTTGCTCCTATACTAAGTCCTACGGGTCCATGAATCTTACTTATTTCTGCGTCAGTAAAATTAGCAATTTTAAGTCGCTGTATTCTAGCATTATGAGTTTTTTTGGATCCTAAGGAGCCTATATAAAAAACATCACTTTTAAGTGCTGCATTAAGTGCTGAGTCATCTAATTTAGGATCATGCGTTAATGTAACTACTGCTGTTCTATTATCTAACTGTAAATCATTTAGCGCTACTTCTGGCCAATCATTTATTATTTTTATATCAGGAAATCTTTGGTTATTTCCAAAAGCAGCTCTAGGGTCTATAATTATTACTTCATAACCACAAATTGTAGCCACCTCCGCAAGTGGTTGTGCAATATGTACAGCTCCTACTGTTATTAACCTTAATGGAGGTAATGAAATATTTATAAACCATTTTTTTTTCTCAATTTCTACAACTTCTGATTTTCCATGAATAATATTATTTCTTATGGCTATTAAGATTTTATTATTAATGTCAGAATTTATAGTTTCATTAATTATAACTTGTTTACCGCTGTTAATTTCAGTAGCTACTATAACTGTTTTTCTTTTACTTTTTTCTGAAAGAATTAGATTTAATGTTTTGTCTTTCAATCATTATCCCCAATCTTTTCAACAAAAACTTGGACTTTTCCTCCACAAGTTAGTCCTGCTTCCCATGCTTCTGAGTTACTAACACCATATTTGAGTAATTTGGGTTTACCAGTTTTCATAGTTTCTTTTGCAGCTATAATTACAGAGCTTTCTATGCAACCTCCAGATACTGATCCAAATATATCTAGATCTTCGCTTATAACCATTTGACTGCCTACTGGCCTAGGGCTTGAACCCCATGTTGATATTACTGTTGCTAAGGCTACAGATTTATTTTTTTTTCTCCAAAGTTTTGCTTTATTTAATATATCATCAAATTGTTTCATAGCTTGTTCCTATAATTTATTATATTAACTTTCATTTATTATTTGTTTTGTAAGAACATCTATCAAGTTAACTCTATATTCCGCTGATGCATGTATATCTTCATTAAGGTCATCTTTAGCAATTGTTTTCTCTGGAAAATCATTAGAAAAATTATTAGATAAATAATCACTAATAGTCTCAGCAATAAATGGAGTATGTGATGCTCCAGATATCGCAACATTAACATTATTGCCGTATTTTGCTATTGCTACTCCTACTATAGCGTATCTACTTGCAGGATTAGGTAACTTTTTATAGTTAAAATAGTCAGGTATTTCTATCTCAATAGAAGTAATTATTTCATTATCTTCAAGCAAAGTTTCAAACATACCTGTAAAAAAATCTTTATTTGAAATTATTCTACTATTAGTTATTATTTGAGATTTTAATGCTAAAATTGCTGCTGGCCAGTCAGCAGCAGGGTCAGAATTTGCAATTGATCCTCCAATAGTTCCCATTTTTCTAACTGCGGGGTCTCCAATGCCATCTGCTAATTTTGCTAAATTTTTTATTTTATCATTTATTATCTCATTTCTAGATAGTTTGAAATGAGAACAAAGTGATCCAATTTTAAGAACTTTATCATTTAAACTAACTTCTGATAAATTTGATATATTTCTTAAATCAATAAGATCGCTAGGTGATATTAATCTTTGTTTCATTGAGGCTAATAAAGTCATTCCGCCAGCTAAAAACTTTGGATCTTCACTATTATTATATAAATTTATTGCCTCATCTAAGGTGCCTGGAGAATGAAAATTAAAGTTATACATTTGTAATCCTTGGTTCTTTCATATCTTTAGCTCCTTCTTCAATGGATTTTATTATATTTTGGTACCCTGTACATCTGCATAAATTTCCTTCTAAATATTTTCTAATATCTTTTTCAGAAGGGTTGCTATTCTCATTTACGAGAGAAATAGCTGACATGATCATTCCTGGTGTACAAAAACCGCATTGCAATCCATGATTATTTCTAAACGCATTTTGCATTGGATGTAATTCGTTATCTTTTTGTAGGTTTTCTATTGTTGTTATTTCTTGTTTATTTAATTGTGCAACTAGTATAGAGCAAGATTTAATGGCTGATTTATTATGTAACACCATGCATGCACCACATTGACTAGTATCGCAACCAACATGAGTTCCTGTTAGACCAAGTTCTTCTCTTAAAAAATCTACTAAAAGTGTATTTGGCTGAATATTTCTTTCATAATCTTTTTGATTAATTGTGATTTTAACTGAAATTTCATGCATAATTTTACCTCCATATTATGCTATCTATAATATCAGATAAATAATATATGAATATATTTATTTTTTTAAGTAAAAAATGCTAATATTATTGCCATTACTATTATTAATGCTGAAAGCCAGATCCAATATGGGATACTAGGTTTTTTCTTTTTATTATCTTTTATAATAGGTTCATTAGACGCTGAGTCAGTATCTTCTTTAATCATTATATTATCATTAAAAGTTTTGAAGAAATCATCAGCTGTATTTTTAATTACACCTCCAATTAAACGAGATCCAACTTGAGCTAGTTTTCCTCCAACTTGTGCATTACCGGTGTAAATCAAATTCGTTTTATTCTTATCTGTATCTTCAGAAAGGATAATTTTCACATTTCCTTTTGCAAATCCAGCTGCTCCTCCTTTACCTTGACCAGATATTACATAACTATTTGGAGCATTTATCTCTGTTAAAGATACTGAGCCATTAAAAACTGCAGATACCGGGCCTATTTTAGCCTTTACTTTAGCTGTAAACTCGTTGTCTGAAATTTTATCTAAAGTCTCACATCCCTTTATTGCATTTTTAAGCGCTTCAGGATTATTTAACTCTTCCCAAACTTTCTGTTTTGGAGCTGGTATTAAATATTTACCTTCTAGTTCCATATATATGCCTTCTGTTAATTATTTCCATTAGCTTTAAGATACGCAATTAAATTTTCTCTAGCTTCATCTTTCTTCAGCCCTGGAAATATCATTTTCGTTTTTCTTACTAAATTCTTTGGCTTTTTTAACCATGCATCCAAGTTCTCTTCATTCCAGTTTCCTGCTTCTCCGGCATAGGCAATCAAAGCCTTTGAATATTTATAACCCTCTACTGCAGCTATAGGAGCGCCTACAATATTCCATAAATTAGGTCCTAATTTATTTTTTCCACCTTCATCAACACCATGACATGCTTTACATTTATTAAAAATTTTTTTCCCTTTTTCTGCATCGCCTGCTTGAGCAGAACTAAAGTATATTAATACAAATATTATAGTAATAGGCTTTATCAAAAATTTAATCATTATTAGTACCTCCTTTAATAATAAATTTTTTTTTAATGTATCTATATTAAAATCTAATTCAATATAAATTATATTTTATTCACACTCTTCGTTACATTTAACCAGAGGTAAATTTTTATTTTTCCAACCAGTAGTTTTTCCGTCTCCCATCATTCCTTCTGTAACATTAAATATATTTGTAA
>PTKH01000045.1 GCA_002937655.1 Alphaproteobacteria bacterium MarineAlpha9_Bin3 | reverse complement strand
GGGGCCGTAGCTCAGTTGGGAGAGCGCTTGGCTGGCAGTCAAGAGGTCAGGGGTTCGACCCCCCTCGGCTCCACCATTTAAAAATATGATTTTTGAAAGCCATGCAAAAATAACATACCTATTAAACCATAGAAAGACCTTTAAATCCTTGATTTAATTGATATTAAGTTTATAGCTATACCATTAAAAAAAATAGCATTGTGGGATTATAAATGAAATTTAAGAAGCTTACTGTAGTTTTTATTTCTATAATAACTATAGCTTTTTTGACTATATTTGGATTAGAGTGGTGGAATACTAATAAAAGTATTGTATCAACTGATAACGCATACGTTAGATCATCAATCACTACTATGTCATCAAGAGTTTCAAGCTATGTTTTAGAAGTTCCCGCTCTTACAAATGCCGTAGTTAAACAAAACGAACTATTAGTAGTGCTAGATCCAGAGCCTTACCAAAATAAAGTTGACTCCTTAAATGCAGCTTTAGAAGCTGCAAAAGCAAAAATAGAAGCTGCAAAAGCAAAAATAGAAGCTGCAAAAACTAAAATTGTTACGATTGAATCTTCATTTAACAATATTAATGCAAATATAAAATTAGTAAAAAGTGAAATTAATAGCTATAATTTTATAGCTCAATCTTACTCTAGTGAACTTGAATTAGCAGATAAAAACTTAACAAGAATAAAAAAATTATTTGAAAAAAACTCAATTTCAAGAGCAAAGCTTGATGAAGCACTAGCAAAAGTTAAAACTACATCCCATAAATTAGATTCTGCAAATTCAAAAACAAATTCTGTCAAAAATCAGCTAGAAGTTTTAGCAACTGAAAAAGAAAAAATAAACTCCTTACAAAATGAATTAATAGCTGAAGTAAAAAAATCTGAGGCTGAACTAAAAATAGCTCAGGCTGATTATGAAAAATCTAAGGCAGAACTAAACATGGCTAAAGTTGATTTACAATCAACTAAAATTTATGCCCCTATTGATGGAGTTGTAGCAAATAGAATTGCAGAGCCAGGTTTATATGTGGAAGACGGTTGGCCATTGATGGCAATAGTTCCAGTTCATGATATTTGGGTAATAGCTAATTATAAAGAAACACAAGTAGAAAATATTAAAGTTGGCCAAAAAGCAAAATTACATTTTGATGCTTTTAAAAATAATCCTATAATTGGAAAAGTTCATTCTATTTCTCCTGCATCTTCTGCTTCTTTTAGTCTTTTACCTCCTCAGAATGCATCAGGAAATTTTGTTAAAGTTGTTCAGAGAGTTCCAGTAAAAATAACATTTAAAATACCTGAAAATATGTTAGGTAGAATTGTTCCTGGTTTATCCGTTTATGCTTCAATAGAAACTAAAGAATAATATAGATTATACTTCTAAATTAATTAGTTAATTGAAGTTTATAATTAATATTTATACTCTAATAATTTATATATTAATGAAGGATAAATAAAATAATATCTATTTCTAAGAATGGTAAAAATAAAATTGCCTTTTGGTTTATGACGCTAGGAATGTTTTTTAGTTTGATAAGCGTTCAAAACATAGGCGCTGCCTACAGACATATTCAAGGAGGGCTTGGAGCAGCTCCTGACCAAATAAGTTGGGTGGCAACATCATTTTTAATTGCGGAAGTAATTATGCTTCCACTCTCAGGATGGTTAACCAGAGCAATGTCTACCAGAATTTTTTTTACTATGTGTTCCATAGGCTTTACTTTTTCTTCAATATTATGTGGTTTAGCTTGGTCTATAGAGTCAATGATATTTTTCAGAGTTTTTCAAGGATTCTTTGGTGGAGGCATGATGCCCGCCATGTTCTCAACCTTATTTACTATTTTTCCAAAGAAAGAACAACAGTTTGTAGCAATAATAACAGGAGTTGTTGCTACTGCAGCATCTGCATTAGGACCGCATATGGGTGGATGGATTGGAGACGAAATAGGTTGGCGTTACGTATTTTTTGCTAATGTGCCTTTTTCACTAGCAATAGGTATAGTTGTTTTTAAATTAGCAAGCTTTGATGAGAAGGAGTATTTATGGAATAAAATTGACTTTCTAGGAATCTTGTTAGCAGGACTTTTTTTAGGGACTGGTTTAGCAGTTCTTGAAGAAGGAAGAAGAGAGTATTGGTTTGAATCAAATCTTATTTGTATTTTATCAATTATATGCTTAATAAGTTTTCTACTTTTTATTATTAGAGAACTCTCAACTGATAATCCAATAGTTGACTTAAGAATTTTTGCTAATAGAAATTTTCTAATTTGTACAATATTAGTATTTATTTGGGCAATAGTTATTTTTGGTAACCAATATATATTACCAGTATATATAGCAAGGGTAAGAGGCCTAGATGGAACAACTATCGCTTCTATGGTATATATAATGGGTGCAGCACAAGTTGCTTCTGGAATTTTAGCTCTATATCTATTTAAAATTTTTAACAGACGGACTGTAGCTTTTATGGGCTTTATAATGCTAGCTGCTGGCTCATGGTTTCAAGGATTCATGATATCCGAAGTAGGACCAAATGAAATTATATGGCCTCAAATTATTAAAGGCTTATCTGCTCAATTATGTTTTCTACCTTTAGTACTTTTATCTATAGGCTATTTGCCCATAAATAAAGTAAAAGATGGAAGCGGTCTTTATTCATTAATGAACAGAGTAGGATCAGCTATAGGCATTGCAGCTTCAAATACACTTTTTGAGCATAAAATAACAGAAAATTATGTGGAAATAGTTAATTTCACTTCAGGCGCTATAAATCGCTCAGAAATATTCTTTAATAAGCTTAATAACTTTATTCCAAAATATTTGAGTAATTCACCTGAAAAAATTAAAATGACTTCTGAGATTCTTCACAAAATTGGTATTGAAGAAGCTAGTGCTATGGCTTTTAACCAAATAATGATAATCATGGCTATTATCGCCTTTATAGTTTCACCTCTTATTTTTTGGGTTAAAGGGCTTAAAAATTCATAAAAAAAAAGCCGGCTAAAAGCCGGCTTTTATTACAAAAAAATAAATTTAATTAAATTTCTGCACAAGCATAACAGTTAATTTCTAAACCTACTGCTACTTCTTTTACAACTGGTGATTTCCACATTTTATTAATCCCTTTTTAAAATTAAATATGATTTAATATACACTTATTTTTTTATTGACAAACCTATAAGAGAAATTGGTATATCCTATAATAAGAATTAAACGCTTAACGATTCTAATATAATAGGAACAGCTCGTGCTTTAGGTAATTTCATGTTTTTTCCAGTTTCTACTAAAGCATCAATAAATGATTTATATGGTTCAATTCTAACATATTGAGAGGGAATAAGAGAAATAATTTTTCTTTGTGGTAAATTAGTCTTATATAAATTTACATCGAAATCTATTTTTTTACCTCCAAGTCTAGCTGCTAATGCTGGAACTATTGCAACTCCTCTTCCCGACTGAACCATTGAAAGAGCTACTTCATATGTTCTTGTTTTAGCGAAAACTCTAGAATCAGGCAGCACACTAGTAAACCACTCTTCTATTCTCTTTTTATGCTGATTACCAAACTCAAATTGAATAATATTATTTAAAACTCTACTTTCTTTTGATTTTTTTAAATCATCTAAATTCTTAATATTCTCTAAAGATATATTTTTTGGGACTGCTAAGACGTAAGGATCCTCAAATAAATAAGATTTACTGAATGATAAAATACTTTTAGCTATGGAATCCTCTGCCAATACTGCAACAGATAATTGTCTGCCATATAAAAGGTCGATTGCTTCTGCAGGAGAAATTTCTAAGATGTCTAATTCTATATCAGGGAATTTCTTTGATAATTTTTCAGAAGCAGCTGGCAATAAGTTTCTTGCAACAGAAGATAATAAGCCAACTGAAATTAAACCTTTTTGTCCACTCCCAAACTGGCGCAAACCAACCATAGTTTCTTCAACTCCTGATAAAACAATTTCTGAACGTCTTTGAAGAAAAAGTCCTGCCTCTGTAAGACTCATTTTAGACCTACCTCTTTTAAATAAAAGTGAGCCCACTTCATCCTCTAATTTAGAAATTTGCTGAGAGAGTGATGGTTGGGCCAAACCTAATATCTTACTAGCCTTTGTAAAAGACGAAGCTTGTGCAACAGTCCAAAAAATTTTTAACTGATGAAGAGTAATACCTATATTTTCGTTTTTCATTTTAAAGCCTTTAATAAAAAAAAAGATGACTTAACATAAAAATCATAATAATTATAGCTGAAAAATAAAATTATACTATAAAATACATTAAAAGGATTTTGATTTGAAAAAAAATAATTTAGGGAAAACAGATATTTTAGTTTCAGAAATTTGTCTAGGAACTATGACTTGGGGTCAACAAAATAGTGAAAGCGAGGCTCATGAACAGTTAAACTTTGCAAAAGAAAGAGGTATAAACTTTATTGATACAGCTGAAATGTATTCTGTTCCTCCTAAAGAAGAGACTTATGGATTAACTGAAAAATATATTGGCACATGGTTAAAAAACCAAGATAGGTCTAAAGTTATATTAGCTACAAAAATTGCAGGAAGAACTTCTAATGTTCCTTCTGGTCCACCAGGGCTAAATTGGATTAGAAAAGGGCCTAGACTAAATGAAGAACATATATTTGAAGCTATAGAACACAGTCTAAAAAGGCTTCAAACAGACTATATAGATTTATATCAAATTCATTGGCCAGAGAGACCTGTAAATAGTTTTGGGCAACTAGGATATATTCATAATCCAAGAGAAGATGACATAAAAATTGAAACAACATTAGAAGCTCTTGCAAAAGCAGTAGATAAAGGGTTAATTCGTTATATAGGTCTTTCAAATGAAACACCTTGGGGCGTAATGAAATTTGTATCAGCTGCAAAAGAATTAAATTTGCCAAGAGTAGTATCAATTCAAAACCCATACAGTTTATTAAATAGGTCTTTTGAAGCTGGGTTATCAGAAATTGCTATAAATGAGGAAGTAGGTCTTCTTCCATATTCTCCTTTAGCTGGAGGAGTATTAAGTGGTAAATATTTAAATGGTAAAAAACCAGAAAATGCCAGAATGACTCTTTTTGAGAGATTGAGAACTAGATATATAAATAAACATGCTGAAAATGCAGTAATAGAATACCAAAAAATAGCTTTAAAATATGATTTGAATTTAACTCAGATGGCTATTAATTTTGTTACAAAGCAAAATTTTGTTACCTCAAATATTATCGGAGCAACTTCTATTTCACAATTAGAAGAAAATATAAACTCTATAAATTGTACATTAAGTGAGGAAATAATAACTGAGATAGAGAAAGTTCATAAAATATATACATACCCTTGCCCTTAGCATAAAAATTTTTTTATTGTAATCTATGTTCCATCTCTAACACCTTTAAATTCAGCTAATTTTCCTCTTCTGTTTACGCCCCATTTATATTGTTCAGGCCACATAGAAAATTCAGGATCTGCATTTAAAGCTTGTGCGGCATGTAAAGACCAAAAAGGATTATACATTAATTCTCTTCCAACAGCTATTAAATCAGCTTTACTACTTTGTAATATTTCTTCAGCCTGATTAGGATCAACAATAACTCCAACCGCCATTGTTTTAATATCAGCTTCATTTTTAACCTTATCTGAATAAGGTACTTGAAAACCAGGGCCTCTATCCATATTAGTTTTCATTGGTTTACCATCTTTATTAGATCTAAATAAAGGTGCTCCGGAAATACCTCCTGCAGAACAATCAACAACATCTACACCATGCTCTTTTAACTTTTTTGCTAAAACAACTGAGTCATCTATTTCCCATCCATTTTCTAAACCATCAACTGCTGATATTCTACAAAACAAAGGTGTGTCTTCAGGTATGACTTTTCTTACTGCATCAACTACTTGAATTAATAACTTCATTCTACCATGTATATCTCCACCATATTCATCATTTCTTTTATTAGCCAGTGGCGACAGGAAACTATGGAGTAAATAACCATGCGCAGAATGAATTTCAATAACTTTAAATCCAGCTTTTATGGCTCTTGCTGCAGCATCTGCAAAAGCTTGTATTATTTCAGATATATCATTAGAATCCATTGCTTTAGGAATTACCCACCCTTCCGCAACAGGAATATCTGATGGAGCTATAATATCCCATGATGGATTACCTGCTTTTCTGTCCTCATCATCTAAAGGCGTACCTCCATTCCAAGGAGTTTTTGTACCTGCCTTTCTACCTGCATGGGCTAATTGCATTGCTGGAATACATCCCATTCTATCTATAAAAGATGTTATAGGTTTTAACGCATCAGCTTGTTCATCAGTCCATATACCCAGGCAACCTGGAGTGATTCTACCTCTCGCCTCTACCGCTGTTGCTTCTGCAAATATTAAACCTGTCTTTCCTCTAGCAAAAGTACTTAAATGTGCAAATTGCCAATCTGAAGCCATACCATGATTTGCTGAATACATACATAATGGTGATAAAACAATTCTATTTGGAATAGTTATACCTCTGATTTTAATAGGACTAAAAAGTTTTGTATCGGCCGCCATATTATTCTCCTAAATTAAAAAAATACATCATACACATTTATTGAGATTAATTAAATAAAAAAAGTTAATGAGCTTCATCCCAATTATCTCCTATACCTATTTCTACTTCTAGAGGAACTTTCATCTTAAAGCCAGGTTTAGGGGCATTAATCATTTTAGTTTTTACTAATGAAATTAAATCATTCACATCAGACTCAGAACATTCAAATATTAGCTCATCATGGACCTGAAGTATTAATTTAGCATTAATATTTTTATTAATTAAAATTTCAGGAAAGTTTTTCATAGCTCTCTTAATTATGTCTGCTGCCGCTCCTTGTAAGGGGGCATTTATAGCTTGCCTTTCAGCCCCTGATCTTATCATAGGATTTTTATCATTTATACCAGGAATGTAACATCTTCTTCCATATATTGTTTCAACAAAACCATTTTTTCTTGCAAAATCTTGTGTGCTTTCCATATATTTTTTTATACCTGGATATTGCTTAAAATAAAGTTCAATATACTCTCTTGCCTCAGTTCTGCTAATATTTAATTGTTTAGCCAATCCAAAGGCACTTTGTCCATATATTATTCCAAAATTAATCGTTTTTGCATTTCTTCTCATATCACTAGTAACTTTATCTGTATTTACCATAAAAACTTGAGATGCTGTAAGTGTATGGATATCTATATTATTTTTAAATGCTTTAATAAGCGGCTCTATATCAGCTACTTCAGCCAATAGCCTTAATTCAATTTGTGAATAATCACAGGCAATTATCTTCATACCTTTTTGAGCTATAAAGGCTCTTCTTATGGCTCTTCCATCTTCCGATTTTATTGGTATATTTTGTAAGTTAGGGTTACTAGAGGAGAATCTTCCTGTCATGGCACCTGTCATTTGAAAATGGGTATGCACCCTTTTAGTGGACGGATTTATTTGCTCAACCAAAGCATCCGAGTATGTACTCTTTAATTTTTGCAAAGCTCTCCAATTTAAAATTAACTCACATATATTATTGCCTTCTTGGCTTAATTTTTCTAGAACTGCTGCAGAAGTAGAATATAAGCCAGATTTTCCTTTTTTTCCTCCTTTAAGCCCTAGTTTATTATATAAGATCTCTCCTAATTGTTTTGGTGAAGATATATTAAATTCTTCACCTGCTAACTTAAAAATATTTTCCTGAATGGGTCTCATCTTTATTAAAAATTTGTTGCTTAGGTTTTTTAGATAAATAGGATCAATTCCTACTCCATTCCTCTCCATATTTGCAATAACTTTAGGTAAAGGCCTTTCTATCGTCTCATATAGAGAAACCATATTTTCTCTAACTAACCTATCTTTCAAAAATTTATATAAACGAAGAGTAATATCAGCATCTTGAGCTGCATATTCCATTGCAACGTCTAATTCTACATAGTCAAACGTTATTTGATCTTTTCCTTTTCCGGTTATTTCGGAATAACTAATAGGATTAATATCCAGATGAGTTTTAGATAGAGAGTCCATTCCATGACCAGAACGTTTGCCAGCATCTAAAGCAAATGACATAAGCATTGTATCATGATAAGGATGAATATTTATATTCCCCGCATTAAATAATATAGTCATATCATATTTAATATTTTGACCTATTTTAATAATACTAGGGTTCTCCATTATAGGCTTAAGAATGGATAGAACTAGATCTGTATCTAATTGTTTTATGTTCTTTCTATTGTGAGCACTCTCTTTAGATTTATGATTTAAGGGAATATAAATGGCATTACCAGGTTCTATAGCTAAAGAAATTCCTACCAATTGAGCAGATACTGCATCTATAGAAGTTGTTTCAGTATCTACAGAAACTATACCTTTGTTCTCAATATTCTTAATCCAACTTAATAGTATATTCTCATCAGTTACAAGCTGATATGTATTTATTATTTTTTTTGTATCATTTTTTTGATTTTTATCCTCTGGTAAAGCAATATAAGCACTTTTAGTGTCAATAAAATTATCTTCATCAGGCAATCTTCCGATTAAACTATTAAAACCTTGTGTTACTAAAAAAGTTTTAAGTTTTTTTATATCAATATCTCTTCTTTGAAAATTATGAAAGCTTTCAATATCTTTAATTTCATCATCTAATTTAACTAATTTCATACTGATTCTAGCTAAATCTGAAAAATTAATTAAATTTTCTCTTCTCTTAGGCTGTTTAATTTCTGAAGCCCTATTTAGCAAGGAATTCAAATCACCATATTCATTTATTAATTCAGCAGCAGTTTTAATTCCTATACCAGGAATACCAGGAATATTGTCCGTACTGTCTCCAGCCAATGCCTGAACGTCAATTACTTTATTAGGATAAACACCAAATTTTTTAAAAACTTCTTCTTTTCCAATATTCACCATTTTCATTGGATCAATCATTTTTACATTATCATTAACTAATTGCATAAGATCCTTATCTGATGAAATAATGTCCACTTTCCAGCCAGCTTTAGATGCTTGATTAGCATATGTAGCTATTATATCGTCAGCTTCAAAACCTTTTAATTCTATATATGGAATATTAAAAGCCTCTGTAGCTTCTCTTATTAATGAAAACTGAGGTATTAAGTCTTCTGGTGCATCAGATCTATTAGCTTTATAATCTTCAAATATCTTATTTCTAAAAGACTTTGATGCAGTATCAAATATTACTGCTAAAGAGTCTGTTTTCGTCTCCGCGATAAGACGCCAAATCATATTACAATAACCCATTACAGCATTAATAGGAGTTCCATCTTTTCTTGTTAAAGGGGGAAGGGCATAATAAGCTCTAAAAATGAAACCTGACCCATCAACCAAAGTTAATGATTTTTTTTCCGAGCTTTCTTTATCTTCAGTTATCATAAATATCTTCCTATTATATTAAATTATCATTTAATGAATTAAAATTCTATAACTCATTATTAATTTTAACTTGCTAAATAAAAGAAAATATTGCTATTTGCATATAATGTTTTTTAAAAATATATCAGCAAAATTTTCTTTAGTTTATTTTTCAATATTTATGGTTATTGGAATAAATGCTCCTTTTTTTCCTTTATGGCTATCTTCAAAAGGCTTCACAGAAAGGTATATTGCTATAATTTTAGCAGCTTCTGTTTTAACAAAATTATTTGCAAACCCTTTTTTTGCTGGTCTGGGAGATAAATATGGAAACAGAAAAATACCAATGCTTTATTTAGCATTCTTTTCTTCGGTTGTGTTGTTTTCATTAAATATTTTTAATTCTCTCTATTTAATTGCCTTCATAGCAATAATAAGTTGGGCATTATTTGCTCCATTGATGCCATTAACTGAAAGCCTAACAACTACTGCCATTAAAAAACATAATTTTGACTATGGAAATACTAGATTATGGGGTTCTGTATCTTTTATTATAGCTGCCTTTTTTGGAGGTATTATAATAGAAAGATATGGCTTAAAATATGTACCAATATTAATGACAACTGGTGCATTATTTTTATTTATATCTGTAATATTTATGCCAACAATTACTTCTTTACCTGCAAGAAAAAATATTAGCACTTATGCTCTATTAAAAAATAGAAATTTTTTTCCATTTTTACTAGCTTGCGGCGCTATTCAAAGCAGTCACGGTTTATATTACGGTTTCTCGACAATTTATTGGAAAAGTATTGGTATATCAGAAACCATTATTGGCGCTTTATGGGCAGAAGGTGTTATTTTTGAAATTATTCTTTTAGCTTATTTTTATAAATTTAAAAATTATACATCTCCTAAAAATTTTTTAATCCTAGCAGGTATAATTGCCATTATAAGATGGGCACTGATGGCATTTGCAGATAATGTGTTATTTATTGCATCAATACAGATACTCCATGCATTTACATTTGGTCTTACTCATCTTGCTGCAATCAATTTTATTTCAGAAGTTATGCCTTCAAGAGCTCAAGCAAAAAGCCAAGCTTTATATTCAGCTATTTCTATGGGAGCATTCTTAGCAATATCTATTTCAATATCCGGAGATTTATACAGATTATTTTATGATAAATCATTTTTATTTTCTTCTTTTTTAGCTTTTATAGGGGTTTTGATATCTCTAAAATTTATTAAGATAAGGAAGACTTTTTAAATACTTTTCCGCAATATGGACAAGAAATAGTTTGCTTATTTGCACCAATTGTTAAGTAAATTTTTGGATGACCATCACCACCCTCACCTCCTGAGCATGAAACTTTAACCATTTTTCCTTCTTGATTTTTTTGAGTATTTGTTTCCATAATAAAAAACCTTCTTATAATATATTGAATTAAATGAATGAAAATGTTACCGACACTTATGT
>PTKH01000044.1 GCA_002937655.1 Alphaproteobacteria bacterium MarineAlpha9_Bin3 | reverse complement strand
GTTTTAAATTTATCAGATTCTATGATATTTTTAATGTCTGTTGCTAATTTAGTTGGAGTTTATTTTTTAGCATCAGTAGTTAGAAATGAAGTAAATAATTATTTGTCTGATTTAGCTGAAGGAAAAATAAAGAGAACTGATAATAATTAACTATTAAATTCTTTTTTTTGGATTATATATAATTAAGAGTAAAGTTTTTTATTTTTTTTGGAATGATAGATAGAAGGGTTTTTTATTGCAAAAACAAGTCTTAAATACTTATGCATTAGCTTCTGATCACGCTGGATTTGAATTAAAAGAAAAGATAAAGTCTTATTTGAAAGAGAATAGTTATAATATCATAGATTTGGGCCCTTTTAGTAATGAGTCAGTAGATTATCCAGATTATGGAAAAATTTTAGGTAAATTTGTATTAGAAAATAAAAATGCGTTAGGTATTGCTATATGTGGGAGTGGAATAGGAATTAGTATTGCTTTAAATAGATTGCCTGGCATAAGAGCTGCACTCTGTAATAGTGAAGAAATTGCAAAATTATCTAGAAATCATAATAATGCAAATATACTTGTATTAGCAGGAAGGTTTATTACCATGAATAAATCTTCAGGTATAATAGATACTTTTTTTAAGGAGACTTTTGAAGGAGGAAGGCATGAAAGAAGGGTTAATAAACTTGGTTAATTTTCTTAATAAGGAATCAATAAATGAGCACAATAAATAATTCTGACTTTTTTAATTCCAGCAGTACCGATGTAAATGAAAGTTTTGAAGACCAGGAATTATTATCGGCTATGCAGAATGAATTATACAGGCAACAAAACTCTATAGAATTAATAGCATCAGAAAATTTTGTAAGTAAATCAGTTCTTAATATTCAGGGATCAGTATTAACAAATAAATATGCAGAGGGTTATCCTGGTAAAAGATATTAT
This sequence comes from Alphaproteobacteria bacterium MarineAlpha9_Bin3, assembly GCA_002937655.1. Classification (GTDB taxonomy): domain Bacteria; phylum Pseudomonadota; class Alphaproteobacteria; order TMED109; family TMED109; genus TMED109. Next base: position 10,302 of record PTKH01000044.1, on the reverse strand, counting down.
GGAGGTTGTGAATTTGTTGATCATGCAGAAGACTTAGCTATTAAAAGGGCTTGTAAATTGTTTTCATGTCAATGGGCTAATGTTCAACCAAACTCAGGTTCACAAGCAAATCAAGCTGTTTTTATGGCATTACTTAATCCTGGCGATACTATTTTAGGTATGTCTTTAGCAGCAGGAGGACATTTAACACATGGCGCTAAACCTAACCAATCAGGAAAATGGTTTAAATCTATTCAATATGGTGTAAATAAAGATGATGGAATAATTGATTATTATGGTCTTGAAAAATTAGCAATAGAAGAAAAACCTAAATTAATAATAGCAGGTGCATCTGCATATTCTAGACACATAGATTTTGAAAAAATAAGAATTATTGCTGATAAAGTTGGGGCATACTTTCTTGCCGATATAGCTCATTACTCAGGTTTAATTGCTGCTGGTGAATATCCAAACCCAATTGAATACGCTCACGTTGTAACTACTACGACACATAAAACTTTAAGAGGACCTAGAGGTGGAATGATTTTAAGTAATGATCTAGAATTAGGAAAGCTATTTGATAAAGCAATATTTCCAGGTATTCAAGGAGGGCCTTTAATGCATGTAATTGCTGCAAAAGCTGCAGCATTTGGAGAAGCTTTAAAACCTGATTTTAAAGAGTATATCAAACAGATAATTATAAATGCAAAAGTTCTAGCTAATGAATTAGAAAACCAAGGTTTAAAAATAGTTTCAGGTGGAACAGATAGCCATGTAATTTTATGTGATTTAAGGCCATTTAATATTACAGGAAAAACGTCTGAAGAAAGTTTAGATAGAGCCGGAATAACATGTAATAAAAATGCAGTTCCTTTTGATACTCAAAAACCTTTTATAACTTCAGGTTTAAGAATAGGAACTCCTGCAATTACAACTAGAGGTTTTAAAGAAAAAGAAATGGTAAAGATAGGGAAATTAATTGGCAAAATTTTAAAGGCTATAGCTCAAAATGATGATAATATTAGTTTAGTGGAATCTGAAGTAAAGAAACAAGTGATATCTTTATGTAAAGAATTTCCTCTTTATTCGTCTTTAAGTTATAATTAGAATAATTTAAACTACTAAAGGATATTTTTATGAGATGCCCTTATTGTAATGAGTTAGATACTCAAGTAAAAGATTCTCGTCCAACAGAAGATAATGCTGTTATTAGAAGAAGACGCTCCTGCCCTCAATGTGCAGCCCGTTTCACTACATTTGAGAGAGTGCAATTAAGAGATTTAATGGTTAAAAAAAGAGATGGAAAAAGGGTGGAGTTTGATAGGGATAAACTTGCTCGTTCTGTAATGATAGCTTTTCGAAAAAGACCAGTAGAGACAGAAAGAGTTGAAAAAATGATAACAGGTATTGTAAGGAGATTAGAGTCTTCTGGAGAAAGTGAAATATTAAGTAGTGATATAGGCGAAATGGTTATGGACACATTATCTGAAATTGATCAAGTTGCTTACGTAAGATTTGCTAGTGTTTATAGGAATTTTAGAGAAGCTAGAGACTTTGAAAAATTTGTTGGAGGTTTAAAGAAAGATTTTTCTAAAGATTAGTAAAAGGAATTTTTAGATATGCAATTAAATGTGGCAATGAGAAGTGCATTATCTCTTGCAAAAAAAGGGTTGGGTTTATGTTATCCTAATCCGTCAGTAGGATGCATAATATTAGATAAAAATAATAATTTAATAGGTTTAGGCAATACATCAAAAACAGGTAGACCGCACGCCGAAGAAGTTGCTTTAAATAATTTGGTTGGTAATCCAAAAGGAGGAACTGCGGTAGTTACTCTAGAACCTTGTGCTCATAAGAATAGTAAAAATTTATCTTGTGTAGAATTAATAATAAACGCTGGTATTAGTCATGTAGTAATACCTATTCTTGATCCAGATAAAAGAACACATGGTAAAGGAGTAGAGCTGTTAGAAAAATCAGCCATAAAAGTATCTATCGGAATTTATAAAGAGGAAGCTTTTAATATAAATTATGGTTTTTATTCCAGAATAAAATATAATCGTCCTTTAGTATGCCTAAAGGTTGCAACCAGCTTAGATGGGAAAATTGCTACAAAAAAAGGAGAAAGTAAATGGATAACAGGAGAAGTAGCAAGATTACATGGGCATAGTTTAAGAGCAAGTCACGATGTTATTTTAGTTGGAATTAATACAGTTATTAAAGATAATCCTAAGCTTGACTGCAGAATTAAAGGTTTAGAAAAATATTCTCCTGTAAAAGTAATAGTAGATAGTAATTTAAAAATACCTTTATCATCAAACCTTTTAATAAATTTAAAAAAATACCCTGTAATTATTTGGACAAAAAAGAATAAAATTAATTCAATAAAAAAAAATAAATTAATAAAAATGGGGGTATCTATTGTTGAATTAAATAAAACTAATAAAAAATTAATATTATTAGAGGGGTTAAATGATTTAGCAAAAAAAGGTTTTAATAGAGTTTTAGTAGAGGGTGGAAGCAATATATCAGCTTCTTTAATAGATAATAATTTGATTGATAAAGTATATTTGTATAGGAATGGAATTTTTATTGGTGCAGATGGCTTATCAAGTATAGGTAAATATAAATTTAGAAATTTATCTTTAGCTAAACGTTTCCAATTAAGAGATACTAGAATACTTGACGGAGATGTACTAGAAGAATGGAAATTAATAAATAGGAGTTAAATTTGTTTACTGGAATTATTAAAGATATAGGTAAGATCATAAAGTTAGATAATAATAAAAGTGACCTAAATATAGAAGTAAAAACCAATTTAATATTGAGTGATATAAGTATTGGTGATTCTATTTGTTGTGATGGAATTTGTTTAACAGTTATATCACTAAGTAAAAATACATTTAATGCAGAGTTATCCAAGGAAACGCTATCTGTTACTACTTCTAGTAATTGGGAAAAAGGAAAAAAAATAAATTTAGAAAAATCTTTATTATTAGGAGAGCAGATTGGTGGACATCTTGTTAGTGGGCATGTTGATGGTTTGGGTTTTTTAAAGAAAAAACAAGTTATTAAAGGTTCTGTAAAATTAGATTTTTTAGTATCTAAAGTTCTAAAAAAATATATTAGTAAAAAGGGTTCAATAGCTATAAATGGAGTTTCTTTAACTGTTAATACTGTAAATAAAAATTTATTTAGTGTTAATATAATTTCTCATACATTAAATAATACAACTATAAGTTTATTAAATATAAATGATGAAGTTAATATAGAAGTAGATACTATTGCAAGATATGCTGTGAACGCGGCAGAAAGTTACATAAAAGAGAAATGAAATGAAATGAATGAAAAAGAAAAGCTAAATAATTTTTTATCTCCTATTGAAGAGATTGTAGATGAGGCTAGAAATGGCAGAATGTTTGTATTAGTAGATAATGAAGATAGAGAAAACGAAGGTGATTTAATTATTCCAGCACAAATGGCTACTCCAGATGCGATCAACTTTATGGCTACATATGGAAGAGGTTTGATTTGTTTATCTATGACAAAAAATAGAATTGATGAACTTGAATTATCTCCAATGGGAAGAAGAAATCCAGGCAAACTTGATACTGCTTTTACAGTATCCATAGAAGCTACCAAAGATGTAACAACTGGAATATCAGCAGCAGATAGAGCTAAAACTATTCAAGTTGCTATAGATAAAAGTTCAGGACCTTCAGATATAAGAACTCCAGGTCATGTTTTTCCATTGACAGCAAGAGAAGGAGGAGTATTAGTTAGAGCAGGACATACTGAAGCAGCAGTAGATATTTCTAGAATTGCAGGTTTAAACCCTGCGGCAGTTATATGCGAAATAATGAAAGATGATGGAACTATGGCTAGATTAAAAGACTTAATTCCATTTTGTTTAACTCATAATTTAAAGATAGGATCAATAGCAGATTTAATAAGATATAGAGTAAATAATGACCCAATCATTAAAAGAAAAAATAATAATGTTCTTCATACTAATTTATATGGTGAGTGGAATATTTTTTCTTACGAAAATACTGTTAAAAAGGATGGGCCAGAGCATCTTGCATTAGTTAAAGGAAAGTTAGATAATTCTACTTCAGTTTTAGTTAGAGTTCATGTTTCAAATTTTATAAATGATGCTTTTGATGGAGAAATAGGAAGCTCTAATGATAGGGATTCTATTTCTTTAAAAGAATCAATGTCTGAAATTGATAAAAATGGCTCGGGTTTAATAGTTGTAATTAACTATCAAGATTCTTCTCATATTTTGTCTAATTATATAGATGGAAATAAAGCTTGGAATGAGGAAGATAAAATACGAGAAAATGGTATTGGAGCTCAAATCATTAGAGATCAGGGAGTAAAAGAAATGATTTTATTAAGTAAATCAAAAAGAGAAGTTGTAGGTTTAGAAGGTTTTGATATAAAAGTTATTGATCAGAGAAACCCACTGAAGAGATAATATGAAAAATAATTGTATATTAATCATTACATCTAGATTTTATCCAGATATATCAAAATCTTTAGAAAATGAATCTATTAATGTAATTAAAGAACATGGATATGATTATAAAATATTAGAAGTACCTGGTGCGTTTGAAGTTCCAGCAGCAATATCTTATGCAGCAAAAACTTCTAAATATATAGGTTATGTTGCCTTAGGATGCGTTATAAGAGGTGAAACTTCTCATTATGATTACGTTTGTAATGAATCTGCCAGAGCACTTATGAAACTATCATTAGAAGGATTATCAATAGGCTATGGAATACTAACTTGTGAAAATAAAGACCAGGCTTCAATAAGAGCTAGCTCTGATGGATTAAATAAAGGAAGAGCTTCTAGCTTAGCTTGTTTAAGAATGATAGAATTTAAAAAAGAAATAGATGAATGACTATATCTAATAATAGATCATTATCTAGATTAGCAGCTGTTCAAACACTTTTTCAATATGATTTTAATGAAAAAATGAATCTTAAAGAATTAAAATCAATAAATGATATTGAAGTCTCTGAAATATATGAAACTATAAAAAAATTTAATAATGGGATTAAAGAATATGATGGTTTAAAATTAGATAAAGTTTTGTTTTTAAAGTTAGTGAACTCAGTTTTTAATAATAAAGAAAAAATAGATACTATTCTCTCAGAATTTTTAAATGAGGATTGGTCAATTGAAAGAATGGATCACACTTTAATAAATATTTTAAGATGTGCATACATTGAATTTAGTAACTTTTCTAATATTCCATCTAAAGTTGTAATAAATGAATATACTAATATTGCGGCTAGCTTTTTTAATAGAACAGAAGTAAATTTTATTAATGGAGTCTTAGATAAGGTTTCATTAAGTCTAAGAACTTAATTGTAATTGGTAAATCTTATGGAAAATGAGTTTGAGTTTATAAAAAATAAGCTTAGGCCTCTTACTTTCTCTAAGAAAGAGGCTAGAGGTTTATCAGACGATTGTGCATTTTTTGAAAAAATAAAAGATTTGGTTGTTAGCGTGGATTCTTCAATTGAGGGAGTACATGTCCCTGAAGGAACTGATATAGATATACAAGCTAGGAGGGCGGTTTTAAGGTCCATTTCAGATTTAGCAACTTTTGGATCTACTCCAATATGTGTTTTTACAGCTATGAGTCTTCCAAGTACATTTAAGCAACAAGATTTTGATCAAATTGCAGAGGGTTATAGAAAAGCGCTAGTTGAATACGACATTTTTTTAGCTGGCGGAGATATTACTTCACATGAGGGACTTCCAATATTTTCTGTAACTGCTTTTGGAGCTAATGCTAATAAAGAGTTAGGAAGAAATAAGACAAAACCAGGTGATTTAATTGTAGTGTCTGGATCAATTGGAGATTCTTTTTTAGGACTAGAGATTTTAAAAAATAATTTGAAAGTAAGTTCTTTAGAAGAAGAAAATTTAATAAAAAAATTCTTAATTCCAGAACCTAAAATTGAGCTTGGTAAAGATATTAAATCATTTGCCAATTCAATAATCGATATTTCTGATGGCTTATTGTCCGAATTAAATCATTTATGTGAAAATAGTGGAGTTGGATCAGAAGTGTATATCAGAGATATTCCAATCTCATCAACTGCTAAAAATTATATAGCATCCAACTTATATAATTATAAGGATTTATTAAGTGGTGGTGATGATTATGAGTTACTTTATACAATAGATCCTAAAGATAAAGCATTAATTGATGATAACTCATTTATTATAGGAAAAATTAATTCAGATAAAAAAATAATTTTGTATTCAGAAGAAGGTAAATCAATTGATATAAAAAATGAAATTATTGGTTATAAGCATTTTTAGATTTAATTATTTTTAAAATTTTTTAATTAATGTTGCACTATACTCTCACCTCTGGCATGTTAGCCAGAATTTTAATAAAATTGTTATATTTTAACATAAATAATGGGATTGATTATTATGACTGAAGTTTTATATTTTGCTATTGCTAGTGGTGCAATAGCTCTGATTTATGGTTTAATGACAGCTAAGTCAGTAATAAGTGCAGATGCAGGATCTAAAAAAATGCAAGAAATTGCTGGCGCGGTACAAGCTGGAGCTTATGCTTATTTAAATAGACAATACAGAACAATTTTCATTGTTGGAATTGTAATATTTGCCTTATTAGCATTTTTATTAGGTATCAAAGTTGCTTTAGCATTTGCTGTTGGTGCAGTTTTATCTGGTGCTGCTGGATATATTGGAATGGTTGTTTCTGTAAAAGCTAATGTAAGAACGGCACAAGCTGCAAGTGAGGGTTTGGCTCAAGGTCTTAGTATAGCTTTTAAGTCTGGAGCAGTAACAGGTATGCTAGTTGCAGGCTTAGCGCTTCTAGCAGTAACGGGAACTTATTATATATTATTATTAAATGGGGCTGAAGGAAGAGAATTAATTGATCCTTTAGTAGCTCTAGGTTTTGGTGCATCACTGATATCAATTTTTGCAAGATTAGGAGGAGGAATATTCACTAAAGGAGCTGATGTAGGAGCCGATTTAGTTGGTAAAGTTGAGGCAGGTATTCCTGAAGATGATCCTCGTAACCCTGCAACTATAGCAGATAACGTAGGTGATAATGTGGGAGATTGTGCTGGAATGGCTGCTGATTTATTTGAAACATATGCTGTTACTGTAGTTGCTACAATGGTTCTAGCATCAATTTTCTTTACTAGTACTGTAATGGAACAAATGATGATTATTCCTCTAGCAATAGGTGGCGTATGTATCATAGCGTCAGTCATTGGAACTTATTTTGTTAAATTAGGAAGTAATGGTTCTATAATGGGAGCTTTATACAAAGGGTTTATAGTTTCAGCAATTTTATCTCTTATTGGAATAGGTTATGCGATTAATCATGTTTTGGGATTTGATTCTATTTTCCAAGTTAATGGTGCTTCATTTTCAGGTATGGAAGTTTTTTATTGTGGTATTGTTGGTATAGTACTTACAGGACTATTAATATGGGTAACTGAATATTATACTGGTACTAATTATCGTCCTGTGAAATCTGTAGCAGCTGCTTCAGAGACTGGACATGGAACAAATGTTATTCAAGGACTTGCAGTATCTATGGAAGCAACAGCTATTCCTGCTCTATTAATTTGTGCAGCAATAATTATAGCTAATATGTTTGCGGGTTTGTTTGGGATCGCTATTGCTGTTTCTAGTATGTTAGCTTTAGCTGGTATGGTAGTGGCTTTAGATGCTTATGGACCTGTTACTGATAATGCAGGTGGAATCGCAGAAATGTCTAATTTAGACGAGTCAGTAAGAAAAACTACTGATGCCTTAGATGCTGTTGGAAATACAACTAAAGCTGTAACTAAGGGATATGCAATTGGTTCTGCAGGTTTAGGTGCACTAGTATTATTTGCTGCTTATACCTCAGATTTAAAGTATTTTAGCGCAAACCCTGATTTATTTCCATACTTTGAGGGGGTTATTTTAAACTTTTCTCTTGAAAACCCTTACATAATAGTTGGCTTGTTATTAGGTGGATTACTACCATATTTATTTGGGGCGATGTCCATGACCGCAGTAGGAAGAGCGGCTGGATCAGTAGTAATTGAAGTTAGAAGGCAGTTTAAAGAAATCAAAGGTATTATGACTGGTAAAGCCAAACCTGATTATGAAAGAGCTGTCGATTTACTTACTCAGGCTGCTATTAAAGAGATGATAATACCGTCTTTACTTCCTGTATTGGCACCAATAGTATTTTATTTTATAATATTATATATTACTGGCGGTGATAAATCTGCTGCTTTCTCTGCATTAGGGGCTATGTTACTAGGTGTAATTGTAACTGGTCTATTTGTTGCAGTTTCTATGACCGCAGGTGGTGGTGCTTGGGATAATGCTAAGAAGCTTATAGAAGACGGAAATCATGGTGGAAAGGGATCTGAGGCTCATAAAGCAGCAGTGACTGGTGATACAGTTGGTGACCCTTATAAAGATACTGCAGGACCCGCAGTAAATCCTATGATTAAAATCACTAATATAGTAGCTTTAATGCTATTAGCAATTTTAGCTCATTAGTATGTAGTAATAAAATATACAGAAAAGTTTATTATAATCTTTTCTGTATATTTTTAATTTTGAATATCACTATTTCCAATACCTTTTAATATATATTGTAATAGGGGCTTATCATTACCTCTGGTTTCTGTAATATCTAAATTGTAAGCCATTTCATTTAAATCATTTTGGTCATAAGTATTAATTTTTATGGCCTGGTTTTCTTTATTGAAAATAATTTCATAAACTTTATGTTTTATTACTTCAGGCTTGTAAAAAGCTACATGCTTAATTGTATTATTTATATAATACCATTTATTAAATTCAAATGCTGAAATTGTTGAAGGAGGACCTAAAAGTGCTTCTATTTCAGCTTTCTCTAAATTATTATTAACTATACTCGAAATATGTTTTTCAATATTTAATACGCCATGATTACTTATTCTTCCTGAACAATTATTCAAAGAAAAAATAATAGAAAAAAAAATTAAGTACTTGTATAAATTATTTTTGTATATAATTTTCATAAATTTACATTTAACATGTAAATTATAAATTATAAATATAGAAATTAAATTATTTACAGAAACATATTTGATAATGATTAATTTATTTAAAATATTTAAATCTAAAGATGATATTACTAGAATTGAAAAATTTTATAATAACATTGTAATATTAGCAAGAAACAAAAACCTTTATATTGAGGGTGGTGTTCCTGATACTTTAGATGGACGATTTGAGTTAATAATATTACATTGCCATTTATTCGTAAAACGTTTACTAGAAGCTAGTTCTCAAGAAAAACAATTTGCTCAAGAAATAATAGATTACATGTTTAAAGATTTTGATAGGTCTTTGAGAGAAATTGGAGTTGGTGATCTATCAGTTGGTAAGAAGATTAAATTTATGGTTTCTTCTTACTATGGAAGGGCTAATACCTATCAAAATGCTTTAATAAAAGGAGGTAAAACTTTAGATGATGCTCTTAAGAAAAATTTATATGGTACAAATACTCCAAATGAAATTGAGATAAAGTACATAAAGATATATATTGATAATTTAACAAAATATTTAGCTTCTTTAAAAAATGAAGAAATTTTGATTTGTTTTCAAAATAATGTAAGTCCGTTTGTAGGAATACATAATGAATAACTTGAAAATTAAATTTGATGAAATAATTAGAGTGAATACCTTAAAAAAGGAATCAGGAATAATAAAATTATGTGATAATGATATTTATAAAAAAAATATAATTAGACGTTTAGATTTATTAAGTTTAAATATATTTACTCTAGAAATAAAATATAAAAAAATAAACTCTAGTGATATAGTAGCTAATTATGAATTGTATGTAGAAGGCGAACAGAAATGTGTTATTTCACTGAAGCCTGTGAAATTTATAGTTAGAGAAAAGTTTAATATAAATTTTTGTGATCATAAAAAATTAGAATTATCTGTTTTGGAAGATGAATTTATTGAGCCTATTTATAATGGAGAGATTAATTTTAGTGAGATAGCTGTTCAGATGCTACTATCTTTTTTAGATCCTTATCCAAAAATAAATAATGGTGATATTAATTTAGAAAATGTTTATGAAGAAAAATTAAGTTCAAATAAAAGTAAGAATAATCCATTTGAAGTATTGAATAATTTAAATAAATAGTTATAACAACATATTAATATAATATTTCTATGAAAGGTAGTGAGATGGCAGTTCCTAAAAGTAAGATTTCTCGTTCGAGGAGAGGTCAAAGAAGGTCTCATGA
>PTKH01000043.1 GCA_002937655.1 Alphaproteobacteria bacterium MarineAlpha9_Bin3 | reverse complement strand
AAATTTGCTTTTCTAAAGTTATATTATCTGTCATATATACCTCCTATAATATTAACGAAAAAGTTTTAAAATGGATAAGTCTAGAATACCTATATTAGTAGGTTGTGGTCAAATTACTCAAAGAGAAGATGACCCCTTAAAGGCATTATCTCCTATTGATCTTACTGCAGAGGCTTGTTTTGAAGCTGCAAAAGATAGTGGGGCAGGTAAAATATTATTAGATAAACTTGATACTATAGTTACAATTAGGTCTTTTTCAGATACAAGTTGGCGATTTAAATGTCCATATGGAAGATATTCTAACCCTCCTTTATCATTAGCTAAAAGAATAAATGCTAATAATGTAAAAAATCATATCTATACTTTACCTGGAGGTAATATGCCTCAATGGTCAATTAATAGAATATTTGAATTAATTTCAAAAGGTGACGTCAAAAGTGTTTTATTAGCAGGTGGAGAGTCTTTATTTACTCAAAAAAATGCTCAAAGAAAAGGTATTAATTTAAATTGGAGGGAAGACTTAGGTAATGATTATGTAGAATGGGGAATAGATAAAAAAGGCTGGTCCGATATAGAAGAGGCTCATGGAATGAAAGGTGCAATCTTTGCATATCCATTAATAGAGAATGCTATTAGAGGTAATGAAAATAGATCAATTTCCCAGCATAATATAGAAATGGGTAAAATATTAGAGAAGTTCGCAATAATAGCAAAAGATAATCCATTAGCTGATAGACGAAATGGTTATTCAGCTGAACAAATATCTAAAGTTAGTAATAAAAACCCTTATATCGGCTTTCCTTATACAAAACTTATGAATGCTAATGCTTACATAGATCAATCTGCAGCTATTATTATGACAACTGTAGAAAATGCTACAAAATTAGGTATTAATAAAGATAAATGGATTTATTTACATGGCTGCGGAGATACTTATGATCATTGGTATTTAAGTGATAGAATAAACTATTATAGTTCACCTGCAATGAAAGTAGCCTCTGATGAAGCATTAAAAATGGCTAATAGCAATATAAATGAAATAGATTTTTTTGATATATATAGTTGTTTTCCATCTGCTATAAAAATAGCGTGTGATGAAATGAACATAAATATTAATACTAATAAAAATTTAACTGTAACAGGGGGGTTACCTTATTTTGGAGGTCCTGGTAATAATTATGTTACGCATTCAATTGCTGAAATAATGAGTAGATTAAGAAAAAAACCAGGATCAAAAGGTATGGTTACAGCAAATGGTAATTATATAACAAAGCAATCCGTAGGTATATATTCTACAGAAGAACCAAATAAAGAATTTTCTCCAATAAATCCAGATATTTATCAAGAATCAATTAATAATAAAAAAGGTCCAAACTTCGTAAATTTAGTGAATGGAAAGGCTGTGGTAGAAACTTATACAGTAATAAATGATAAAGAAGGACCCTCATTTGCAATAATATTTGGAAGATTAGAGAATGGAAGTAGATTTATTTCTAATACCCCTAAGGATAAAAATTTGCTAATAGATATGATGAGTAATGATTATCTAAATGTTAAAGGAGTGGTTCAAAATAACAATAATATAAATATATTTAAACCAAATTAAGAAAATATTAAGGAGAAATTAATGATTATAGAGCACAGAACATATAAAATTAAACCAGGTAAATTAAACCTTCTAATGGATTTATACGAAAAGGAAGGTATGGCTGTCCATAAAGAAATTCTTGGAAATCAAATAGGTTATTTCTATACAGAAATTGGGCCGTTAAATGAAATTGTTCATTTATATGGATATGAAAGCTTAGATGATAGAGCTAAAAGAAGAAAAAAATTATCTCAAAATGAAGTATGGCAAAAATATATTACAAAGGCTATTGATTTAATAGAGTATCAAGAAAGCAAAATATTATTGCCAGCTGATTTTTCTGCAATTAAATAACTATATATAACTATTATTATTATCGTTCCACCAAGGGCTATCCGAAAAAGACCTCATGTCTAATTCGTGTGTCCATACAGACCTTTGTTGTTGTGCTATATGAAAATAGGTATCAGCAATTTTCTCTGGTAACATTAAACCATCATGTTCCATACCTTTAGTTTCTCTTAATTTTTGGAATTTTTCTGGTCCTAACATTTTACCTAAGGTATCTGGTGCATCTACAGCACCATCTACTATTATGTGAGCAATATGAATACCTTTAGGACCAAACTCAGCATTTAATGATTGACATAGTAACCTTCTACCACCCATAGCAGCGGCATGAGAATGCTGTCTAGGATTACCTCTAACTGAAGCTGTTGATGAAGTAACTATAAGTGCTCCTTTATGTCTTTTTTCCATATAAGGAAAAACAGAATAAGCAGTTCTAAATAATGCAAATGTAGCCATTCTCCAACCTAATTCGAATTGTTTATAGCTTAAATCCGCAAGTGTGACATCACCAATTTGAGCACCTAAATTAAATATTACAACCTCTATCTGCCCTAAATTTTTTTCTAAATCCTTAACAAGGTTTTCAATTGTATCTTCTTTGATGGCATTTAAAATATAACCAGAAGCAGATCCTCCCTTAGCTTCTATATCTTTTACCATATTATCTAGTGCTTCTTGATTACTCCTTCTGCATAAGGCAACATGATATCCCTCTTTAGAAAATCTATGAGCAGTATTTCCCCCTATACCAGCGCCGGCCCCTATGACTAAGCAAATTGGTTTCATAATTATATTATCCTTATTAATTTTTTAAATGAAAACCTGGTGTAGATTTCATGATAGAAATTTCTTCTTCATTCATTTCTTCAGCTATATTTTCAAATAACATTGTACTTAAATATCTTTCTCCAGTATCTGGAAGCATTGCTAATATTACTGTACCATCTTTGGATGTTTTAGCTAGTTTTAAAGCAACCGCTAATGTTCCCCCACCAGAAATACCAGTAAGAATTCCTTCCTTTTGAGCTAACTTAATTGAAGCTGCAATAGACTCTGGTCCTGATATCGGTATAATATCATCATACAATTTTTCATCTATACTTTCTTGTATTACTAATGGAATAAAATCCGGTGTCCACCCTTGAATTAGATGTGGTTGAAAGGCTGAATGACTTTTCTCTGCATATCCATCACTACTTCTTTCTTGTTCTACTCCAGAAAGCAATAAAGAAGCATTTTCTGGTTCAGATAGTATAATTTTTGTATCTTTCAGTTTACTTTTTATCTCTCTCCCAATTCCTGTTACAGTTCCTCCAGTTCCATAACCAGTAACAATATAATCTAGATTAGTTCCTTTAAAATCATTAATTATTTCCTGTGCAGTAGTGTATTGATGTATATCTGCATTAGCGCTTGTTTCGAATTGACTAGCTAAAAACCAATTATTTAGTTTTGCAAGTTCAATAGCCTTTTTATACATACCTAAACCTTTTTCCTCTTTAGGAGTTAATATAACTTTTGCTCCATACATTCTCATTAGTTTTCTTCTCTCTACAGAAAATGATTCTGCCATTACTATTACTAAGGGATAGCCTTTTTGAGCACACACCATAGCAAGACCTACACCAGTATTACCAGATGTTGCTTCTATAACGGTTTGTCCTGGCTTTAATATTCCTTTTCTCTCAGCTTCTTCAATAATATTTATTGCTAATCTATCTTTCACAGAGCCAGCTGGATTAAAAAATTCTGCTTTTACAAAGATTGAAACATTTTTAGGAGATAAATTTTTCAGTTTTATTACAGGTGTGTTTCCAATTGTTTCTATTACACTATCATATAAGTGGCCTTGTCCTATTGTAGTCCTAATTTTTTTATTTAAATCCATATTTATTTCCTTTTGTTTTAGAAAAAAACATAATTATGTAAAAATTATTTTATCATTAAAATATTATTTTTCAAATATAAACATTATATTGGAATAAAATAAAAAGGAGAAATAAAATGACAGAAGATAAAGACCTAAGCTACTTTTTAAATAAAAATACGGGTTTTATAAAAATTAACAGACCTCCTCATAATTTTTTTGATGAAGACTTAATAAAAAGAATAGCTGATTATTTAGAAATTCTAGGAAAAGAATATTCATGTAGATCTATAATTTTATATTCTGAAGGAAAAAACTTTTGTGCAGGTGCAGATTTTAGTAGATCTAATTTTATTAAAGGTGAAAACATATATGAAAATTTATATAAACAGGCATTAAGAATATTTAGAACTTCAAAGCCAATTATAGCTATAGTTCAGGGAGCAGCAATTGGAGGAGGATTAGGGTTAGCATTATCAGCAGATTTTAGAATAACATGTAAAGAAGCTAAATTTAGTGCAAATTTTGGAAAATTAGGTTTTCATCAAGGTTTTGGGACTTCAGTTACACTTCCAAAAACAATAGGTGATCAAAAAGCAAAATTCATGCTACTTACGAGTAAAAGACTTAATGGTATTGAAGCATATGAAATTGGTTTAGCGGATATAATTACAAATAAGAATTTATTAATGAAAAAGGCTATTGAATTAGCAGAAGAAATAAATACTTCTGGACCTCTTGGTATTAGATCTATTAGAAAGACTATTAATGAAGGTATAGCAGATGAAATTCAAAAAATTGTAAAAATAGAAGCATATGAACAGAATAAACTTAGAAATACTAAAGATTTCAAAGAAGGAATAAAAGCTTCTATTGAGAGAAGAGAACCAAATTTTACTGGAAAATAAATACATTGCATATCAAAATGCCTATTATATAAAGTACTGAAGATGTTATATTTTAAAGCAAAATTAATAGCCTTGAAAAGAAGATTACACCTATTATTTTTTAATGATTTTAATCCTTACCCCAAGGCACCAGATAAACTATATTTATCTCCAAGTGATATAATTAATAACTATGAGAACTCTAGTCAGAAGTTAAAATATAAAAGCTCTGAGTCAGATTTGGCTCAATGGAAAAATACTACCAGATTGAAATTAAAAAAAATATTATCAATTAATAAAGAACTTTATTGTAAAGAAGTTATTAGTAATAAAATAATAATGAAAAAAGGATACTCAAGAAAGAGAATTTATTTAGAATTTTCCAAATACAGACATGCGCCCATAGACATTATTGTTAATGAAAATATAAAAAAATATAAAGGAATAATCTTATGTATGCAGGGCACAAATTCTGGAGCGCACTTGAACTTAGGAGAAGTAAAAATGCCTGCGGATATTTTTAAGGTAAAAAATGGTTCAGATATTGCTATACAGGCAGCTAAATTAGGATTTATTGCTATATCCTTTGAGAGGATTGGTTTTGGTGAAAGAAGAGAACTAAAACTTAATAAAAGAAATTTTGCTCCTGAAATAGATTTTAGTTTTCATTCATTACTTTATGGTAAAACTAGTTTAGGTGAAACTGTTTCGGAGTTATCTGTTTTAGTAAAATGGTTAAAAAATAAATATTCAAATAAGTATAAAATTTGGCTTAAAGGTTATTCATCTGCAGGTACTACAGCAATAGCTGCTGCTGCTATAGATAAAAATATAGATGGAATAGCTATTGGTGGTTGTGTTGGACTATCGAATGATACAATTTTAAAAAGAGGTGGGACAGGTTACAATCATCTTCCTGATTTATTAAATTGGTTTGACCAAGATGTTATGATTTCTCTAATTTCTCCTCGTCCATGTATAATTGTTTCCGGTGTTAAAGATCATATATGGCCCTATAAATATGCTATCAAAGCAATAAAAGTTCCTAAAGCTGTTTATAAAAAAGAAAACTCTGAAAAAAATTTATCATTAATAAAAGCTGGCGGAGGGCATACTTATTATCCTCATTTATTATGGCCTGAAATTATAAAAGTTATTGAAATAAAATGAATAATGAAAAAATTGATGAAGCTTCTAGATTGATTAAACTTGCATTAAATGACTATGAGCTTTTTTTAAAGGAAATTAATACATATAATCCAGAAAAAAAAGCAGAAGCTTTAAATTGGTTAAGAAATGCTTTGAGATATGTAAGTAAAAAAAAGAAAGGCAAATAAAGCATGAATAAAGATCTTTATTATAAAATTATTTTATTGATAATTGCTATAATTTTTATGACTATTGCTATCTATAATTTTCCTAATTAATATTATATTTTAATCATGAAAAATTTATAATTTTAAATAGTATTTTTATTTTTTATTCCTATCTTATTATAATAATTTGGAAATTTATATGGAACCAATTATATCAATAAATGCATTATTTAAATCATATAAAAATGGATTTATGGCCCTAAGCGATGTCTCTTTAAATATTAATAAAGGAGAAATTTTTGCTTTATTAGGACCAAATGGTGCAGGTAAAACAACTTTAATATCTATTATAACAGGAATTAGTATTCCCACTTCTGGTGAAGTTAAAGTTAAAGATTTTGATGTAACAAAACATCCTATTAAAACTAAAAGTATAATTGGCTTAGTTCCTCAAGAAGTGTCAATAGAACCATTTGAGACCGTTATGAGTAGTATTAGTTTTTCTAGAGGTCTCTTTGGCAAACCTCAGAATCTTGAATATTTAAAATCAATTCTTAAACAATTATCCTTATGGGACAAAAGAAATACAAAAATTATTGAACTCTCTGGCGGCATGAAAAGAAGAGTTTTAATTGCTAAAGCGCTTAGTCATGAACCTGATATTTTATTTTTAGATGAGCCGACCGCAGGTGTAGATGTAGAATTAAGGAAAGATATGTGGAAAATAATTAAATCTCTTAAAAAAAATGGAGTAACTATTATTTTAACTACACACTATATAGATGAAGCAGAATATTTAGCAGATAGAGTAGCGTTTATTAATGAAGGAAAAATTTTAATAGTTGAAGATAAGCAAATTTTAATAAACAAAATGGGTAAAAAAACTTTAAGTATTAAAGTAGATAAAAAAATTATTAATATTCCTGAAAAACTACACAAATATAAATTAGAAATTAGTGATAACGGCCATACTTTGACATACAATTATAATATTAATAATAAAACTGAAATTACAAATTTATTAAATGACTTATCTAATGAAAATATTAGATTAAAGGATATATATACAGATCAAAGCTCATTAGAAGATATTTTTGTTAAGATGGTTAATTAATTATGAATTTTTACGCAATTAAATCAATATATAAATATGAAATGTCTAGAACTTATAGAACTATATCACAAAGTCTTTTAGCTCCAATTATTTCTACTATATTATATTTTGTTGTTTTTGGATCAGCTATAGGGTCAAAAATAGAAAACATTGAAGGAATTGAGTATGGTGTTTTTATTGTACCGGGTCTGGTAATGCTCTCAGTATTAATGCAAAGTGTTACAAATGCTGCCTTTGCTATATATTTTCCAAAATTTATAGGTACTATTAACGAATTATTATCAGCTCCTTTATCTACTTTAGATATAATAATAGGTTATATAGGTGCGGCGACTACAAAATCATTTTGTATAGGTATTATTATTTTATTAACTGCACATATGATTGTGCCTATTAATATTATACATCCCATTTATATGATATTATTTTTATTTTTGACTTGTTTTTCATTTTCCTCATTTGGATTTATTATAGGTTTATGGGCCAAGAATTTTGAACAACTTAATCTTGTTCCTATGTTGATAATAACGCCCTTAGTTTTTTTAGGTGGTAGTTTTTATTCTATATCAATGCTACCTATATTTTGGCAGAAAATATCTATGATAAACCCAGTAGTATATTTAATTTCTGGTTTTAAATGGACTTTTTTTAATTTCTCGGATTTTAGCTTTATTATAAGCTTATCAGCAATTATCAGTTTTGCATTATTATGTAATTTTATAATCTTTCTAATGTTTAAAACTGGTTATAAAATTAGAACTTAATTGAAGGTTTTATTGATTAAATTAGATTAATTTAGTATATATATTTTATGCAAAAAACTTTTATCTTATTTATATGTTTATTATTTTTATCAGGTTGTATTTCTTTATTTTAAATTAATATAATTTTTTAGATAAGAATATTAAAAAATTGGTTATTGATATTTCTCATAAAAAAAGAGAAATGATTACGATTTACCTATAAAAAATAGGTTTCATATATTAAATAAAGAATTATTAAAATAATTATTGCATATAAGTATTTTTTATATTTTAATTTACCGGATTTAAATATCTTTTTTTTATCATTTAAAGGCACATGATATCCTTATTGAGAATGATTCTCATTAAATTATAAATTTTAGGTATTTTTAATAAAATGTCAAATAGTGTAATGTTGATAATTTAATACAATTTGTATGAAAATAGAGGAAAAAATATGTTAAAATTACATCATGCGCCAAATTCTAGAGCAGGTAGAATCTTATGGCTATTAGAAGAATTAGAATTACCTTATAAGTTAAATTCAATGAAGTTTCATCCTAGTGATCTTAAATCAGATGAACATAGATCAAGACATCCCTTGGGTAGAATTCCTGTCTTGGAAGATGGTGATATTACAATTTATGAGTCAGGAGCAATAGTTGAATATATTTTAACAAAACATGCTCCAGGCAAATTAAAACCTGAGGTAAATGATGATGCATATCCTCATTATTTACAATGGTTTCATTATTGTGAAGGTATGGTTATGCCTCCGATGAATACTATTGTCGTTCATACTATAATTCTTCCTGAAGACAGAAGGGATCAGACAGTTCTTGGTCAAGCTCAAAGACTATTATCAAAGGCATTGGTTCCTATTAATGGCACTTTAAAGGACAAAGAATATTTAATTGGTGATTTTTCAGCTGCTGATATTATGTTAGGTCATGCCTTGTACATGTCAAATAGGTTGAACTGTGTTACAGATGATTTATCTAATATAAAAGATTATATTTCTAGAATTGAGGGTAGACCATCTTTTCAGAAAGCTATTAACACATAATTTATAAAGGTTAAAAATGATAGAAGAGCTTGAAAAGTATGCAAAAAATTTAACGGAGGTATATTCTTTAGAAGAAGAAATGGGGCAATACCAATATTTAATAGATATAGGCAATAAAGCTCCTTCTTTTTCAAAAGAAGAACAAGTTGAAGTTAATAAGATGTTTGGATGTCAGGCACAAGTTTGGATTATTTCAAAATTAGATAATAATCGCTTATATTTTAGAGGAGATAGTGATGCTGCTATTGTTAAAGGTTTAGTTCAAATCATCACTGAAGCTCTAAGTGGACATACTAAGGATGAAATACAAAGTATAAAACACAATATTGTAGATAGATTAGGTCTAGGGCCAGGCTTAACAGTAAGAAGACAAGTTGGAATGATGGCAATGATCGATCATATCAAAAAGATTTCAAGTAATTAAATGAACTTTCAATCAGATAATCAATCAACTATATTTCCAGAAATTATAGAATATTTAAATGATATTAATAATAATTCAGCTCCAGCATATGGAGCCGATGAAATAACGTTATTAGCAAAAGATATGCTAGTAGAGTTATTTGAGACAGACCTCAAGGTTATGTATGTTTCTTCTGGTACAGCTGCAAATTCCATTGCATTATCAGCTATATCTCCACCATATGGAGGAATACTTTGTTCTGATAACGCACATATTGGAGGTGACGAATGTGGAGCTCCAGAGTTCTTCACAGGTGGTTCAAAACTTGTTCCGTTGCCATCAAAGGATGGATTGATGCTTGAAAGTGAGATTTTGAAGTATCTTGATAATCATGGTCTTCATGGTATTCATGAAATATTACCCTCTGCAATAAGTATTACACAAGCCTCAGAATTAGGTACAGTTTATTCGCAAAATCATTTAAAAAGTATTTCTGATATTGCTAAAAAACATAGTTTATATACACATATGGATGGTGCAAGGTTTGCAAATGCATGCTGTTTTTTGAAATGTAAGCCTGCTGATATAACTTGGAAAAGTGGAATTGATATTTTAAGCTTAGGCACAACTAAAAATGGTACAATGTCTTGTGAAGCTATAGTGATATTTAATAAAGATATTCAGGCCGATTTTGAAAGAAGACAAAAAAGAGCAGGCCATTTATGGTCAAAAAATAGATATATGGCTGCGCAAATAGTTAAATGGATAGAAAATGACAGATGGAAAAATGCAGCAAATAAAGCAAATGATTATGCTAAAAATATTAAAAATATATTTAACTCAAATAAAAAAATATTAATTGAATATCCAGTTGATATAAATATGGTTTTTGCAAAAATACCGCCTAACATTCAGGAGATACTTATAAAACATAATGTTTTATTTAATCCTTGGTATGGTAATGACAATCTCACTAGATTTGTAACTTCGTGGGATACAAAATTTAGTGACATTAAAAACCTAGAAGAAATAATAAATAATTTATAGCTTATGTTATGGATTAATATGATGATTAAAAAAATATTATTTTTTCTTTATTTTATAACTATATTTTCTAAAACTCTATATTCAAATGATATTATTCTAAGAGATCTTGCTGATTTGAATGAGCCATGGGGACTAAGCTTTATAGATCACAATACAATAATTATTACAGAAAAAGGCGGAAATATTAAACTTTTTAATTTAGCAAAAAGTCAAATTAGTTATATAAATCATAATTTAAATATATCCGATAAAGGACAGGGAGGACTGTTAGATATTATTTATTATAATAATCATATTTATGTTACATACTCAGAAAAAATGGATAAAGGAAAAAGTAGCACATCTATTGCTGTAGCCAAATATAATAAAAATAATCTTAATTTTATAAACATATTTAGATCTCTACCACCTATAAAATCTGGTTACCATTTTGGCTCAAGGATAATTATAAAAGATAACTATATATACTCATCTATCGGCGAAAGAGGAAAAAAAGATATTGCGCAAAATCCAAAACTACATCCAGGAAGTATTATAAGAATAAATATTGATGGTAGTATTCCAATTGATAATCCTAAATTTGTAGATAAAGAAAACTGGGCTAGCGAAGTATATCAAATTGGGGTCAGGAATCCTCAAGGTATGTCATTATCTCCTTTTAATTCAAAAATTTATATTAGTAATCATGGCGCTAGAGGAGGGGACTGGTTCGGAGAAGTAACATATGGAACTAATTACGGATGGCCTATCTTAGGTTGGGGTGGAACAAATTATTCAGGTACAAAAATAGGACCTAAATGGAAAAAAGGTTTTAAGAAAGCTATTCATTACTGGGTTCCTTCGATAGCAATTAGTGCTATACAAATTTATAATGGAAAAGAATTTGAA
>PTKH01000042.1 GCA_002937655.1 Alphaproteobacteria bacterium MarineAlpha9_Bin3 | reverse complement strand
GAAGGTTTAAGGTTCGCTATAAGAGAGGGCGGAAGAACAGTAGGTGCAGGAGTTGTATCTAAAATTATAGAATAATATAAAAAGGATTAGTTATTAAATGGCATTGGAACATCAAAATATAAGAATAAGACTAAAAGCTTTTGATCATAGAGTTCTTGACGTATCTACAGTTGAAATAGTGAATACGGCAAGAAGGACGGGTGCAAGTGTTCGTGGTCCTATACCTTTACCGACTAAATTTGAAAGATATACAGTAAACCGTTCTCCTCATGTAGATAAAAAATCTAGGGAACAGTTTGAAATTAGAACACATAAAAGATTACTTGATATAGTTGATCCTACTCCACAAACAGTTGATGCGCTAATGAAGTTAGACTTAGCGGCTGGTGTAGATGTAGAAATTAAACTATAGAAATTAAAGGATTAAAGAATTATGCGCTCGGGATTAATTGTTAAAAAAATAGGCATGACAAGACTTTATTTGGAAGATGGAACTCATGTACCTGTTACGGTCCTGAGCCTTAAAGATTGTCAAGTAGTTGCTAATCAATCACTAATAAAAAATGGATATAATTCTGTAACATTGGCTTCAGGAGAAGCTAAACCTAAAAATACAAATAAATCTCAAAGAGAAGCTTTCGCAAAAGTTAAAATAACTCCAAAACAAAAACAAATGGAATTCAGAGTAAGTGAAGAAAATATGATTCCAATTGGTTCTGAATTAAGTGCTAATCATTTTGTTGTTGGACAATATGTAGATGCTACTGGTATTACTATTGGTAAAGGTTTTGCTGGAGCAATGAAGAGGCATAATTTTGGAGGTCTTAGAGCCTCTCATGGTGTTTCAATTTCTCACAGGAGTCATGGTTCTACAGGAAATAGTCAAGATCCGGGCAGAGTATTTAAAGGTAAGAAGATGGCAGGACAGATGGGAAATAGACAAAGAACTATTCAAAACTTACAAGTGGTAGCCGCTGACCAAGATAGAGGATTAATTTTCATTAAAGGAGGTTTACCAGGATCAAAAGGTTCATGGGTAAGCCTTAAGGATGCTGTAAAAAAGGCTGTTCCTTCAGATGCTCCTTATCCGGCAGGATTAAAGGGAGCTAGTAACTCGACTAAAGATGATAATAGATCAGAGGTTGAAGTTGACGATGTGTCATCAGATAAAAATAAAGTGGCAGAAGAAGTAGTAAAAGAAGAAGTTCAAATTGAAGAGGAAGTAAAGAAAGCAGAAGCGCCAACTAAAAAAGAAGCTATTTCAAAGGAAGAGAATTTAGATGCTAAAAAGCAAGAAAAAACTGAAGATAAGAAAGAAAAAGAGAATTAAAAATGAAACTAGATGTTTTAACAATAGATAATAAAAAATCCTCAGTTTTAGAGTTAGATAAAGAGGTTTTTGAGGCTGATATTAGGGCGGATATTTTACATAGAATGGTGACTTGGCAATTAGCTAAAAGAAGATCAGGAACAAGAAAAACACAAGAGAGAAATGAAGTAACTGGTTCTAGGGCTAAGATTGTAAGACAAAAAGGTTCAGGTGGAGCAAGACATGGAGACAAAAAGGTTTCTCAGTATAGAGGTGGCGGAGTTGCTCACGGCCCAAGAGTAAGAAGTCATGCACATAAATTACCTAGAAAAGTTAGAAACATGGCAATGAGAAGTGCTTTATCTTCAAAACTAAAAGAAGGTAATTTATTAGTTTTAAATGATTTATCTTTTAGTTCTATGAAAACTAAGCTTTTGCAAAAATCATTAAATAAATTACCATTAGGTAAATCTGCGTTATTTGTAGCTGGTGAAGAAATCGATCAAAACTTTTATAAAGCTTTAAGAAACATTCCTATGCATGATATGCTTCCTATCCAGGGTGCAAATGTATATGATATACTCAGGAGAGAAACTTTAGTATTAAGTAAGTCATCAGTTGAAGCTTTGGTTGCAAGGTTAGCAATTAATAAAGAAAAAAATAAGACAGTTAAGGAGAAAAAATAATGGCAAATCCTAAGCCACAAGATTTTGATGTAATCGTTTCTCCTATAATTACTGAGAAGGCTACCAGAATACTAGAAAACAACCAAGTTGTTTTTAAAGTTTCACCTAATGCTACAAAACCTCAAATAAAAGTAGCTGTAGAAGCTTTATTTGGAGTAAAGGTAGTAGGAGTAAATACTTTAAATATTAAAGGTAAGAATAAAGTTTTTAAAGGAATTCGTGGTAAAAGAGCTTCCATAAGAAAAGCAATGGTAACTTTAGCGGAAGGTCAAACTATTGATCTTTCAAGTGGAGTATAAATATGGGATTAAAGCAATATAAGCCTACTTCACCTTCTAGACGTCAATTAGTTACAATTGATCGTTCAGAATTGTATACAGGTGGTCCTCTGAAAGCTCTTACTCGTGGGCAAAGTAAATCGGGAGGTCGTAATAATACGGGAAGAATCACAGCTTGGCAAAGAGGTGGGGGTCATAAGAGAAGATATAGAATTATAGATTTTAAAAGAACTCATGATGATATAGAAGCCACAGTTGAAAGAATTGAATATGATCCGAATAGGTCTTCTTTTATTGCTCTAGTAAAGTATAGTGATGGAAAATTAAGCTATATAATTGCTCCACAGAAATTGAATAAAGGTGATAAAATCATTAGTGGAGATAAGGTTGATATAAAATCTGGAAACACAATGCCTCTTAAAAATATGCCAATGGGTACTATTATTCATAATATTGAACTAAAGATTGGTAAAGGCGGACAAATTGCAAGATCAGCGGGAGCATATGCTCAATTAGTTGGAAAAGATAGAGGTTATGCAATTATAAAATTACAATCAGGTGAGCAAAGACTAGTTAGAGGTGAATGTAGAGCAACTATTGGGTCTGTTTCGAATCCAGATCATCAGAATATTAATTTAGGTAAAGCTGGAAGATCAAGATGGTTAGGAAGAAGACCAAATGTTAGAGGTGTTGTTATGAATCCTGTTGATCACCCTCATGGAGGAGGGGAAGGAAGAACTTCAGGTGGTAGACATCCTGTAACACCATGGGGCGTGTCTACTAAAGGTAAAAGAACTAGAACAAATAAAAGAACAGATAATTTAATTTTAAGAAAAAGATATAAATAGGAGGTTGAGGAGTAGTGTCTAGATCAATATGGAAAGGCCCATTTGTGGATGGCCATTTATTAAAAAAAGTCCAAGAGGCTGCAAAAACAGGTTCTAGAACTGCAATAAAAACATGGTCTAGACGTTCTACTATACTTCCTCAGTTTGTAGGATTAAATTTTGCAGTTCATAATGGTAAAAAGTTTATACCTGTGTTTATTACTGAGGAAATGGTGGGGCAAAAGTTAGGAGAGTATGCTCCGACAAGAACATATTATGGTCATACAGCAGATAAGAAAGTTAAAAAAGGTTAGAAATGGGTAAGAAAAGTAAAAAAAGAAATTTACCTGATAATTGTGCAATGGCCTTAGATAGGTCAGTACGATCTAGTTCTCAAAAACTTAATTTAGTTGCCGAAAGTATAAGAGGTATGGAGGCATCTAAAGCCTTAGTGCAGTTAGAATTTTCAAAAAAACGAATAGCATCAGATGTTAAAAAAGTTTTACAATCTGCTATAGCGAATGCTGAAAATAATCATAACTTAGATATTGATAAGTTAGTAGTGTCAGAAGCATATGTTGGAAAAGCTCTTGTAATGAAAAGATTTAGGCCAAGGGCTAGAGGCAGAGGTGGTAAGATACTTAAGCCTATTAGTAATTTGACTGTTATAGTCAAAGAAGAAAATCAGGAGGAAGTATAATGGGTCAAAAGGTTAACCCTATTGGTTTGAGAGTAGGAATAAATAGAACATGGGACTCAAGGTGGTTTGCCAAAGGAAATGCTTATACTAAACTTTTAGGCGAAGATCTTAATATCAAAACTTTTTTGAAAGATAAATTAAGGGGTGCAGCTGTTAGCAGAATTACAGTAGAAAGACCTGCTAAAGTTGCTAGAGTAACTATTTATTCTGCAAGACCAGGTATAATTATTGGAAGAAAAGGATCAGAAATAGAAATTTTAAAGGCAAAATTAGCTACTATGACTGAGGGAGAAGTCCAACTTAATATAGTAGAAATTAAAAAACCAGACATAGAGGCACAATTAGTTGCAGAAAATGTTGCAGAGCAGCTGGTTAAAAGAATAGCATTTAGAAGAGCCATGAAAAGAGCTGTTCAATCAGCAATGAGACAAGGGGCTCTGGGTATAAGAATTAATGCAGGAGGTAGATTAGGAGGAGCAGAGATTGCTAGAATAGAGTGGTATAGAGAGGGAAGAGTTCCATTACATACACTTAGAGCGGATATTGATTATGGTGTTGCTACAGCAGCTACTGCTTATGGAAATTGTGGAATAAAAGTTTGGATTTTTAGAGGTGAGTTAATGTCACATGATCCAATGGCAATGGAAAATTCAAGAAGTACGCAACAAGGAGCTCCAAGATAATGCTAAGTCCTAAGAGAACAAAATATAGAAAAGCTCATAAAGGTAGAATACATGGCGATGCTAAAGGTGGAACTTCACTTAACTTTGGTTCTTATGGTATGAAAGCCCTTCAACCTGAAAGAATTACTGCAAGACAAATAGAAGCAGCGAGAAGAGCAATTACAAGACACATAAAAAGACAAGGAAGAGTTTGGATTAGAATTTTCCCAGATTTGCCGGTGACTAAAAAGCCTACCGAGGTAAGAATGGGAAAAGGTAAGGGATCAGTTGAGTTTTGGGCAGCAAAAGTTAAACCGGGAAGAATTATATTTGAATTAGATGGCGTGGCCGAATCTTTAGCAAGAGAAGCTTTTGAATTAGGTTCAGCAAAATTACCTATTAGAACAAAGTTTGTTACGAGACAATTAGGAGTTTAAATGAATTTTACAGATTTAAAACAAAAAACAGAAGATGAATTAAAAACAGAATTAGTTAAATTGAAGAAAGAACAGTTTAATTTAAGGTTTCAAAAATCTTCAGGCCAATTAGAGAATTCCTCAAAAATATTGGCTGTAAGAAGAGATATAGCTCGTATTCATACTGCATTGTCTGAACAAAAAAGGAGACTGACTAATGCCTAAAAGAATTTTACAAGGAACAGTTATAAGTGATGGAAATGATAAGACCATAGTAGTTAATGTAGATAGAAGGGTAAGACATCCTCTTTATAAGAAAACTATTACACGTTCTAGTAAATTTCATGCTCATGATGAGAGTAATTCTTGTAAAGTTGGAGATAAAGTAAAAATTATTGAATGTAGACCTATATCTAAAAAAAAAACTTGGTCAGTTTTAGCCGACAATGACGGTAAATAAGAAAAAGTAATTGGAAACACAATGATTCAAACGGAAACAAATTTAAGTATAGCAGATAACTCTGGAGCAAAAAGAGTTCAGTGTATTAAAGTACTTGGGGGCTCTAAAAGAAGATATGCTGCTGTAGGAGATGTGATAGTTGTTTCAGTTAAAGAGGCAGCTCCAAGGGGTAAAGTAAAAAAGGGTGATGTTCATAGAGCAGTAGTAGTTAGAACTTCTAAAGAAATCAGACGAGTAGATGGAAGTGCGATCAGATTCGATAATAATGCAGCTGTATTAATTAATAAACAAGAAGAGCCTATCGGTACTAGAATATTTGGGCCTGTAACTAGAGAGCTCAGAGGTAAAAATTTTATGAAGATCATATCTTTAGCTCCGGAGGTTTTATAGTTATGAATAAGCTCAAAGTGAAAAAAGGTGACAATGTTATTGTAATTACAGGAAAAGACAAAGGTAAGACTGGAGAGGTAGTTACAGTGTTTCCCAAAACTAGTAGAATTGTAATTAGGGGTATCAACATTGCCAAAAGGCACACAGCTCAGAGCCAAACTTCACAAGGAGGTATATTGGATAAAGAGTTATCAATTCATGTTTCAAACGTCTTACATATTGATCCTAAGGATAAAAAATCAACTAAAATAGGTTATAAGTTTCTTAAAGATGGTAGAAAAGTAAGATTTGCGAAACGTTCTGGCGATTTAGTGGATTAATGGAGTTATAAATGAGTGCAAGATTAAAAGAGCTATATGACAACAATATCAAAAAGGAGTTGTATGAAGAATTGGCTTGTAAAAATGTCAATGAAGTACCTAAGTTAGAAAAAATAGTTCTCAACATGGGTGTAGGAGAGTCTGCTTCTGACAAAAAAAAGATAGAAGGAGCAGTAAAGGATTTAACTCAAATCTCTGGCCAAAAAGTTTTAGTTACAAAAGCTAAAAAATCTGTAGCTACATTTAAGTTGAGAGAAGGTATGAGTATAGGCTGTAAAGTGACTTTACGTAAGGAAAAAATGTATGAATTTTTAGATAGACTAGTAAATATTTCATTACCAAGAGTTAGAGATTTTAGGGGTCTTAGCCCGAAAAGCTTCGATGGAAGGGGAAATTTTGCTCTAGGTATTAAGGAACAAATTGTATTTCCCGAGATAAATTATGATGATGTAGATGTTGTAAGAGGCCTTGACGTAATAATATGTACAAGTGCTAAAAATAATGACCATGGTTTGGCATTACTTAAAAAATTTGACCTTCCGTTTAGGAAATAGGAGATAAAATGGCTAAAAAAAGTGCGATAGATAAAAATAAAAAAAGAATTCAAATGGTTGAACAGCAAAAAACTAAGAGAGCTGCTCTAAAAAAAACCATTAAGGATAAGAATGTGTCTCAAGAAGATAGGTTTAAAGCTGTATTAAAGCTAGCTTCTTTACCTAAAAACGGATCAAAAATAAGAATTAGAAATAGATGTGAGGTAACTGGAAGACCAAGGGGTAATTATAGAAAATTCGGTATGAGTAGGATAGCATTTAGAGATTTAGCATCAAGTGGACAACTTCCTGGTATAACTAAGGCAAGTTGGTAGGAGAATAAATATGACAATGACAGACCCATTAGGTGATATGCTTACAAGAATCAGAAATGGATTAACTGCTAAAAAATCATTAGTAGAATGTCCTATGTCAGGGTTGAAAGAAGCAGTTTTGAAGGTTTTAAAAAAAGAGGGTTTTATTCGAGGTTATACTATTAATAAAGATGATGATAAAAAATCTATATTAGTAATTGAGTTAAAGTACTTTGAGGGTAAACCCGCTATAAAAGAAATTAAAAGAGCATCAAGGCCTGGCCTAAGGCTATACTCATCAAAAAAGGATATGCCTTTAAATTATGGTGGCCTAGGTATTTCAATAGTTTCAACATCAAAAGGATTAATGTCAGATCATGATGCTAGAAATGCCAATATAGGTGGTGAAATATTGTGTAGTGTATTTTAAAGGATAGTGAAAAATGTCAAGAGTAGGTAAAAATCAAGTTGTTGTTCCTGAAGGTGTAAATTTTAGTGTTGATGGAAGAATTTTATCTGTTAAAGGAAAATTAGGAGAACTTACTGAAGAAATTACAGATTTAGTAAAAATAGAATATAATGACAATAGAGTTTCAGTTATTCCTGCTAATACAGATAAGGACTCATTATCACAATGGGGATTAGTTAGGTCTTTAATAAACAATATGGTTGTGGGAGTAGAAGATGGTTTTACAAAAACATTAGAGGTAAATGGAGTTGGTTATAGAGCTGCAACGGAAGGTGATATTTTACAACTGCAGTTAGGATATAGCCATGATATTAAAGTGGCAATTCCAAAAGAAATAACTGTAAAGTGTTCTAAGCCTACTGAAATAGTAATTTCTGGAGCAAGTAAACAGAAGGTTGGACAATTTGCTGCAGAAATAAGGGCATTAAGGAAACCAGAACCATATAAGGGTAAAGGCGTTAGATATAGTGATGAATATGTAAGGCAAAAAGAAGGTAAGAAAAAATAGGTGATTTATGGCTTTAAATAAACAAAAAAGAGATAATAAAAGAAAAAATAGAAATAGATATAGCTTAAAAAAGCATAACGGGTCTAAACCTAGATTAAGTGTGTATAGATCCAACCAACATATTTATGCTCAAATTATAGATGATACTAGTGGAAGTACTTTATGTTCAGCTTCTACAATGGATAAAGATTTCAAAGCAAAAAAAGCTTTTGGAGGTAATGTATCTGCAGCAAAAGAAATTGGATCTATAATAGCAAAAACTGCCTCAAAAGCTGGAGTTAAAGAAGTAGTTTTTGATAGAGGATCATATTTATATCATGGTCGCGTTAAAGCTTTAGCAGAAGCAGCAAGAGGTAATGGTTTAGTATTTTAGTAAATTAGGAGTATTTTATGGCTAGAGGAAAGAAAAATGAAAAAGAAGGCGACGATCTTCTTGATAAATTAGTTGGGATAAATAGAGTATCAAAGGTAGTTAAGGGTGGAAGAAGGTTTGGATTTGCTGCTCTTGTTGTTGCTGGTGATGCAAAGGGTCAGGTAGGGTTTGCATCTGGTAAGGCAAAAGAAGTTCCTGAAGCTATTAAGAAAGCTACTGATAAAGCAAAAAAAGAAATGATAAGAGTTCCATTAAGAGAAGGAAGAACAGTTCATCATGATGTAATTGGTTACCATGGTGCATCGAAGGTTTTAGTTAGAAGCGCCCCTGCAGGAACAGGTATTATTGCTGGGGGTCCTATGAGAGCTGTATTTGAAACTTTAGGTGTTCAAGATGTTGTTACCAAGTCGCAAGGAAGTGCAAACCCTTATAATATGGTTAGAGCAACATTTGATGCATTAGCAAGTCTTCAATCTCCTAGAGGTGTTGCAAGTAGAAGAGGCTTAAAAGTAAGCTCAGTTGTTGGCAAGAAACAAGATAAGAATGTCGCGGAGAAATAAGTTAATGGCCGATAGTAAAATAAAAATTATGCAAATTCATAGCCCTATTGGAAGAAAGTCTGATCAGAGAAAAACATTGATAGGTTTAGGTTTAAATAAGATTAACCGTACTAGTATCTTAGAAGATACACCTTCGGTTAGAGGAATGGTATCTAAGGTTAAACATCTTGTAAAAATAGTTAATGAAAAATAACTATTGCGGTTTTATGGAGGAATAGATGAGATTAAATGAAATAAAGGATAACGCTCATGCTAAACATGCAAAAAAAAGAGTAGGAAGAGGCATTGGTTCTGGTAAGGGTAAGACTTCAGGTAAAGGGCATAAAGGTCAAAAAGCTAGATCTGGTGTAGCAATAAAAGGTTTTGAAGGCGGTCAAATGCCACTTCATAGAAGGTTACCTAAACATGGTTTTAATAATATTTTTAGAAAACAATACTCGATCATTGGATTGGATGTAATACAAAATGCCATTGATAATGGTAAAATTGATGACAAAAAACCTATAAATGCCGAAGTCCTTAAAGAAAATGGAGTCATTACTAAAGTAAGAGATGGCATTAAATTGTTAGGAAATGGTTCAATTAAATCAGGTATAAATATAGAAGTTGCGGCGGCGTCAGCTTCTGCTCAAAAAGCAATTGAAAAAGTAAATGGAAAAATTTCTATTATATTGAAAACTACTAAGGAAGATAATAAAAATATTAGTGATAAAAACTAATAATTATATAACAAATTATTTATAAAGAGGATTTAAAATGGCTTCTGCTGCTGAACAGTTGGCTGCTTCTGTAAATTTTGGAGCTTTATCTAAAGCTAAAGAGCTTAAAAAAAAGATTTGGTTTACACTAGCCGCCTTAATAGTATATAGATTAGGCACTTATATCCCCCTTCCTGGCATAGATTCACAAGCACTAAATGATATCTTTCAGCAAAATGCTGGTGGTATATTAGGAATGTTTGATATGTTTTCAGGGGGCGCCTTAAGCAGAATGACGATTTTTGCTTTAAATATTATGCCATATATTTCTGCATCCATTATAATTCAATTAATGACAACTGTTTCTCCGCATTTGGCGGCCCTTAAAAAAGATGGGGAATCCGGAAGGAAAAAAATGATACAGTATACTCGATATGGTACGGTATTATTAGCAGCAGTTCAGGGTTTAGGTATTGCAAGTGGCTTAGAAAATTTAACTTCTTCATCTGGACCTGCTGTTATGGATCAAGGTTGGATGTTCAAGTTTACTACTGTAGTTTCATTAACTGGCGGCACTGTTTTTTTAATGTGGTTAGGTGAACAAATTACTGCAAGAGGAATTGGTAACGGTATTTCACTGATAATTATGGCGGGTATAGTGGCGAATTTACCTGTTTCATTAGTTTCTACTTTAGAATTGGGTAAAACAGGAGCATTGTCGGGTTTATTTATAATATTTTTATTAATTATGTCAGTTGTTGTAATTGGCTTTATAGTATTTGTAGAGAGAGCACAAAGAAGACTTATAATTCAATACCCTAAAAGACAAATAGGAATGAAAGTATTTCAAGGAGACTCCAGTCACTTACCTTTAAAACTTAATACAGCAGGAGTAATTCCTCCTATTTTTGCATCTTCTATATTATTACTTCCAGTTACTGCTATGAGTTTTAATGCAGGTTCGGGGCCGAGTTGGCTTTTAGATATAACAACTCTTCTAGGAAGAGGGCAGCCTTTATATATGGCTCTGTATGTTGCAGCTATTATGTTTTTTGCATTTTTTTATACCTCAATTGTTTTTAGTCCCGAAGACACTGCGGATAATCTTAAAAAAAATAATGGTTTTATACCTGGTATAAGACCAGGACAGAATACTGCATTATATATTGATCACGTTTTAACTAGATTAACAGTTGTAGGAGCTTTGTACCTTAGTTTAGTTTGTATTTTGCCTGAAATCTTAATAGCTAAGTATGCAGTGCCATTCTATTTTGGAGGAACTAGTTTACTGATTGTTGTTAATGTAACAATGGATACAGTAGCGCAAATACACTCACATT
Source organism: Alphaproteobacteria bacterium MarineAlpha9_Bin3 (assembly GCA_002937655.1). Lineage (GTDB taxonomy): Bacteria > Pseudomonadota > Alphaproteobacteria > TMED109 > TMED109 > TMED109. Next base: position 842 of record PTKH01000042.1, on the reverse strand, counting down.
TAATAGCACAACAGTATGAAGGCTTAATAAAAAAATCTAAGCTAAGAGGAAGAATTTAATGATAGCGATACTCTTCGGTCCTCCTGGTTGTGGAAAAGGGACTCAAGCAAGCATTATAGCTAAAGATATAAATATACCTCATTTATCTACGGGAGATATGCTTAGAGAGGCAGTTAAGTCCAAAACTGAAACAGGCTTGAAAGCAGCAAATATTATGGAAGAGGGTAAATTAGTCTCTGATGAAATTGTTATTAATATTATTAAAGATAGAATATGTCATAATGACTGTGAAAAGGGGTTTATTTTAGATGGATTTCCAAGGACATTATCTCAAGCTAAAGAATTAGATGTTATGCTTAGTAAAGAAAATATGAAGGTGGATTTGGTTGTAGATTTTTCTGTAAATGATGAGGCTTTAATTTCTAGAATAGAGGGAAGGTTTTCGTGCGGAGATTGCGGATTAGGCTATAATGATCATACTAAACTTCCTTTAAAAGAAGGGTTTTGTGATGAATGTGGAAGTAATAATTTTATAAGAAGAAAAGATGATAATAGAGAAACTGTATCTAAAAGATTAGAAGCATACTATAAAGATACATTGCCTATACTACCTTATTATAAGGAAAAGCATGTCTTAAATAGTATTGATGGTTTAGGAGATATAGATAGTGTTACAACTGAATTAATGAGTTTAATAAAAAAATGAGATAGATATCGTTGACTTGAGTGTAAAGGTGAATATAATCGCGGTCTTCGTACTATTTTTTATAAAAAGTAAATATTGGAGGTTTTTTTGGCAAGAATATCTGGAGTAAATGTTCCTACAGGTAAAAGAGTAGAAA
>PTKH01000041.1 GCA_002937655.1 Alphaproteobacteria bacterium MarineAlpha9_Bin3 | reverse complement strand
CGGTTTCCCGTTTACACCCTTAGCAGGGGCGCGCCTTCGACCGCTCGGCCACGTGTCCAATATGCTTTTAAAATGTCACAACCGATGTGTCAAACTAGATATGTATTATTTTTTTTTAAATTTATGAAAATATCTATGGAATAGGTATTTCCACTCCCATTTTAGGTATATCATAACCCTTAATAACCGCTTCTCTTGAAGCAATTTCTTTATACCATCTTAATATATTTATATAATTATTGAGATCTATATTTTGCCACTCATACCTTGATACCCATGGCCAAATGGAAATGTCTGCAACACCATAATCATTTCCAGCTACGAACTCACTTTCTTCTAAACGTTTATCAAGTACTCCATATATTCTTTTAGCCTCATTATAATATCGTTCTTCCGCATAGGCAGACTTTCCAGAATTAAACTTTATAAAGTGATGAACTTGTCCTAACATCGGCCCTAAAGAAGCCATTTGAAACATCAACCATTCATCTCTTTTCCAACGATCTTTATCCTCTTTTGGTAGAAAGACACCTGTCTTTTCAGATAGATATAATAATATAGCTCCTGATTCCATCATAGATATATTTGTATCATGATCATAAATTGCTGGTATTTTATTATTAGGGCTAATATTTAAAAAATTTTTTTCAAATTGCTCATCTTTAGTAATATTTATAGGAATTAAGTTATAATCTAACTTACACTCTTCTAACATAATAGAGACTTTTCTACCATTTGGTGTGCTCCATGAATAAAAATCTATCATTTATTTATCCTTTCCTTTAATAACTTGATCTGGTCGCGGCGATCCCTCCGGTCTATGCATTTCAAAAATATTATCTACAACAGAATAATCTAGATACCCTAAACGTGCCAAAGGTTTTATTTTATCTAAGTTTACTTTGCCATCGTCTATAACTTCATCATTAATATGAATACCAATAACGCTGCCAAGAACCATTCCATTGTATTCATTACTTTTTAATGTAGGCAGGTCTATTATTTTATATACCTTACATTCCATATGTATTGGAGAAATTTTAAGCCTTGCTGGTGTAACTATTTTTGACTCCATTATTTCTAATTTAGCTACCTCAATTTCACTTTCATTAGGTTGAAGTGGGGCTGTTGTTTCATTCATTTTATCTTTTGCATCAAAGGGTACCACATTAACAACAAACTCACCATTTCTTCGAATATTACTAATACTATCTTTATGGTTTCCCATTGGCTGTTTACCGTTAGTTGCATACATCACCATCGGTGGATCTGCAGCAATACCATTAAAAAAGCTATAAGGTGCACAATTGTAACTTCCATCATCATTTGTAGTAGTTATCCATGCAATTGGCCTTGGTACGATACAAGATTTAAAGGGATTATATTTTAAGCCATGGTTATTTTTTTTTGTTTCATAAAACATAGATGCACCCTATTTATTTAATAAAGTTTTAAGTATTTCATTCACTACTTTAGGGTTAGCTGTTCCCCCAGTATTTTTCATCATTTGCCCAACAAACCAACCAAAAAGTTTTTCATTTCCATTTTTATATTTAGATACCTGCTCAGAATTATCCTCTATTATTTTCTTGGCCATAGATTCTAATTCATCTGTATTACTTATTTGCTTTAAGCCTTTAGCCTCAACTATATCATTAGCTCTTCCGCCATTTGTGAACATTTCTTCAAAAACATCTTTTGCTGTTCTTCCAGATATTGTTCCATCTTGAATCAAATCAAATAATTCTCCTAATTGTTGAGCATTTACTGGGCTTTCTTCAATACTTTTTTCGACTTCATTTAGCATAGCAAAAAAATTAGTAATAACCCAATTAGCAACAAATTTGGCATCACGACCTTTTGATACAATTTCAAAAAAATCTGCATAACTTTTATCAGCAGTTAAAACGTCAGCATCGTAAAAACTTAATCCATAATCTTTTTGAAAACGTTCTCTCTTTTGATCAGGTAATTCAGGTAGTTCATCTTTATATTTTTCTATTCTATCGTTGCTAATATTTAATGGTAATAAATCTGGATCAGGAAAATACCTATAATCATGCGCTTCCTCTTTTGACCTCATTGACCTTGTTTCATTTTTATTAGGATCATATAAACGAGTCTCTTGTTTTACTTCACCACCATTTTCAATTATTTCTATTTGTCTATATGCTTCAAATTCAACAGCCTTCATCATAAATTTCACTGAATTAATATTTTTTAACTCACAGCGAGTTCCAAACTCTTCTCCAGGCCTTCTCACAGAAATATTTGCATCACACCTCAGGGAACCTTGATCCATATTTCCATCACAGGAACCAATGTACCTTACAATGGAACGTAATTTTCTTAAATATGCTCCTGCCTCTTCCCAATCTCTCATATCTGGTTTAGAAACTATTTCCATTAACGGAATACCTGACCTATTTAAATCTACAAATGATAATCTTGGGTGCTGATCATGCATTAATTTACCGGCATCTTGTTCTAAATGTAGCCTTTCTATACCAATTTTTTTTATCTCTCCTTTACCCAAATCTATATTAATCCAACCTTCACCTACAATTGGTGACTTAAATTGTGATATTTGATAACCTTGAGGTAGATCAGGATAAAAGTAATTTTTTCTATCAAATATAGATATATTATTAATTTTAGCATTTAAAGCATGCCCAGTTTTAATTGCCTGATTTACAGCCTCACTATTTATTACTGGAAGCATACCGGGCATAGCGGCATCTACGTAACTTACCTGAGAGTTAGGGCTAGCTCCGAAATCAGTTGCAGAGCCTGAAAATAATTTTGATTTACAATTTACCTGTGCATGAATTTCTAAACCTATTACCATTTCCCATATACCAGTTTCACCTTTTAATTTTATTGCTTCTCTCATTTTATATTACCTTTTAAATTATATGCTTTTAAAATTTGCAGATTTTTCTAAAATAGTTCCTACACTAAACAAAGTTTCTTCATCAAAACCTTTCCCAATTAACTGAAGACCTAGAGGATATCCATTAGAATCTAATCCAGATGGAATAGATATTGCAGGAAGTCCTGCAAGACTAGCGGGAACTGTGAAAACATCATTCATATACATAGTTACAGGATCCATATTTTTTTCACCAACCTTAAAAGCTCCTGTAGGTGCCGTGGGAGTAAGAATTGCATCACAATTCTTAAAAGCTAAATTAAAGTCTTCAACAATTTTTGTTCTTACTTTTTGTGCTCTCAAATAGTATGCATCATAATATCCAGCAGATAACACATAGGTCCCAATTAAAATTCTACGCTTAACTTCTTCGCCAAAACCCTCTGCTCTTGTCTGAGAGTACATTTGTTCTAGATCTTTAATATCTTCTTTTCTATATCCATATTTTACACCATCATAGCGAGCTAAATTTGCAGATGCTTCTGCGGGTGCTACTATATAATATGTTGGAAGAGCATACTTAGTATGAGGAAGTTTTACTTCCACTATTTCTGCTCCAGCATCTTGCAACCATCTTATTCCCTCATTCCATATGTTTTCAACTTCTGAAGAAAGCTCATTAATTTTATACTCTTTTGGTATACCAATTTTCATTCCTTTAATAGATCTAGAGCAAGAGTCTAAAAAATTTGGCACCTTAATATCTACAGATGTTGAATCTAGATTATCAAAACCTGCCATATTTTGTAGAATTAGAGCACTATCTTGAACAGATCGCGTTAAAGGCCCAGCTTGATCTAATGAAGAAGCAAAAGCTATGATTCCCCACCTAGAGCATCTTCCATATGTAGGCTTCATACCTACTGTTCCACAAAAAGAAGCAGGTTGTCTTATTGAACCTCCCGTATCAGTTCCTAGAGCTATAGGCGCTAATCTAGCAGCTACTGCTGATGCAGATCCGCCTGAAGATCCTCCCGGTACTAGTTTTTCCTCTTCTTTGCTCCAAGGATTTACAACACTTCCAAAATAACTAGTCTCATTAGATGAACCCATTGCAAATTCATCCATACTAGTTTTTCCTATATAGACTCCTCCTGCCTGCCATAATTTTGATGTAACCGTTGACTCATAATTAGGTATGAAATTTTCCAAAATTTTAGAACAGGCTGATGTTCGCTCTCCTTTGACACAAAAAATATCTTTCACTGCTATAGGCAAACCATCTAATGGTAAAGCTTCGTTTTTAGCTCTTCTTTCATCTGATAATTCAGCTAAAGATAAAGACTTTTCAGTATTAAAGTGAATATAGGCATTTAATTTTTTTTCATTTTCAATAAGCTGCAAATATTCTTTCGTAACTTCTACAGAAGAAAAATCTTTTTTATTAAGTCCCTTTAAAGTTTCAACAACGCCTAAATTTGAAATTTTTGTCATTTATTCTATTACCTTTGGTACTGTAAATGAATTATCTATCTTTTCTGGTGCATTACTTACTATTTCATCACTATAGCCCCCATCATTAACTTCATCCTCTCTCTCTCTTAAAGAATTATTTGAAACACCAGTCATTGGCTTAACATTATTAACATCTACCTCATTTAACTCTTCTATCCACTTCATTATATTATTTAATTCAGTTATCATCTTTTCAATTTCTGAATCTTCTATCTTAATTCTTGCAAGATATGCAACACGTTCTAAAGTTGATTTATCTAAAGACATATTTAAAAAACCCTATCTATAAATTTAAAAATACTGATAATATTATATATATGAAAAAATATAAATAATATACATATTAACTTATAGGATTGATTAATACTCTAAATGACTAACAGCAAGCAATTTAAAAAACTAATTAATTTCAATATTGATGAATTTATTAATCAAATTCCAAAAATTGGAAGTATTATAGGACTTGACTTAGGAGAAAAAAGAATTGGAATTGCAATAAGTGATGAAAATAGATCAATAGTTATAGGCGTGAAACATATTGATAGAAAAAAACTTATTACAGATATTAATATAATTAGTAAAATTATAGATGAAAATAATATTACAGCTATAATTGTAGGAAGACCCTTAAATACTTATGGAAAACCTGGAAAAAAGTCTCAATCCATAAGAAGATTGTCAGAAGAGATTAATAAAAGCTTAAAACTACCTCTATTATTGTGGGATGAAAGATACTCAACACAAGCTGTCGAAAAAATAATGATAACTGATATAAACTTATCAAGAAATAAAAGAAAAGAGCTTATTGATTCATCAGCAGCATGTTGGATTTTAGAAGGAGCCTTAAAAAGAATGAAAATAAATATTAATTGACATTTTTTTACCAAATCGGTAATATATTTAAATATTGTGAAGGTTAAATATGCATGCATTAGATAAGTGGTTAAAAAATAACTCTATAAGCAGAAAAATATTTTCTAACCAATTAAATATATCTATCGCTACCCTATCCCGATATTTATCTGGCAGTAGAATTCCCAAACAAGAAATTATGCAAAAAATTATTTATTTCACAGACGGCAAAATAAACCCGTCTAATTTTTATATAGTTAAAAATAATAACTCTAGTAATTTAAAAGAATATAAAAATGATCATTTACTAGGTATCGAAAATTTAAAAGAAAGTGAAATATCTTCCTTATTAAATAGAGCGGATGAAATAATAAAAGAAAATAGATTAGAACCTAAAATTAATCAAAAGTATAACGGTAAAACTCTTGTTAATTTATTTTTTGAAGATTCTACTAGAACTAAAACGTCTTTTGAATTGGCTGCAAAACGACTTGGAATTGATGTAATTAATATGCAAATTGAAACATCATCTATCAGAAAAGGAGAAAGCTTATTAGATACTGCTATGACTTTAAATGCTATGCAACCTGATATACTTGTTATTAGGCACTCTTTAAGTGGCACTCCGCATCTACTTGCTAATAAAGTAAATTGTGGTGTTATTAATGCTGGTGACGGGCAACATGAACATCCTACTCAAGCACTATTGGATGCCTTAGCTATAAGACGCAGAAAAAAAAGAATTAAAGGTTTAAAAATAGCAATTTGTGGAGACATAGCACACAGTAGAGTTGCTAGATCAAATATAAAATTGCTTATTACTATGGGAGCAACCGTTAATTTAATTGCGCCATCTACTCTAATGGCAGAAGGCTTATCTTATTATGGAGCAAATACATATTCTAACTTTAAAGAGGGCTTAAATGATGCTGATATAGTAATGATATTAAGATTACAAAGAGAAAGAATGCAAGGATCTTACATTCCTTCAGCAAAAGAATATTTTAAATTTTATGGTTTAGATAGAGAAAAACTTAATTTTGCAAAAAGTGATGCCCTAGTCATGCACCCTGGCCCTATAAATAGAGGAGTGGAAATAGATAGTGAACTTGCAGATGATATAAATAGAACTCTTATTCTGGAACAAGTTGAGCTTGGAGTTGCTATAAGAATGTCAGTAATTGAACATCTAATTCATAATTTAGAGTTAAAACATGATGAATATAAAAAGTAATAAATTAGTTTTTAAAAATGCAAGAATAATTGATCCTTTCTCAGGTTTTGATAATATCGGAGACTTAATTACCGAAGATAAAGTTATAAAAGATTTTGGAATAAATTTATTAAAGGAAAATAGTCCTGATGATGCTCTTATAATAGATTGTAAAAATCACGTTCTATGTCCAGGATTTATTGATTTAAATGCAAATATAGGAGAACCAGGAGAAGAATTTAAAGAAAATATTAATACTGCTTCAGATGCAGCTTTAGCATCTGGAATTACTAGTATAGTTTGTATGCCTAATACAGACCCAATAATCGACCAAATACCTATTATACAATATATAGAAAAAAGAGCTAAAGAAACTAATGGAGTAAAAATATATCCGTCCGCATCAATTACAAAAAATTTAGAAGGAAAACAACTTACGGAAATGGGTTTATTATTAGAAGCGGGAGCAATTTTATTTTCAGAGGCAAATAAAGTTATAAGTGATACTAAAGTAATGAAACAAGCTCTAACGTATGCTAAAAATTTTGATGCTACTATTATGATATCTCCACAAGATCCGGATCTTTCTAAAAATGGCGTAATGAATGGTGGAGCTCTTGCTAATAGATTGGGATTACCAGGAATACCTAAAGTTGCAGAAATTATTCAAATAGAAAGGGATATTAGATTATTAGAAAGTACAGGGGGTAAATTACATTTTATAAATATAACTACAAATGAAGCAATAATTGCAATTGAAAATGCTAAAAATAAAGGTTTAAATATAACTTGCTCCACAGCCCCCCACTATTTCACTTTAGATGAAACAGCTGTTGATGAATGGAAGACATTTGCTAAAGTTTTCCCTCCATTAAGAAATAGAGAAGATAAAGAAGCTATATATAACGCAATAACTCAAGATAAAATTGATATAATATCAAGTCATCATTCGCCACAAGATCAGGATAGTAAAAGATTGCCTTTTGAACAAGCAGAGTTTGGTATAATAGGTTTTGAGACTTTGTTTCCAATATCCCTTGATTTACACATTAATGGTAAAATGAAACTTATAGATTTAATAGATAAGATTACATATAAGCCTGCAAAATTATTAAATTTAAATACTGGTAAAATTAAAGTAAACTCTCCAGCTGATTTAACATTAATTGATGTAAATACTACACATAAGTTAATATTAGAAAATATGAATAGCAAATCAAAAAATTCACTTTTTGATAACTATAATGTAAAAGGAAAAATATTGTGCACAATTGTTGATGGAAGAATAGTTTATTCCGAACCAAATTTTAAATATAGTTAGGAAGATGCATGATAGCTAATATTATAGAATTATTTTCTCATCATCAAGTCATTTTATATGTTATCTGTAGTTTTTTTGTTGGTGCCATTCCTTTTGGTTTAATACTTACGAAAATATCAGGCTATGGAGATATAAGAAAAATAGGATCAGGAAATATTGGAGCCACTAATGTTTTAAGAACTGGAAATAAATTATTAGCTATTTTAACTCTTTTTTTAGACATATCTAAAAGTTTTATCATACTTTACTTAGTTAAAATTAATTATGAATTGATACTTCAAGAAAATTTATTGATTTATTTATATGTATTTATTTCTTTATTATCATTATTAGGTCATATGTTCAGCCCATTCCTATCTTTTAAAGGAGGAAAAGGTATAGCAACAGCTGCTGGAATACTTTTTTTTATAAATTGGATCATAGCGGTTTTTACGTTATTTATTTGGTTAATAACGGTAATAAGATTTAAAACATCTTCTTTAGGAGCCTTATCTGCTAGTTTTATTTCCCCTTTTTTGTTTTGGTTTTTGTATAAAAGTAATTTTATTGAATATACAAAAATATCTGTTCTAGAAGTTTATTTAGTTTTATTAATTACCATTTTAATATGGATTAAACATATCCCAAACATTAAAAGACTAATAAGAGGAACTGAATCAAAAATATAAATAAAATTATTAATTTAAAAAAATAATTTGCTAAAATGATAAAAGATTATTAATTGTGGATTTATATTTTTAATTTTATTTAGAGTTATTATGAATATTGTAATCGTAGAATCGCCAGCTAAAGCCAAAACTATAAATCAATACCTAGGTAATGACTATAAAGTTTTAGCATCATATGGACATATAAGAGACCTCCCAAATAAAAAAGGGTCTGTAATGCCAGATGATAATTTCTTTATGAAATATGAAGTACAAGATGACAAAAAAAAGCAGATACAAGCTATTATCAAATCAATTTCAAAAGGAGATACTCTTTGGTTAGCAACTGATGCTGATAGAGAAGGTGAAGCAATTGCATGGCATATTCATTCCTTTTTATCTGAGAAAAATAAGTTAAAAGATGTTGAAATTAAAAGAGTAATATTTAATGAAATTACAAAAAATGCAATCTTAGAAGCTTTTAATAGTCCAAATAGCATTGATATAAATATGGTGGATGCATATCAAGCTAGACGAGCATTAGATTACTTGATGGGTTTTTCTCTTTCTCCTGTATTATGGAAAACACTTCCAAGAGCTAAATCAGCTGGAAGAGTACAATCTGTTGCTCTTAAATTAATTTGTGATAGAGAAACTGAAAGAGAAAAATTTAAACCGAAAGAATATTGGACAATTAATTCTTCATTTAAGAAAGGTGATAGTGAATCATTCATAGCTAACTTAACTATTTTAAATAATAACAAAATTAAAAAATTTGATATTAGCAATAAAGACAATGCAGATGAAGCAATCAACCAAATTAATAATGTAAATAATTATTCTATTAACTCAATTCAAAAAAAACGAGTTAAAAACCATCCTGCAGCTCCATTTATTACATCTACACTCCAACAAGAAGCATCAAGAAAGTTAGGTATAGGGGCAAAAAATACTATGAGAATAGCTCAAAGCTTATACGAGGGAATTGAAATAAATGGAGAAACAATTGGTTTAATTACCTATATGAGAACAGATTCTGTCAATTTATCTAATACTGCAACAGAACAAATTAGAGAATTAATACAAAAAAAATATGGAAATCAATATATTCCGGAAACTCCAAATAAATATTCAAAAAAATCTACTAATGCGCAAGAAGCACATGAGGCTATAAGACCAACGGATATTAATAAAATACCTGAGGATATAAAAAACTTTTTAGATGAAAGACAGAGACTTTTATATGAATTGATATGGAAAAGAACAATATCTTCACAAATGGAAAGTGCAGAGATTGATCAAGTGAGTATTAATATCTTATCAGAAAAAAAGGATATTGGATTTAGAACTTCAGGATCAATTCTAATTTTTGATGGCTATAAAAAAATATATACTGAAGATATAGATGATAGTGAGCAAGATGAAGATAAAAATACTAATATTCCGAATGTTAATGAAGATGATGTACTAAATTTTTTTGATGTAAAATCACTTCAACATTTTACTGAGCCTCCACCGAGATTTACTGAAGCCTCATTAGTTAAAAAGTTAGAGGAACTTGGTATAGGTAGACCATCTACATATGCATCTATAGTGTCTGTTATTAAAGATAAAGGTTATGTAAAATATGAAAAAAGAAGGTTTGAACCTGAAACAAAAGGAAGAATTGTTACAGCATTTTTAAATGGTTATTTTAGTAATTATATTGAAGAGAACTTTACAGCTAAACTCGAAGACCAATTAGATAATATATCTAAAGGTCAAGAAAATTGGAAAGATACTCTAAAGAAATGGTGGTTACCATTTAAAGCCACAATAGATGATGCCTCTGTTCTAAGAGTAAGAGATGTTGAAAAGCGTATAGATAATGATTTAGGACCACATTTTTTTCCAGAATTAGAAGATGGATCTGATCCAAGAAAATGCCCGAAATGTAAGGAGGGTAAATTAAATATACGTTATGGAAGAAGTGGAGGATTTATTGGTTGCTCAACACATCCTGACTGTGACCATACTGCGCAATTAGTAGTTGGTAAAGGTAAAGAATCTAGTAAGTTTAACCCTATAACATTAGGAGTAAATGATGATAATATCCCTATTACATTGAGAGTAGGTCCATATGGACCTTATGTACAAGCAGGAGAAACCCCAGAAAAAGGAGACAAAAAAGCAATAAAACCTAAACGAGCATCTATTCCTAAAAATATAGACCTAGATAGTGTTACTCTTGAAACTGCTTTATCAATGCTTGCCTTACCTAGAGATATAGGGTTTCATCCCGAGTCAGGAAAAATGATTACTGCAAATAATGGAAGATTTGGGCCATATGTAAAACATGGAAGTACTTTTGCAAGTATTAAAGGTGATGATGAAGACGTTTTTACAATAGGAATAAATAGAGCTATAGATTTAATTGTAGAAAAAGAAAATAACCCTTCAAAAAAAAGAAAAATTTTGAGAAAAAAAACAAAAAAATAAATTAATTATTATACTATCTTGACACACCAAATAGTTTAGGTATTCTCTGCATCAAAATATAGGGTGAAAAATAATGGCAAAACCAACTACTATAAAAATAAGGCTTAAAAGTACTGAGTCGGGTTTTTTCTACGTAACAAAAAAAAATAGTAGGACTATGACAGAAAAAATGGAAGTAAAAAAATACGATCCAATAGCAAGAAAACATGTGTTATTTAAAGAAGATAAAATAAAATAGAATTACTTCTGACCCAATACAATATGGAAACCAGTATAAAAATTAATAAAGACTTACCTCTCTTAATTTGTGATGCAGATGAGGTGATATTTAATTTTATGGACTCTTTCGATAAATTTCTAAATAATAATGATATGTATTTCTCGTATAATACATTTAAGTTAAATGGAAATATAATTAATAAAACTAATAATAAGGCTATAAGCAAGAATAAAATACCTACTATAATATCAAACTTTTTTAGAGATCACACATTAGATATGCCATTAATTAAAAATGCTAAAGAAGTGCTATCAGAACTTAATAAAAAATTAAATATTGTAATACTCTCTAATATTCCGCAATCATCAGCAGTTGATAGAGTTAAGTGTCTTAAAAAAAATAATATGCATTATACTTTTATAAGTAATGAAGGACCCAAAAACACAAAATGTTTAGAATTGGAAAAATTGACAACAAAAAAAGTATTTTTTATTGACGACTTACCTAATCAAATTTCATCTGTTAGTAATAGTTGTAAAAATATTATAACTATCCATTTTTTACAAAATCAAAAATTAATTAAAATTATTCCAGAAGTTAAAAATTGTGATTATAAAGTAAATAATTGGATTTCTATAAAAAATATTATTCT
>PTKH01000040.1 GCA_002937655.1 Alphaproteobacteria bacterium MarineAlpha9_Bin3 | reverse complement strand
CACAGCGATTTTCAGTCGCTTGCTCTACCAACTGAGCTATTTGGGCTCCATATATATGAGTTTTTAATAGATAGATTTAAATATGTAAAGAAAAGTATGTTTAATTTTTTATAAAAGTTAAAAATATTTTTTATACTTTAATACCTTTAAGCATTTTGTCTGCATCTATGACACTTAAACCAACTACATTATCGTAATTACCATTAATTCTTTTTACAAATTTTGATGCTATTCCTTGAATAGCATAACAACCTGCTTTTCCAATCCACTCTTCCGTATCAAGATAATCTTGAATTTCTTGATCATTAATTACACGAAAAGAAACCTGAGTAACTATACTTTTAAGCGAAATATTCTTATTAGGAGATAAAACACATATCCCCCCATATACTCTGTGTTTCTTACCTGATAATTTTTTTAAAATCTTGAAAGCATCATCTTTGTGGGAAACTTTACCACAAATTTTTGAACCAGAAAAAATTACTGTATCTGCTGCTATAATGAAACTATTTTTATGCCTTTGTGAAACACTTTCAGCTTTTTCTTTTGCTATTCTTTTTACATAAGCTTTTGGCGTTTCATTTTTATAAATATCTTCTTTTATATTTGGGACATCTATTATATCTGGAATATACCCTATTCTTTTTAGTATAATTAACCTTCTTTCTGAGGAAGATGCCAATACTAGTTTATATTTATCTCTTATCAATTCTTATTTACTTATGTCTATAAATTATTCTGCCCTTAGTTAAGTCATAAGGCGTCATTTCAACAGTTACCTTATCTCCCGCAAGAACACGAATTCTATGTTTACGCATTCTACCAGCTGTATGCGCTAGGACTTCATGTTTATTTTCCAGAGTAACCTTAAACATTGCATTAGGTAAAATCTCATCAACTATTCCGTCAAATTCTAATAAGTCTTCTTTTGCCATATTAATTCCTTTGTTAATTAAATATTTTTAAATACTATTATAAAAAAATCTTCTCTCCTAGTAATGTTTTTCTTTGTATTATACTAAACAAGGTAATAAACCTTCTAGCAGTAGTAAAATCCATTTCGATATTATCTTTTATCTTATTTATTAGGTCATAAGAAGCATCGTTATGTAAACTCCTTCTACCCATATCTAAAGCTTCAACTTTTTGGACAGGCGCAGATTTAATTGACTCATAATATGAATTACATAATTTAATATAATCTCTTAGAATTTTATTTAAACTTCCCATATTTATAGAAAAGGTTTTTAAATTATTTTTTGTTATGGCAGATTTAACAGAAATTTTTAAAATATTTTCTGCAAATAAAAATTCTAGATTATATTCAGAAATATCTGCCCCCAATAATTTAAAGTTATTCTCTTCAATAATATCATAAATCGCGACTTTAATATCTTTATCAGTTGCAATATCTAAGTTATTAAAATTAGATTCTTCAAAACTTATATTTTTAATATTATTTATCATTTGTGAAATTATTCATTCTAATTTTTATTGATAAAGCATGTGCTTCTAATCCTTCATTTTCTGCAATTTTAATTGCTGAAGGAGCAATTTCACTTAACGCATCTGGATCACATTTAATCATAGAAGTCCTTCTCATATAGTCTAAAGTTGAAATACCTGATGAAAACCTTGCGGTACTAGCAGTAGGCAACACATGATTAGGTCCCGCAATATAATCACCTATAGCTTCAGGAACAAAACGACCTAAAAATATAGATCCTGCATTATTTATTTTTTCTGCTATTAATTCAGGTTTTTCAACTGAAATTTCTAAATGCTCAGGAGCTATTTTATTTACAATATCAATAGACTGCTCTAGATTTTTTAAGACAATAATAATACCATTATTACGCCAACTAGTTTCCGCTATTTCTTTACGTTTTAGGGACTTAATTAAATTATCAATTGCAGTTTCTACCTGTTTTGCAAAATCTAAACTATCTGTAATAAGGATAGACTGGGCTTCTGTATCATGTTCTGCTTGAGAAAGTAAATCAGCTGCTATCCAATTTGGATTGCTTTTATCATCTGATATAACTAATATTTCTGAAGGACCTGCAACCATATCTATTCCTACTTTACCAAAAAGTTGTCTTTTTGCTTCGGCAACCCATGCATTACCAGGACCAAATATCTTGTTAACTTTTTTCACTGTATTGGTGCCATAAGCCATAGCAGCTATAGCTTGAGCCCCACCTATTTTATATATTTTTTTTACACCACATATTTTTGCAGCAACTAAAACAGAAGGATTTAAATATCCTTTAGGACAGGGAACACACATAGATACCTCAGGGACTTCCGCAATCTTTGCGGGAATTGCAGTCATAATAACAGAACTAGGATAGGAAGCTTTTCCACCGGGAATATATAATCCAACAGTATCTAAAGGAGTCCACTTATAACCTAGTTGAACATTACTTCCATCTGTATAACTTATATTACTAGGGATTTGCTTTTCATGAAAATCACTAATTCTCTCTGCCGCCTTATCTATGGCTGATATTAAATCCTTATCACATTCTTTAAAAGCTGCATTAACGTCATTTTCATCAACACATAGACCTTCTTTAATAATATCGTAATTATCATATTTTAAAGTTAATTCACTAAGAGCCCTATCTCCATAATCCATAATATTATTGATTATAATTTTTACTTTTTCAGATATATCTGGGCTTGTGTTTCTATTATTTTCTATATAATGATTTAGATTTTCAACAAAGTCTTTATTTTGAAAATCAATTATTTTTTTCATTTAGCGCCTCCCTAAAAAAGACCATTATGTCCCTTATATTTTTAGATCGGGTCTTAAATGCTGTCCTATTGATTACTAAGTGGGATGTAACATTTAATATATTTTCTATTTCTACTAAATCATTAGCTAAAAGAGTTTTTCCAGAAGATACTAAATCAACTATCTTATCAGCCATTTCAAGATTTGGAGCAATTTCCATAGCACCATTAATTTTAATGCAGTTCACATTAATACCTTTATTAGCAAAATAGCTATTTGTAATGTTAGGATATTTAGTAGCAATCTTTAACTGAATATTATCATCTTTATTATAATTTTTTAGTTCAGCTATAGATAAATGACAGGTACCGATTTTTAAATCAATTGGCATATATAGTTCAGGATAATTAAATTCTTTTAATACATCTAACCCAGCAACACCAATATCTGCTCCGCCAAAAGCAACAAATGTAGCTACATCAAAACTTCTTACTCTTATTATTTTCAACCAAGATATATTAGATGAAAAAAGAAGTCTTCTATCTTTTGTATCAAAAAAGGCTTTTTCCGGAATAATCTTTGCTTTTTTCATTAAAGGAACTAATTCATCCAAAATTCTTCCTTTAGGAACAGCCATTATAATATTTTCAGATCTATTCGCACTCATTATTTACCTTCTACTTCTTACAGGCACCACTGCCGGTTTGTTTGGCTTACCTATATCTTCTATATATAATTTTAATCTCTTCAAATTAAACCTAATTGACGCTTTATTATCAAATGTAAACATTAATATATTTTTATCATATGCAATAGAGATTAAGCTATGTAAACCTTTACTTTGTTTATTTAGAATATTCTCTACAATAAAAGAATCTATGAAATGTATTTGAATAATACATAAAACTTGAAATAAATTTTCATCTTTTCCTTCATAAGACTCCCAAGTAAATCTTTCTACAGATAATAAAAAAATATTTTTTTCTTTAATAAAAGTCATTTCAGCATCAAAACATATCGCTTCAAATAAACATTTTGATAGAATTTCTAAATCACTATCATCCTCAGCACGAAGTTTTAATGGCTTATAATTATCATAAATCATGAATTTTTAAATCCTCCGAATATTTGCACCACAATTAGATAACTTTTTTTCTAAATCTTCATATCCACGATCTAAATGATATACTCTATTTATTATGGTTTTGCCTTCAGCTTTAAGCCCAGCTAGAATTAAAGATGATGATGCCCTCAAATCTGTAGCCATTACCTGAGCTGCATTCAATTTATTACATCCTTCTATATGAGCTTTAAACCCTATATTCTTTATTATTGCACCAAATCTAACTAATTCTGCTATATGCATAAATCTATTCTCAAAAATACTTTCTTCAATTACTGATGATCCCTCAGCAACCACCATTAGCGCCATTGCTTGTGCTTGTAAATCAGTTGGAAAGCCAGGATATACTTCTGTCTTTATATTTACGTTATTAATTATTTTAGGACCTTGTACAATTATTCCATCTTGATCATATTCAAATTTAGCACCTACTTTATTTAAATATAACAAAACACTTTTTAAGTATTTTTTATCTGCATTTAGCAATTTAATATTACCTGCAGTTATAACTGCAGCCATAGCATATGTTCCTGCCTCAATTCTATCAGGCATTACTGCATGAGAAAAACCTTTTAAATTATTTACCCCATTTATTTCTATTATATTATCATTACGTCTCTTAATATATGCTCCCATTTTATTTAAAACTTTTATTAAATCATCTACTTCTGGCTCCAATGCTACATTTCTTAATAAAGTTTTTCCTTTAGCTAAAGATGCTGCCATTATTATATTTTCCGTAGCTCCAACACTTGCTATTGGAAAAGTAATATCTGCTCCTACTAATTTTTTATTAATGACTTTTGCTTTAATATATCCATCCTTAATTTCTATATTTGTTCCCATTTTTTTTAGAGCATTTATATGAATATCTACAGGGCGCGAACCTATTGCACACCCCCCCGGTAAAGAAACTTCAGCTTCGCCATAGCGAGTTAATAAAGGACCTAAAACTAAAACTGATGCTCTCATTTTTCTTACTAACTCATAATCTGCATGAGTAGAGATAATATTGCTAGGCTCTAACTGTAACATTTTTTTATTTGAAGTAATATTTATACCTAGCGATGTTAATAAATCTTTCATTGTTATAACATCAAGTAAATTTGGAACGTTAGATAAAGAAGATGCTTCATTTGTTAGTAAGCTAGAAGCTAATATGGGTAAACTGGCATTTTTAGATCCACTAATTGGAATAATTCCTTCAAGTGTTTTTCCACCAAGGATAGATATTTTATCCATAATTATTTAGCAATCAAAGTTTAGGCAAAGTTACACCACGTTGCCCCATATATTTACCCGACCTTTCAAGATATGAAACATCGCAAGCAATATCACCTTTTAAAAATAAAAACTGGCATGCCCCTTCATTAGCATATACCCGTGCAGGCAAAGGTGTAGTATTTGAAAATTCTAGAGTAACATGTCCCTCCCACTCTGGTTCAAGAGGCGTAACATTAACAATAATACCACACCTTGCATAAGTAGATTTTCCCAAACAAATTACTAATACATCTCTAGGAATCTTAAAATACTCTACTGTCCTTGCTAAAACAAAACTATTAGGCGGAATAATACAGCTTTCTGCCTTTCTTTCAATGAAGGACGCTTCAGAAAAATTTTTAGGGTCTACGAGAGCATTATTAACATTAGTAAAAACCTTGAACTCATCTGAAACTCTTGCATCATATCCATAAGATGAAACACCAAAACTTATAACACCATTTTTGTTTTGTTCATCGGCAAAAGGTTGGATCATATCATTCTCGTTAGCCATTTTTTTTATCCACGAATCAGGCATTATTGACATATTTTATCCTTACAGCTGAATTAATTTTTCACATTATAACTACTATACATCAAAGATATACTCAAATACATTACTTAATCTTCCTTAGATTTATTTTTTCTTGCTTTGATTTGGGCTTTTCTTTTCTTTAGATTTTCTTTCATTTCTAAAGCTAGCCTTAATTCTTTATTTTTTAATTTAACTTTAATATTATCTTTATTATTTAAATTCATTTCAATCCATCTGAATTAATTGTATGTATTTAATTTATTAAATTTTATAAATTAAATAAAGAGTAATAATTTTATAATTCGGAGAAGTCTAATTAATAATAAGTTTTGGAATAAAAATAATACTTCAGGTGTATTAAGTAAAATTTTTTCTTATTTAGACTTAATATTTGTCGATCATGGTATTTTTCGTTTTAAATGGAGGTCTCTATATCAAATTTCTGAAAATGTTTATCGTTCAAATCAACCTTTCCCATGGCAAATAATTGCTGATAAGCAAAAAAGAGGAATTAAAACTATAATTAATTTAAGAGGAGTTAGACACTGTTCATCATACTATCTAGAAAAAGAAACTTGTGATAAATATAATATTAAATTAATTAATTTTCCTGTTACTTCACGTGAAACGCCTAAGACAGAAACTATATTAGCTGCAAAAGAATTATTTAGCGAAGTAGAGTATCCCATACTTATGCATTGTAAATCAGGAGCAGATAGAGCTGGGTTAATGTCAGCATTATTTCTTATTTTAAATAATAGAATTTCAGTTCAAGAAGCAAAAAATCAATTGTCCTTTAAATACTTACATCTAAAACATGCTAAAACAGGAATATTAGATGCTTTTTTTGAAAACTATATAAAAGAAAATAATAATAAATCGTTTTTAAAATGGGTTAGAGAGGACTACGATCCTAAAAAAGTTAAAGCCTCATTCAAAGTAAAAAAATTATCTGAAATAATCAGTAGTTATTTTTTAAGAAGAGAATAAATTTCTTATTCTATATTTTGTAATAAAGCTAATTTTTTATATAAGTCTGAGTTTTTTATTAATTCCTCATGATTACCAATAGAAGAAATTTTACCTTTATCTAATACTACAATTCTATTAGCATTAGTTATAGTTGATAAACGGTGAGCTATAGTTATTGTTGTCCTTTCTTTTGATATATTAGATAGTGTTTGCTTAATTTTTTCTTCGGCTTCTGAATCTAATGAACTTGTTGGCTCATCAAGTATAAGTAATGAAGGATCTCTAAGAATAGCTCTTGCTATAGCTATTCGTTGCTTTTCTCCTCCAGATAAATTAGCCCCATTCTCTCCTACTATTGTATCGTATTCCTGTGGTAATAATTTAATAAAATCATTGGCACCCGCTTCAACTGCAGCCTTTTCAATATCTTTATGTTTGGCTTTTTGATTACCAAATGCAATATTTTCTGAGACAGTTCCATGAAAAAGTAAAGTGTCTTGAGAAACAATAGCAATATTTTTTCTTAATGAAGAAATTTTTATTTTACTAATGTTTTTATCATCAATTAAAATATCTCCACTCTGGGGATCAAAAAACCTTAATATTAAATTTATTAATGTTGATTTACCAGACCCACTGGGACCAACAATTGCTATAGATTCTCCAGAATTTATATGTAAATTAATATTATCTAATGCAGAAATGTTTTTGTCAGAATATTTATAAGTAATATTTTTAAATGTAATACTGCCTTTAACATTTTTTAACTCTAATGCATTTTCATTATCAAATACTTTAGATCTTGCATCAATTCCTCCAAAAACTCTATTGGAAGCGGCTGTTCCTTCTTGTAAAACAGAATTAAGTGTTCCTAGAGCTCTTGCAGGTCCTACTGCTATTAATAATGCACTAACAAATCCTGAAAATTCTCCTACAGTACTTTTACCAGATACTATTTGCCACCCTGCTAGTAAAATTACTAAAGAGATCGCAATACCACCAATTATTTCCATAACAGGCTCTAGACCTGCACGAGTTGAAATAACCCTTATAATAACTTTTTTTAATTCTTCGAAATGCTTACTAGCTTTTTGATTTTGAAAATCTTCTAGTTGGTAACTTTTTATTAATCTAGAATTAGAAAAGCTTTCTGTCACAAAAGCAGAAGACTTGCCTATCTGTTCTTGCATAAGTATTGAAAGGCTCCTACTTTTTTTTCCTATCTTTACTATTGGAAATACCGCTAAAGGATAAACTATTATTACCGCAACCGCTAAAACCCAATTTAGCCAAAACATTGATATAACTAAACCAATTAATGTAAAAAGATCTCTAACTAAATTATTGAAACTTCTTATTAAAGCTTCTTTCATTAGATTTACATCATTCATTATTCTCGCTTGTAAATTACCTACTCTAGTCGCAGTAATTATATCCAAGTCTAATTTTAATAATGATTTAAATAAACTAGATTGTATTTTAAAGATAATAGACTGAACTAATGTATTAATTATAACTGTTTGCCTGTATAAAGCTGCCCCTTTTAAAGAAGTTAGAAATATTATAAATATAGGAATTAAAATAATTTTTGACCAATTAGCTTCTTCAAGTGATAAAAAAGCATAATCTATCACTATTGGATATAATGCCGTAGCACCCGCAATCAATAACATAAAAAAATTAGCAAGTATAAAGGAAAATAGGTGGCCTTTACCATAATTTTTCCAAATTCTTTTAAAAGATTGGATTGGAGACATAGAGTCTGAATTAATCATTTAATTTCCTAATTTAAAAATTATAAATAACTTGTAACCTAAAATTTATAGTATTTAATATTAAATACTAGAAACACTAATAAAAATAATCTATCAAATAAATATAATGATAAATAAATACCTAAAAAATTCATTTAATTACATAAATTATTTTACTTTAGCATGTATTATACCAATAGGCTATTTTGCACCTTTAGGCGAGTGGTTATTACTTAGCCTTATATCTGTAGCAACTCTTATTAATGCATTCATTAATAATGATAAAATTAATTTAAATAATTTATTAATTTTTATATTTTCTATTCTAGTAATTTGTATTTCTTATTTTTGGTCTATTAACCCTGATAGAACTTATGAAGTTATAGGTCCAATTTCAGGCATTATTATAGCAATATTCATTTCATTAAATATTACAGCTAAAAATAAAATTTTTAAAATAGATAATGTTATAGGTGTTCCATTATTACTAGTATCTCTCTGTATTTTTCTAGATATGAAATTTAATACAGAAATCAGGTCAAGTTTGGCCTTGTTAGTTGGAGATGAGCCAACAAGTAGAAGTGCAAATTTTGGAAGAGGAATTATTATTTTAATTATGATTATGCCTTTTTCAGTAGCATTATATTTAAATTCTGGGAAAATATTTTTAGCTTTAAGTGTATTAATTCTAGTCTCAATAATAGTAATAATTGGACCTAATCACTCAGCAAAAATAGCGTTATTAATTGCAACATTTTCAGCTTTAATAATTTATTTTTTAGGACCAAGGTCTTTTTTATATTTTTTTTTAATATCTATAATTTTTATATTATTATTGCCTATAATTTCTACTAAATTACTTCCTTCAATAGGAAATATAAAAAAAAATAACTATTATGATATACCATGGCAAGAAACTGCTTTAGGAGGATCTATAATACACAGACTACTAGTATGGGAATATGTAGGTAATCAAGTATCTAATAAGCCTCTAAAAGGTCATGGAGCAGGAACATCAAGAATGATGGGACAGAATATTATCTTAAATGTGCCTAATACAAAACGAGAAATTAAAGGTGGAATCCCCCTTCATCCGCATAATAATTTTTTAGAAATATGGTTAGAATTAGGTTTTTTGGGAATTATAGCCATAATACTATTATGGGTTAAGATAATTCGATACGGAATTAAAAAGAGAAAAGAATCCTATATTATTGGGACAGGAATATGTTCTTCTATAGTTACAATTTTTATTATATCAAATTTAAGTTTTGGAGTTTTCCAAGCCTGGTGGATGTCTAGCATTGCGCTTATATTTTTAGTAATATTTCAATCAAATAATAATAAAAACATCAATTCTTAGGTTTTATCCCCCATACCACCTTAGTCATTCCAGGAATTAAAACCTTATGTACAGTTTTTATAAAACCTACATCTTTCATAATTTTAATTACCCAACTAGGTGTTATGGATTTAGCAGTAGGCGTAAATGCTAAATGTTGTAATTGCCATAATGCTGCCAAATGAGGTCCATTTCTATCATCTTCTACCATAAAATCATGAATAATATATACTCCGCCTGGTTTAATATTATCATAAGCTTTACTGGCTAATTTAGGAATTTCTAATTCGGGCACTCCATTATATAGGTAACTCATCAAAACAGCATCAAATCCTGTTAATGGCCAATTATAATCAAGGACGTCACATCCAATGAAATGAATCCTATTAGATAGTCCCGCCTCAAAAACTTTTTTTTTTCCTAATTTAATTACGTTTGGAAAGTCTAAAATAGTAATATTTAAATTAGGGTTTTTTTCACATAGACGAATAGCAAAGCCTCCAGTTCCACCTGCAACATCCAATAAAGAGTTTACTTCAGAAAAATCAATCATGCTAGCCAAACTCTGCCCTGGTCCTAATGAACCCGCATGTTGTGACTCACTATACAATTCCGCCTCTTTTTCATTAGCCATCCACTTAGCATAACTATCTATGTCATCTTCATGCATATTATTTGTAACTACACCTTCTAACTGCTGCATGAATCCATACATTTGTCGATCAATTTGTAAACGCAGATAATCTCCAAAATCATATTTTGCATCTTTCACCAAGTACTTCTCAGCTCCAGCAGAATTTTTATACACTCCATTTGTTCTAATAAGTAGACCTATGCTTGTCAATGCTGTACAAATTGTTGAAATTCTATTTTCTGGCACTTCAGCTAATACTGCTAATTCTTCTGAAGTTAATGCTTTTTTAGAAAGTAAAGAAAATAAATTACAATGCAACGCGACAAATAGTGCCTTGGAGGCCATAAAACCAAAAGCAATATTGGAAATCTCTTCAGCTCTTTGAACCTGTTTCATAATAATCCCAAGAAATATACAAATACTAAATTATCAAGATTATACTAGTTAAAAGATTAATACAAACTTAATTAACTTATTTAAAGAAAACTTTTATATACGTAATCTTAAAATTCATAAAACGCTTTATTGTTTTAAATTAGACTTATAATTAAAGCCAATACACCAAATATTAGTGCAATATAATTAATTATTTTAATATAAATTTTATTATCAATTTTTTTAAAAATTTTTTGAGAGGGAAAATATAGAGCTAAAGGTAAAAATGAGTAATACAATTTAACAAAATCTATACTTACTGAACCTATAAATAAAATTGTGATATACTGTATTACTCCCATAGTAAAATAACCATAAGAAATATAATTTCTGGTTGACTCTCTATCCTCTTTATTAACTGACGTAGAAAATATAGATAAAAACCCACCTCCCATATTGGTGAAGCCGTGAATAGAACCAATTAGAATCAAACATAGCTTCCTATATTTTATTATGTATTCATTTATAAAAGTAATTCTACTTTTATTTAAGATTAATATTGATGAGAGTATTAGAAATGTCGACACAAATATTTTAATATGCTGTGGATTTCCAAATTTAATAGTAATCACTAGAAATAAGATTAGAAATGGCAAACAAAAAATATTATATTCTGGCGCAAAGGATTTTATAGATGTTTTTTTAGAAATTATTTGTAGAAAGCTTATTGTAATAGAAACAGGCAATAATAAAATTAAAGTGGATTCAAAATTATACCCTATAAATAAAAATATGGGTGTTCCAAATAAAAGTAGACCTACGCCAAATATAGATTGAAATACTGTAAGTGATAGAATTACAATAAACTCTAGTATTAACCCCATTATTATATAACCCTATTCTAATCTTAATTGAAAAATATATTTTTACTATAAGACTCTTTTATAATATATGATATCTAATTTTAATAAGCCGCCTTAGCTCAGGGGTAGAGCACGTCATTGGTAATGACGGGGCCGCAAGTTCGAATCTTGCAGGCGGC
>PTKH01000004.1 GCA_002937655.1 Alphaproteobacteria bacterium MarineAlpha9_Bin3 | reverse complement strand
TCTTGCTCGAGAAACAATTGATTCAAAAGTTTGAGATGCTATTGAATCCAATGCATATACTTGCCAATATTTCGTTTCATCCTGAGGAATAAATTCTTTATTAGTACTTTGCTTTTCTAAATAATTACAGATTGCCATTGACTCTACTATATTAAAACCTTCATCTGTCTCGAGAGTAGGAACCATTCCATTTGGATTATTTTTCATTATTAATGCGTCATCAGATCTTGTTGTTGTAATTACTTCTTCAATTTTATCCATTAAATTAAGTTCTCTAGCTATTATTCTGCATTTTCTAGCTATAGGTGAGGTTACGGTATAAAATAATTTCATTATGTAATTATTCCTTTCTCTTTATTTATTTTTTGCCAAATACCTTCAGCTGTAAAAATTAATTTATTTTCTAAAGTCAATTCCACTCTTATAAATATTGCTTTTCTTCCAGCTTTAAGTGCTTTTCCAGTACCTTCAACCCATGATCCAAGAGGAGCAGGTCGAATAAAATTAGCATTAAAATTTGCTGTAACGCTTGGCCCTTCTCCTGCTTTTGCTGCAATATAGCCACCTATTGTATCTACAAAGGCCATAAGTAATCCGCCATGAGATACGCCATTCAAGTTTGAGTGGTGATCTAAAATTCTGATTCCCATAGTAATGTCAGGATAACGTCCTTTAATAAAATAAGGTCCTATTCTGTCGCTAAACAATCCATCACGAGATTCATAAATTTTGAAGTCTTTAGGAGCATTTGCAGTTTTAATGTATTCTTCTTTAAACACTTTTATTTTCCTAATTAGTTTTATATTGTTTTAATTTATCAAAATTAAATTCAAAGCCGATACCAGGCAGATCGGATGCAATACCATAACCATTCTCCATTTTTAGAGGGTTAGATATATAATCCTCTATACCAAAAGCATGAACTTCCATATAAGCAGCATTAGGGCAGGCAGCAAGTAATTGTATATGAGTGTCATGTGCTCCATGAGTAATAATGGGTAAATTATATGCTTCTGCAAGTTTTGCTATTTTCATCAAAGGCGTAAAACCTCCACATGTAGTGTAATCAGGTTCAGGAAAATCAACACCATTAAAACTCATTAATAATTGAAATTCCCTCAATGTATGTAAGTTTTCACCGGATGCTAATGGAGTTTTACCATGATTCCTTAAATATGAATAACCTTGATAATCATCAGGTGTTATGGGTTCTTCTAGCCAAGTAAGATCAAAATTACTAAGTTCATTTGATGCTTTAAGGGCTTGATCTACTCTCCATGCTTCATTTGCGTCAGCCATTAATTCTATATCATCACCAATATGAGTTCTAACAGCTTCAACTCTTTTAATATCCTCTTTTAGGCTTTCTCTTCCTAATCGCATTTTTATAGCTTTGAAACCATCTTCAATATTTTTAGAAGAGTTTTCTAAAATTTTACTTATAGGAAAATTTAAGTCTATATTTCCAGCATAAACTTTAACTTTAGGGGAATAGCCTCCTAGTATTCTCCATAAAGGTTGTTCTAATCTTTGTCCTAATAAATCCCATAATGCAGCATCTACTGCGGCAATTGCAAAACTTACAGGACCACCTCTACCCACATAATGAGTTTTTCTCCACATTTGCTCCCATAGATATTCAATCCTAGAAGAGTCAGAATTTATTAAAATTGGTTTAAAAATATCTTCAATGATTCTCGCTATTCCTAATTCTTGATTACTCATCATACAAGTATAACCTTGTCCTGTATTTCCATCTTCATCAGTTATTTTAACAACAACCATTCCAAAGCCTGTCATTAAACCAGCAGCATATGCTTTTACGGGTTCTTTTAAAGGGACAGTATATGCCAGGATTTCAACGTTTTTAATATTCATAATTAATCCTAATTTTTTTATATAAACAATTGTTTTTATTAAATATTAATTTAAATATATTTTTTTAATCTAAAGCTTCAAAATGGGAGTATACACTAATAGAATATAATTTAAATAATATTTTTTTTTTATTTTTTACAGATTAGCGTAATTCAAGGTCATAAAACTTTAAACTATTATTATTTTTTTCTGTAATTTTATTGTCTTTATTGCATTTTAGATATACATAGGGGCTAATTAAATGAAAAATATTTTATTAATATAAATTTCATTATGTTATATAGAGGTAACTTATGACATCACTCTACATAGAGTATCTTCCTATAGCGATCTTCATAGCGTTTGCAGGAGGACTGTCTTTATTATTTGCTCTTTCTTCTTGGGTTATAGGTAAACAGTTACCCGATTCTGAAAAATTATCTCCATATGAATGTGGTTTTGAACCATTTGAAGATGCAAGAATTCAATTTGACGTTAGATTTTATTTAGTAGCAATTCTTTTTATTATTTTTGATTTAGAGGTGGCCTTTCTTTTTCCATGGGCAGTTGCTTTATCTGATATTGGATTATTTGGATTTATCTCCATGATGATTTTTTTATTTTTATTAACAATAGGCTTCATTTATGAGTGGAAAAAAGGTGCCTTAGAATGGGATTAAATCAAAAAAATGAAGATCTTATCATAGGTAAAGCTGCATTTGAAGCCGCAGCTACAGATGTAAGAAATAAAGGTTTTGTTGTAGCCAGGATTGATAGGTTGTTTACATGGGCTAGGACGGGTTCACTATGGCCTATGTCATTTGGGTTAGCATGTTGTGCTGTAGAAATGATGCATGCAGGAGCAAGCAGATATGATTTAGATCGTTTTGGTTTAGTATTTAGACCTAGTCCGAGGCAATCTGATGTAATGATTGTTGCAGGAACATTAACTAATAAAATGGCTCCTGCGTTAAGAAAAGTTTATGATCAAATGCCGGAACCAAGATGGGTTATTTCTATGGGTAGCTGTGCTAATGGAGGTGGCTATTATCATTACTCATACTCAGTTGTTAGAGGATGTGATCGCATAGTACCTGTAGATGTTTACGTTCCTGGTTGTCCACCTACGGCCGAAGCTTTGTTATACGGAATTATTCAGTTACAGAAGAAAATTACTCGACAAAATTCTTTAGGAGTTTAAAAATTTTGGTAAAAACATATCAAGAAGAGTATAAAAAAAGGCATCTAGAAATTGAGAAAAAGTTATCTGATAGATTTGGTGCAAGAAGTTTACAAACTACATATAATAATGATGAATTAACTGTCACATTAAATAAACCTATTTTAATTAAAGTACTAAATTTTTTGAGAGATGATAAAGATTTTCAATTCAAACAGCTAGTTGATATTTGTGGTGTAGATTATCCGGACAGAATTGATAGGTTTGAAATAGTTTATCATCTATTAAGTGTCAGCTTAAATCAAAGGATCAGAGTAAAGTTGTCTGTTACTGATGACGAAACTGTTCCATCTCTAGTTACTTTATATGATGCAGCAAATTGGTATGAAAGAGAAATATGGGACATGTTTGGGGTAATATTTACAGATCACCCAGATTTAAGGCGTATTCTTACAGATTATGGTTTTCAAGGGCATCCCCTAAGAAAAGACTTTCCTTTGTCAGGTTTTATTCAAGTAAAATATGATGACTCAGAAAAAAAAGTTGTTAATGAAAAAGTTAATCTTGTTCAAGATTTTAGAAAATTTGATTTTGAAAGTCCGTGGGAAGGGCCTGAATATCAAGATCAAAAGAAAAATATGGAAAATAAATAATGTCAGACGTTGAGTTAAAAAATATGACTTTGAATTTTGGACCTCAGCATCCAGCTGCTCATGGAGTCTTACGCCTAGTTTTGGAAATGGACGGTGAAGTAGTAGAAAGAACGGATCCTCATATTGGTCTTTTGCATAGGGGTACCGAAAAACTGATAGAAAATAAAACATATATGCAAGCAATTCCTTATTTTGACAGATTAGATTATGTGTCTCCAATGTGTCAGGAGCATGCTTTTGTTTTGTCTGCTGAAAAGTTATTAAAACTAGAAGTTCCAAAAAGAGCTCTTCATATAAGAGTTTTATTTGATGAAATTACTAGAATTTTAAACCACTCACTCCAAATTGCTGCTCAGGGATTAGATTTAGGAGCCACAACACCTTTCTTGTGGCTTTTTGAGGAGAGGGAAAAATTAATGGGTTTTTATGAACAGGTTTCTGGTTCTAGGCTTCATGCAGCATATTACCGAGTAGGAGGGGTTCACCAGGACTTACCTCTAAATTTGATTGAGGAGATAGAAGAGTGGTTAGCTGGATTTGGTAAAATTGTCGATGATATTGAAACTTTATTATCTGATAATAGAATTTTTAAACAAAGAACTGTAGATGTTGGTGTTGTTAGTCCAGAGGAAGCATTAAGCTGGGGATTTTCAGGTCCTATGTTAAGAGGTTCGGGAATTGCTTGGGATTTAAGAAAATCTCAACCTTATGCTGTTTATGATCAAATGGACTTTGATATACCAATTGGAAAAAATGGTGATTGCTATGACAGATACCTTTTAAGAGTTGAAGAAATGAAACAAAGTTCAAAAATTATTCGTCAAGTTTTAGATAATATGCCTAATGGAGATGTAATTGTTCGAGACTCTCGATTATACCCCCCAAAGAGAGATGATATGAAGGAATCTATGGAGGCTTTAATCAATCATTTTAAATTATTTACTGAGGGAGTAAGAGTTCCTGCTGGTGAAGTATATACAGCTGTAGAAGCTCCTAAGGGAGAATTTGGCGTATTTTTGGTATCAGATGGCTCTAGTAAGCCTTATAGATGTAAAATAAGAGCTCCTGGATTTCCTCACCTTCAAGGTTTAGATTTTATGACAAAAGGGCACATGTTGGCAGATTTAGTAGCCTGTATTGCAACATTAGATGTTGTTTTTGGAGAAATAGATAGATGAGTATAAGGAGACCAGCAGTAGATGATTTGCAACCTAAAAATTTTATTTTTAATAAAATTAATACCAAAAAAATTGATAAAATATTATCTAATTATCCCAAGGAAAAAAAAGCAAGTGCTCTTCTACCATTATTGGATTTAGCTCAGAGACAGCATGATAATTGGGTACCCACCGCTGCAATGAAATGTATATCTGACATACTTTCTGTTCCTTTAATTAAGGTATTAGAAGTTGCTACGTTTTATACTATGTTTAATTTAGAGCCGGTTGGAAAAAATCTTCTACAGGTATGTACTACGACCCCATGTTGGCTTAGAGGAAGTGACGATATTGTAAGTACTTGTAAAAATAAGTTAGGTATAGATTTTGGAGAAACTTCTAAAGATAATAATTTTACCTTATTGGAAGTAGAATGTCTGGGTGCTTGTTCAAATGCTCCTATGGTTCAAATAAATGATGATTTTTACGAAGATTTAAATAAAGATTCAATGCTTAAAATAATTGAAGACCTTCAAAAGGGAAATAAACCTAAACCTGGTCCTCAATCAAAAAGATTGGGGTCAGAACCAATTAATATAAAGGCTAAACTAAAATGATTTCAAAAAAAAATATCATATTCGATAATATTCATGGTTTTAACTTAAGTGATATTGATAGCTGTACTAAAAGAGGGGATTGGAGTAATACAAAATCTCTAATTAATAAGGGAGCAGAATGGATAATCAATGAAGTAAAATCTTCAGAACTCCGAGGAAGAGGTGGAGCAGGTTTTCCTACAGGATTGAAATGGTCGTTTATGCCGAAAGAAAAAAATAAACCTCACTATATTGTAATTAACGCAGATGAAAGTGAACCTGGAACCTGTAAAGATCGAGAAATTATGAGAAATGAGCCCCATAAATTAATAGAGGGAATATTTTTAGCAGGCTATGCAATGCAATCTAACCATGGTTTTATTTATATTAGAGGTGAGTTTGTTCAAGAGGCTAAGGCATTAGAAAAAGCTATAAACGAGGCTTATGATAAAGGATATTTAGGAAAGGACGCGTGTAAAACTGGATATTCATTTGATATTACTCTACATAGAGGAGCAGGGGCCTACATTTGTGGAGAAGAAACTGCTCTTTTAGAAAGTCTTGAAGGAAAGAAGGGGCAACCAAGATTAAAACCGCCTTTTCCTGCAAATGCTGGTTTATATGGTTGTCCTACAACTGTATCAAATGTTGAAACTGTTGCTGTTGTTCCCACAATTTTAAGAAGAGGAGCAGATTGGTTTTCTTCTATAGGTAATAAAAACAACACAGGTACAAAATTATTTTGTATATCCGGTCATGTAAATTCTCCATGTGTTGTGGAGGAGGAAATGGGTATAACATTAAAAGAACTTTTAGAAGTTCATGCTGGCGGTGTTAATGGAGGTTGGGATAATTTATTAGCTGTTATTCCAGGAGGTTCATCAACTCCTCTTATACCGGCTTCGATATGCGAAGATGTAGTAATGGATTTTGATTCTTTAAAAAATGTTGGTACAGGTTTGGGAACAGCCGGGGTAATAGTAATGGATAAATCTACAGACATAATTAAGGCAATATGGAGGTTGTCAAAATTTTATAAACACGAGTCTTGTGGTCAGTGTACTCCATGCAGAGAAGGGACTGGATGGGTAATGCGTTCCATGGAAAAATTAATACACGGTAATGCCAATATTAAAGATATTGACATATTAAAAAATGTTTGTGATCAAATTGAAGGGCATACTATATGCGCTCTAGGAGATGCAGCGGCTTGGCCAGTTCAAGGCTTAATAAAACATTTTAGACATGAAATTGAAAATAGAATTAATAATTATAAAGTTTTAAAGGTTGCTGAATAGGTATTTAATGATGGTAAAACTTTTTGTAGATGAAAAAGAAATTGAAGTTGAAGAAGGTTCTACTGTTATGCAAGCTTGTGAAAAAACAGGCGCTGAAATTCCTCGCTTTTGTTTTCATGAAAGGTTATCAATAGCTGGTAATTGTAGAATGTGCTTAGTTGCATTAGAGGGATCTCCAAAACCTATTGCAAGTTGTGCAATGCCAGCATCTGAGGGTATGAAAGTGGTAACTAATTCTGATTCTGTAAAAGCTGCTAGAGAAGGAGTTATGGAATTTCTATTAATAAATCATCCCTTAGATTGTCCCATATGTGATCAAGGAGGAGAGTGTGATTTACAGGACCAAGCTTTATTCTATGGAAGGGGTAATACTAGATATGAAGAAAGTAAAAGATCTGTAGATAATAAACCATTTGGCCCTTTAATTAAAACTACTATGACAAGGTGTATTCACTGTACTAGGTGTGTACGTTTTATGGATGAGGTGGCAGGAGTTCATGAGTTGGGAGCTATTGGTAGAGGAGAAGATATGGAAATTATTACAAATTCTCCTTCTGGTCTTGGGGGTGAGTTATCTGGCAATATTATAGACTTATGTCCTGTTGGTGCTCTTACATCAGCTCCCTACGCATTTAAAGCAAGACCTTGGGAGCTATCTAAAACTAATAGTATTGATACCTTAGACGCCCTAGGTTCATCTATTCAAATAGGATCTAAGAATGGCCAAGTATTAAGGGTACTTCCAAGGTTAAATGAAGATATAAATGAAGAGTGGCTTGCCGATAAGTCAAGATTTGCTATTGATGGTTTGCTGAATCAAAGACTAGATATCCCTTATAAAAGAAATTCCAAGGGAAAATTAGAACCTTGCTCATGGGAAGAAGCATTTCAAATAATGACTAAAGTTATGAATAGTTTAAATCCAAATGAAATGGCTTCAATTGTGGGTGGACAAGCTTGTTTAGAGTCTATAGTAGCCTTAAAAGATGTTATGGACTCTTTAAACGTAGTAAATATTGATAGTAGGCCAATATTATCTAAATTACCAATTAATAAAAAAGAAAGAAGTGGATGGTTATTTAATCCAAAAATTTCAGGTATAGAAGAAATAGATAATTTATTAATCATAGGAAGTCAGCCAAGATATGAGGCTGCATTATTAGATGCTCGAATAAGAAAAGCATGGCTAGAAAATAATATACAAATTGCTAGAATAGGTGGAGGCGATCAATCAAGTTACCCTATAAATGAATTAGGAAATGATGCTGACATTATTGATAAAATATTTAAAGGTAAACATAATTATAATAAAATATTAGATAATTCTTATAAAACATTGTTTTTAATAGGAGAATCTGTATTAAATAGAAAAGATGGTGCAGGTATATTAGGAAGAATTCGAGAGATCGCAAAAAAATATAATAACTATACTGATGATTGGAATGGAATAGGAGTTCTTCATACGGAAGCAAATAGAGTAGGAGCTTTAGAAGCAGGATTTGTTCCTGGTAAAAATGGTTTTGATACAAAAGGCATTATAGAAGGAATGAAAACAAAACAGATCAAGTTAGTCTGGTTATTAGGATACGATGAAGAAATAACAGAAAAACAATCTGAGTCATTTGTCATTTATCAAGGTCATCATGGTGATAAAGGGGCTGAATTTGCTGATTTAATTTTACCTGGTTCTGCTTATACTGAAAAAAATGCAACATATATTAATACTGAAGGAAGGGTTCAAAGAACCTATGCTGCTGTTCCTCCACCTGGAAATGCTAAGGAAGACTGGAAAATAATAAGAGCTTTCTCAGAGTATATTGGAAAAACGTTACCTTATAATAATATTGAACAACTAAGAAATAGATTTGAAAGAATAAATAAAACTTTTATAGCAGAAAATTCTGTTATTAAATCAGAGGTCTGTGATATTGGAGACACTAAAATTAGGCTTAATAAATCTGAAATAAAACCCTTAGAAATAAATTATTTCATGACTTGCCCAATTTCCCGTTCATCTGAAACTATGGCAAAATGTTCAATTGCAAAAAATAAATTAGGTATATAATGTTTGATATTTTTTATAATGAAAATTTTTTAGCTTTTATATTTATTATGTTAAAAATTATTGGTCTTGTAGTTCCATTATTGGTTATTGTTGCTTTTTTAACGTATGCAGAAAGAAAAGTTATTGCTTCAGTGCAATTAAGGAAAGGACCTAATGTTGTTGGTCCATTCGGACTTTTACAACCTCTTGCGGATGGATTAAAGTTATTTTCTAAGGAAACCATATTCCCTACTGTATCTAATAAAATTATTTTTTTATTAGCGCCTATGGTTGCATTTTCTCTTTCTATAGCTGCATGGGCAGTTATTCCAATAGCAGATGGATGGGTAATTTCAAATATAAATGTAGGTGTTTTATATTTGTTTGCTATTTCTTCTTTATCTGTTTATGGCATTATTATGGCTGGATGGGCAAGTAATTCTAAATATGCATTTATGGGTGCTTTAAGGTCAGCAGCTCAAATGGTTTCTTATGAAGTATCTATAGGTTTAGTTATAGTTACAGTTTTAGTATGTGTTGGTTCACTTAACTTAAGCGAAATTGTTTATGCTCAAAAATCAGTCTGGTATGTATTTCCTTTATTTCCTATGTTTATAGTTTTTTTTATATCAGCTTTAGCAGAAACTAATAGAGCTCCATTTGATCTGCCTGAAGATGAGTCATCTTTAGTTGGTGGATATTTTACTGAATATTCATCAATGCTATTTGCCATGTTTTTTTTAGGTGAATATGCAGCTATGATAATGATGAGTGGAATGGCTACTATTTTATTTTTTGGTGGGTGGCTTCCTCCATTTGATATTGCCATATTAAATCAAATTCCTGGTTTTATATGGTTTGCAGGAAAAACATCTTTAATGTTATTTACTTTTTTATGGGTTAGAGCAACTTTTCCTCGGTTTAGGTATGACCAATTAATGAGAATTGGTTGGAAGGTATTTTTACCTTTTTCACTATTATGGGTTGTATTAACTTCAGGATTTTTAATTATTTTTGACTTATTGCCATCGAGTGTTTAAGGAGCGCAGAATTGGGTAAATTATTTAGATCTTTTTGGTTTATTATGCTTGGAGAACTTGCATCAGGTATGTTTTTAACTTTTAAGTATATGTTTAAAAAGCCAGTTACAATAAATTACCCATATGAAAAAGGAAAATTAAGCCCTCGTTTTAGAGGAGAACATGCTTTAAGAAGATACCCAAATGGCGAAGAAAGATGTATAGCATGTAAATTATGTGAAGCAGTTTGTCCTGCATTAGCAATTACTATCGAATCTGAACCAAGAGATGATGATAGTCGAAGAACCACTAGGTATGATATAGACATGACTAAGTGTATTTATTGTGGGTTATGTGAAGAAGCTTGTCCCGTAGATGCTATAGTTCAAGGACCTAATTATGAATTTGCTAAAGAGTCTCGTGAAGAACTTTTTTATGATAAAGAAAAACTTTTAGAGAATGGAGATAGATGGGAGTCAGTTCTATCTAACAATATTCAAAAAGATAAACAATTTAGGTAATATTAAGGAATTTTTATGCTTCCAGTTTTTTTCTATTTATTTTCTATAATTGCTATATTTTCTGCAATAATGGTTATTACTACAAAGAATCCTGTTCATTCCGTATTTTTTCTTATTCTTACATTTTTTAATTCAACAGGTTTATTTGTTTTAATGGGAGCTGAATTTTTAGCAATGCTACTTTTAGTTGTTTACGTTGGAGCCGTAGCAGTTTTATTTTTATTTGTCATAATGATGTTAAATATAGACTTTAGCTCCTTAAGGGCTGGAATGATAAAAAATGCACCTCTCGGTCTTTTAATAGGAGCAGTTCTTTTAGGTGAAATTATTTTTTCTTTTATTGGAATGAAATATGGGATATCAGAAATACCTGGAAATGAGTTATTTGTAAAATTATCAGAAATAGAAAATACTAGAGCACTTGGAAATGTAATTTATACTGACTATATTTATCTATTTCAATGTGCAGGACTCATACTTCTTGTTGCTATGATTGGAGCTATTGTTTTAACTCATAGAAGAAGAGAGAATGTAAAAAAACAAGACGCTGTAAAACAAACTTTACGTGATAAATCAGATTCTATAGAAGTTAGCAAAGTTGAAATAGGGAAGGGGGTATAGTCATGTACCAAATAAGCCTTAATCATTATCTTATATTATCTTCTATAATATTTACTATTGGTATATTTGGAGTTTTTTTAAATAGAAAGAATTTAATAATAATCTTAATGTCCATAGAATTGATGTTATTAGCAGTGAATATTAATTTTATAGCTTTTTCTACTCATTTAAACCTCATTTTTGGTCAAGTATTTGCATTATTTGTATTAACGGTTGCTGCTGCAGAGGCTGCTATTGGACTAGCAATTTTAGTAGTATTTTTTAGATCAAGAGGATCTATAGCTGTTGAAGATGCAAATAGTATGAAAGGATAAAATGCTTAAACTATTAGTATTTCTTCCTTTAATGGGCTCAGTTTTAAGTGGATTATTTCCTAAATTTTTGGGTAAAAAAGGAGTAATGTGGTTGCCCACTTTATTTTCTTTTCTCTCACTTTTATTTTCAATAATTTTGCTTTCACAAGCTATAACAGGAGAGTCATATATTACTCATTTAGGTTATTGGGTTAACTCTGAAGCTTTAACAGTAAGTTGGTCTTTAAGGTTAGATGTATTAAGTGCCGTTATGCTTTTTGTTGTAATGCTAGTATCAAGCTTAGTACATTTATATTCCATTGGTTATATGGATCATGATGAACATAAATCTCGTTTTTTTTCCTACTTGTCTTTATTTACTTTTGCAATGCTTATGCTTGTAACCTCAAATAACTTTTTACAGTTATTTTTTGGTTGGGAGGGAGTTGGATTATGTTCATATTTACTAATAGGTTTTTGGTTTAAAAAACAGAGTGCAAATGCAGCAGCTATTAAAGCATTCATAGTGAATCGTGTCGGAGATTTAGGACTTATTTTAGGCATATGTATAATATATAAATTAACAGGAAGCTTAGACTTTGATAAAGTCTTTGAAAAGACTTCATTATTTTTAGAATCTAGTATTTTATTTTTTAATTTTTCAATACCATATATTGAATTAGCTTGCTTTCTGTTATTTATTGGCGCGATGGGAAAATCAGCTCAAATTGGTCTTCATACATGGTTAGCTGATGCGATGGAAGGTCCCACACCTGTTTCAGCTCTGATTCATGCTGCTACTATGGTGACAGCCGGTGTATTTCTTGTTGCAAGGTGTTCTCCATTATTCGAATATGCCCCCGTAGCATTAAATTTTGTAATTTTAGTTGGGGCTATTACCTCAATTTTTGCTGCTTGTATAGCAATTACTCAGAATGATATTAAAAAAATCATAGCTTACTCAACTTGTAGTCAGTTAGGCTATATGTTTTTTGCGTGTGGCGTGTCGGCATATTCAGCAGGTATGTTTCATCTTATGACACACGCTTTCTTTAAGGCTTTATTATTTCTTGGAGCAGGTTCTGTTATTCATGCTTTGTCTGATGAACAAGACATTAGAAAAATGGGAGGGTTAGCAAAGGTTCTTCCTTATACTTGTGCTGCTATGTGGATAGGTTCTCTAGCATTAGCCGGACTTCCTCCCTTTGCAGGTTTTTTCTCTAAGGATATTATATTAGAGGCAGCTTGGGGTCATCATAGTATTTTTGGATATATTGCTTTTTATTTGGGTTTAATAGCAGCCTTTTTAACAGCTTTTTATTCATGGAAAATTTTATTTATGGTTTTTCATGGTAAACCTAGAACAGATATTAGTAAAGCACATGAGTCTCCATTATATATTTTAATTCCATTATTAATTCTTTCTATTGGTGCAATAATATCCGGTTGGCTAGGCTATAGTATGGTTGATACACATCATGATTTTTGGTTAGAATCTATTTTAATATTAGATAATCATCAAGCTTTAGTTAATGCTCACCATGTTCCTTTACTAGTCAAGCTATCACCAATAATTGTTGCTATTTTAGGCATTTATTTTGCATGGATATTTTATATAAAGAAAGTTGATCTTCCAAAAAAAAATGCGGACAAGTTTCCAAAGCTTTATAATATCTCTAAAAATAAATTTTGGTTTGATGAAATATACGATTTAATTTTAACTAGACAATTAAAAAATATAGGAAATATTTTGTGGACTAAAGGTGATATTAGAATTATTGATAGATTTGGCCCAAATGGTATAGCTTATTTTTGTTCACGTTTAGCAAGTAAAATAAGATCTTTTCAAAGTGGTTACGTTTATCATTATGCTTTTACAATGTTTTTTGGCCTGATTATTTTATTTAGCTGGCAATTTTTAATTTATTTTGGGTGGTTGTAGTAATGAGTAGTTGGCCAATTTTATCTTTGATGATATTTATTCCAATTTTTGGAGCTTTTTTCATTAGTTTAATTGATGGAGATGAAAAGACAGTTGTCAAAAATACAAAAATGGTAGCATTATGGACATCCTTAGTCGTTTTTATTTTATCTCTTTTTTTATGGCTAAATTTTCCTCAGTCTAATGGATTTCATTTTTTAGAAGAAGTAAAATTATTCTCTGCAATTGGAGTCTCATATAGATTAGGTTTAGATGGCATTTCTATGCTCTTTGTAGTCTTATCTGCATTTCTTGTTCCTATCTGTTTATTAGCTAGTTGGAAATCTATCAAAATAAGAGTTAAAGAATATATGATACTTTTCTTATTATTAGAAACTTTAATGATAGGAACATTTTGTGCTTTAGATTTATTACTATTTTACATATTCTTTGAAGCACTTCTTATACCAATGTTTTTGATTATTGGAATTTGGGGTGGTCCAAGAAGAATATATGCAGCATTTAAATTTTTTTTATATACCTTAGCTGGTTCAGTATTATTTTTAATCGCTATAATAGTTATGGGCTATACCTCTGGAACTTTCGATATAAGAGAACTATTAGAGTATAAATTTCCTTATTATTTACAACTATTATTATGGCCTGCATTATTTGCGTCTTTTGCAGTTAAAACTCCTATGTGGCCATTTCATACATGGCTACCCGATGCTCATGTAGAGGCACCTACTGCTGGATCTGTAATTTTGGCGGGAGTTTTATTAAAAGTTGGTGGCTATGGGTTTATTCGTTTTTCTATTCCTATGTTACCTGAAGCAAGTGAATATTATGCTCCATTAGTTTTTATACTTGGTGTTATCGCAATTATATATGCTTCATTAGTAGCTTTAATGCAAAAAGATATGAAAAAGCTTATTGCTTATTCTTCAGTAGCACATATGGGTTATGTAACTATTGGTTTATTTACTTTTAAACAAGAAGGTATTGATGGAGCTATTATTCAAATGTTAAGTCATGGTTTAGTTTCAGCAGCATTATTCCTTTGTATTGGAGTTCTTTATGACAGAATGCACACAAGAATGATATCAGACTATGGTGGAATTGTTTCAAATATGCCTAAATTTGCTCTTATTTTTATGGTATTTACATTAGCATCGGTGGGTTTACCTGGAACTAGTGGTTTTGTAGGAGAGGTATTGGTTTTAATTGCAGCTTATAAAGTTAATGGTTATTTGGCTTTTACAACTGGAATAGGAATGATTTTAGGTGCAGCATATATGCTATGGCTTTATAAAAGAGTAGTTTTTGGTAAACTTGAGAATGCTAATCTGAAAGACATTAATGATCTGGATAAAAGAGAGTATGTGATATTTATACCGATAATAGTTGGAGTGTTCTGGTTAGGTATTTATCCTGAGAGTTTTTCAATTGAATTTAGAGAGTCAGTGTCAATTTTAGTTAATAATATTAATGCAAGATTAGTTAACTAGCCTATATTTGGAGAAGTCATTGAATTCAGTATCAAATATTTCAGATTTAAGTATTGCTCTTCCAGAAATATTCTTATCCCTATGGTTGCTTATTTTTATTCCTTTGGGAGTTTATTCAGGAGGAAATAAACTTAATCGCCAATCTTATTTTTCTATTTTTTCCATAATTGGTCTTTTGGGAACATTATTTTTCTTATTAATGGGGGATCACAGGGCTTCTCTAGGTTTTTATGATTTAGTGGTAACAGATAAACTAATAATTTACCTTAAAGCATTGATATTATTTGCAGCAATAATAGTTCTTATAATTTCTGAAAGATATAGAAGTATAGAAAATTTATATATTTTTGAGTATCCTCTATTAATATTATTTTCTATTTTAGGCATGCTAGTAATGCTTTCATCAAATAATTTTATTACACTTTATTTAGGTTTAGAGTTGCAATCATTAGCTCTTTATGTGTTGGCAGCTGCAAAAAAGGATTCTTTAAAATCCTCAGAGGCTGGCCTTAAATACTTTATACTTGGTGCTTTGGCATCTGGGTTCTTCTTATTTGGTGTTTCTTTATTATTCGGAATTACAGGGACAACCTCATTTACCATACTTAGTTTTAATTACCTCAATCCAAATGAAGTAAGTTTATTATTAATTTTTTCAATAATATTAATAATTTCATCTATAGCTTTTAAGTTATCTATAGCTCCTTTTCATATGTGGACTCCAGATGTATATGAAGGAGCTCCAACTTCTATAACTGCATATTTTGCAATTGTTCCTAAGATAGCGGCAATTGGCGTTTTAATGAGGATACTATATATAGCTTTCATTGATATTAATTTTATATGGCTACAATTGGTCTTAGTATTAGGCTTATTATCAATATTTGTAGGAGCCTTCGGAGCACTTCTTCAAAAAAATATTAAAAGATTATTAGCTTATAGTGCTATTAGTAATATTGGATATATATTTTTAGCATTAAGTTTAGGAAATCAGTTAGGTTTAGAGTCATCTTTATTATATATTACTATATATGCAATATCTTCTATAGGAGTTTTCACATTTATACTTTCTATGGAAAAAGATAATATAATGTTAGAGAATATATCAAGTTATGCTGGACTATCTAAATCCAACCCTTTCTATGCAGTTTGTTTAGGTATTTTACTCTTATCAATGGCTGGATTACCTCCTTTAGCAGGATTTATCGCTAAATTTTATGTCTTTAAGGCGGTAATAACTTCTGGTTATTTATTAACAGCAATAATAGGAATAATTGGAAGTGTAATATCAGCCTATTATTATTTAAATATTATCAAAGTCATGTATTTAGATGATTCAGATGAATCATTCATAGTTGAGTCAAAAGTAAGTATGAAAATTATTCTTTTTACATCTTCTCTTTTTATTTTAACTTTCATTATTTTTGCAGATAATATTATAAATTTTATGACTTATATCAGTAGAGCAATTATTTTGTGAGTAATATTATTAAATTAAGTTCAGGTTATGATTTAGTTGAGTATGATGAATTAAATTCTACAATGCTTACTATGAAAGAAATGGCATTAGCAGGTTGTGACTTAAATAAAGTGGTTACTGCTAAAAGACAAGTTAAAGGACGGGGAAGACATGGTAGATCATGGGTTTCACCTGAAGGTAATTTATATTTTTCTTTTCTAAGAAAATCGAATAAAAATATTAATATTAATATATTTGCACCTGTTTTTATTGTTACATTAAGTGTAGCACATTCAATTATTACCATTTCAAAAAATAAAATATTGCCAAGTATTAAATGGCCAAATGATCTTTTAGTTAATAAAAGAAAAATAGCTGGTATATTGATAGAAAATATTAATATATCTAAAAATAATGATTTATTAAATATAGGTATTGGCATTAATATAATTTCTAATCCATTAAATACAATCTATCCTGCAACAAACCTTAAAAAGGAAAATATTCTTACTACTTCTTATGAGTTACTGGATGTATTCTTTAAAGAATATAATAAAATAGATAAAATATATATAGATGACGGTATTGAGAAGATTTTTGAAATGTGGAATGATTTAGGACATAAAATTGGAGACAAAATTAGCGTAAAAGTAGGAGATAAAGAAATAAAAGGAACATTTAATGGATTAAGTAAAGAGGGTGCATTATTAATTATAAATGAAGATGGTCAGCAACAATCAATATTAGCAGGGGATGTTTTTCTATTATGAGTAAAAAATTATTTAATAAAATTATTATGGTTATTGATGTTGGAAATACAAATACTGTTTTTGCTCTAGTTAACAAGGGGGGTATTTTTCGTAAATGGAGAATGTCTACTATAGTTAATAGAACAGCGGATGAATATGAAACATATTTAAAAGCGTTCCTTGGAAATATAAATAATTTAGAATTATATGATGTAGTGATTTCATCAGTTGTACCTGCCGTAAACCATGAGATAAAATCCTATATTTTGAGCTTTTTTAATATTACTCCTAAGATTATTGGAAATAATATTTTTCCCGACTTAAATGTTTCACTTGAAAGACCTGATGAAGTTGGAGCAGATAGGTTGGTTAATAGTTTAGCGGCAAATCATATTTATGGAGGTCCTATAATTATCATAGATTTTGGAACTGCAACAACATTTGATGTAGTAGATAAAAAAGGTTCATACATTGGAGGTATTATCTCTCCAGGTGTTCATTTATCTATGGATGCATTAGATAAAGCTACTGCCAGATTGCCACGTATAGCAATTACCAGGCCAGATAAAGTAATAGGAAATAATACAATTTCAGCTATGCAATCAGGTATATTTTGGGGGTATATAGGTTTGCTAGAAGGGGTAATTTCAAAAATCAGAATTGAATATAATGATAATATGAAAGTAGTTGCTACAGGTGGGTTAGCAAAATTGTTTAAACCGCATACAAATGTGATAGATTTTATTGATGAAGACCTTACGTTAAAGGGTATAGCTTTAACATGGAATTTTGAGTTGGATATTTTTTCACAATGAATTTACCAAAACCAAAAATAGACGAATTGATGTTTTTACCTTTAGGTGGTTCAGGTGAAATTGGCATGAATTTAAATTTATATGGACATAATGGTAAGTGGTTAATTGTAGATTGTGGAGTAACTTTCGGAGACCCTATATATAAGTCTGTTGATGTGGCTATGCCCGATATTTCGTCTATAGAAGATTCTATTGATTCTATATCTGGCCTTTTATTAACTCATGCTCATGAAGATCATATAGGCGCTGTTCATCATTTGTGGCCATATTTAAGATGTCCAATTTATGCAACTGATTTTGCGGCAGAAGTTTTGATAAGAAAGCTTAAGGATGTAGGTTTAGATAAAGATGTTAAAATCAATAGAATAAAAATTGATTCAAAAATTAATATTGGACCATTTAATATTGAAATAATAGCTATGTCTCACTCAATTATAGAACCATCATCTGCTCTTATTTCAACTGAAGCTGGTAATATTTTCCATACAGGAGATTGGAAAATAGATTTTAATCCGCAATTAGGAGAAGGTATAAATAAAAAAAGATTAAAACAGTTATCTAATGAAAATATTATAGCAATGGTTTGTGATTCTACAAATGTTCTTGTAGATGGAACATCTGGTTCAGAGCAAGATGTGATAAAACCATTAACTAGAATTATAAAAGAATGTAAAGGTAAAGTAATTGTTTCTACTTTTGCATCAAATGTAACTAGATTAAATACTTTATCAAAAATTGCTTATTCACTAGGTAAAAGTGTTGGCTTAGTTGGACAATCTATGTGGAGAATGGTTGAAATTGCTAAAACTTGTGGATATCTGTCTGATTTACCCAATTTTGTATCTGAACGAGATATTAAAAATATTGATGACGATAAAATATTAATAATTTGTACTGGTTCCCAAGGGGAACCTAGGGGTGCATTAAATAGAATTGCAAATGGATCA
This sequence comes from Alphaproteobacteria bacterium MarineAlpha9_Bin3, assembly GCA_002937655.1. Lineage (GTDB taxonomy): Bacteria > Pseudomonadota > Alphaproteobacteria > TMED109 > TMED109 > TMED109. Next base: position 70,454 of record PTKH01000004.1, on the reverse strand, counting down.
CATAGAGATGTCTCAATTAGCAATGGAGATACTGTTATATTTTCTTCAAGAGTTATACCTGGAAATGAAGTTAGTATTTCAGAAATGCAAAATAAGTTATCTGATTTAGGGGTTGATATAATCGAAGCATCTAATGAATGTTTAATCCATGTTAGCGGACATCCTGCAAAAGAGGAGTTGTCTCAAATGTATTCATGGGTTAAGCCAAAATCTGTAATAGCAGTTCATGGTGAAACTAGGCATATAAATACGCATGTAAAATTTGCATTAGAACAACAAGTTGGAAATGCTTTGCCTGGACGTAACGGTTCTTTAATTCAATTGGCTCCTGGTGACCCTAGGTTTATAGGAGAGCTTGATTATGGAAGATTGATAGTAGATGGAAATGATTTGATAACTAGAAATTCAGATGTACTAAAGAATAGACAGAAAATGATGTATAATGGTTCTGTTCATGTTGTGTTATTCTTAAATAGTGATTATAGTTTAGTCACAGAACCGAATGTAATGGCAGTTGGATTAGCAGAAATAATTGATGGTGATGATCCAGAAGACTTTATAAAAAGTTTTGTCTGTGATGATATAAAACTATATTACAAATCTAAAAAGCTGGATAAAAATTATATTGAGGAAAGTATGACTCTTGCTTTAAAAAGAAGTATTAAGGTTCAATATATGAAAAAACCTTTATTAAAGTTAGAAATTAATATTTTAAATTAAGTAGGTGAAAAATGATAGGTAAATTAAATCACGTGGCAATAGCCGTTCCCTCCGTATCAAATGCTGCTAACCAATATAAAAATATTTTAGGGGCAAAAATATCAAGTCCAATTGATTTACATGATCATGGAGTGAAGACTGTATTTATAGAATTAGACAATACAAAAATTGAATTATTAGAGCCTATTGGAAATAATTCTCCTATTGAAAAATTTTTACAGAAAAACCCTTCTGGTGGCATGCATCATATTTGTTATGAAGTTCCAGATATTTTAAAGGCTTGTATAAAAATGCAGAAAGAAGGAGCAACTATATTAGGTTCAGGCAAACCTTCTATTGGAGCCCATGGAAAACCTGTAATATTTATTCATCCAAAAGTTTTTAATGGGACCTTAATAGAATTGGAAGAAGTATAGATGTCACTATTTGAGTATTTTATAGTATATATTGTTATATGGTGGATATTATTTTTTATATCATTGCCAATGGGCGTAAAAAAACCTAATAATGTTGAGTTAGGTCATGATTCTGGAGCTCCAGAAAAGACTTATCTGTGGAAAAAATTTATATATGTTAGCATATTTACTTTAATACTCACATATATAACAGTTTTAATAATTGAAAGTAATATTATATCTCTTTCTTAAATTATTAATTTTTAAGGATTTATTATGAGACGCAGTAAAATATTTCTCCCAACTTTAAAAGAAAACCCTTCTGAAGCTTCAATTACCTCTCATAGATTAATGCTTAGAGCTGGAATGATAAGACAGTCATCATCTGGAATTTATACCTGGTTGCCTTTAGGTTATAAAGTCCTAAAAAATATTGAAAATATAATTAGGAATGAACAAAACTTAATATCGCAAGAATTACTTATGCCAACAATTCAAGACTCTGAAATATGGAAAAAATCCGGTAGGTTTGAAGATTATGGCAAGGAAATGCTTAAATTTAAAGATAGACATGAGCATGAATTAATCTATGGGCCAACTAATGAAGAGTTGATAACAGATATTTTCTCTAAGAATGTTATGAGTTATAAAAGCTTACCTTTATGTTTATATCATATTCAGTGGAAATTTAGAGATGAAATTAGACCTAGATTTGGAGTTATGAGGGGTAGAGAATTTCTAATGAAAGATGCTTATTCTTTTGATAAAAATAAGGAAGATTCAATCAAATGTTATAATAGAATGTTTTTAAGTTACTTAAGAATATTTAATAAAATGCAACTTAAAGCTATTCCAGTAGCGGCTGATACAGGGCCAATTGGTGGAGATTTGAGCCATGAATTTATTATTTTAGCTGAAACAGGTGAATCTGACGTTTTTATCGATAAAAATATTTTGAATGAAGTAATACCAGATATTAAGTATGATGATAGTGATAAAATAGCAAAGTTAGTTAATAAATTAACTGCATTTTACGCTGCAGCTGATGATAAACATAATGAAGATAAGTATTTAAATGCAGTAAAAAAAGACGATATGTTGCAAACTAGAGGTATTGAAGTAGGTCACTTATTTTATTTTGGAGATAAATATTCAAAACCCTTAGATGCTAACATTACAAATATAGAAGGTAATAATTCTCCTGTAGAAATGGGTTCATATGGTATAGGTGTATCCAGATTAGTAGGAGCTATAATAGATGCTCATCATGATGAAAAAGGTATATGTTGGCCAGAAAGTGTGGCTCCATATATTGTTGGTATAATTAACTTGAGAGCAAATGATATTTTATGTTCTGAATTATCTGATAAAATTTATAATTACTTAATTAATAATAATATAGAAGTTTTATATGATGATAGAGATGAAGGGGCAGGAATAAAACTAGCAGAAATGGACCTAATTGGGATACCCTGGCAGATTAGGGTTGGGCCTAGAGGTATAAAAAATGGCTATTTTGAATTATTGAATAGAGAATCTGGTAATATTATAGAAATATCTGTTAATGAAACAGATAGTATTATTAAAAATATTATAGGATGATATTTTGATCTTTTCTTATGAGCTATGGATTGCATATAGATATCTAAAAGCTAGAAGGCAGGAAAGTTTTATATCTGTAGTTAGCTGGTTTTCTCTTATAGGTATTGCTATAGGTGTCGCAACTCTTATAATTGTAATGTCTGTTATGAATGGTTTTCGTGAGGAAATGTTAAAAAGAATAATTGGTTTTAATGGACATGCTTCTTTATTCATTAATGAAAACTCAAAAATAATAAATTTAATTAATATTAATAAAATATTATCAGATAATGAAGAAGTTATAAATGTTATCCCTGTAGTAGAATCTACAATAATGGTTTCTGCAGGGCAAAGATCAAAAGGTGTTTTTGCGAAAGGGTTTTCTTTGAATGATTTTAAAGGTAATGAATTATTATTTAGTAGTATTTCTAGTAATACTTTTGCAAATTTTGCAAATGATAATAGTGTAATAATTGGTCATAAATTATTTAAATACTTAAATCTTAAAGAAGGTAGTAAAATTACTTTAATATCTCCCACTGGTTTAAATACTCCTTTTGGCAGCGCTCCTTTGGCTAAAAAATTTAATATTGCAGGTACATTTGATTTAGGTATGTATGAATACGATTCTTCAGTTTTATTTATGAGTATAAATAATTTAAGAGATTTTATAGGATATACAGATAATAAAGTTGATCATATTGAAATATTTTATGATAACCCTGATAATTCTGATTTATACTCTTATAATATTAAGAAAAAATTAGACAGTTTAGAACCAGGTAATATTGTTGTGCCTTGGACTAGTAGGCATAAACAACTATCTAGTGCTTTAGAAGTAGAAAGAACTGTGATGTTTATTATTTTAACTCTAATTATAATTGTAGCGGCATTTAATATTATTTCCTCAATGATCATGTTAGTAAGGGATAAAGAGAGTAGTATATCTATATTAAGAACTATCGGTGTTACAGATAAATCAATTTTAAAAATATTTGTTATAGTTGGTTCTTCTATAGGTTTTATAGGAACTACTTTTGGTTTAATTATTGGCTTATTATTCTCTATAAATATAGAAAAAATTCAAAAATTACTGGAAGGTTTAACAGGAAATAATCTGTTTTCGGCAGAAATTTATTTTTTATCTAATTTGCCTTCTAAAATTATATTATCTGAGGTTGTTTTTGTAGTTTTACTTGCTTTTATTCTTTCTTTATCTGCTACAATTTATCCTGCATGGAAAGCTTCTAAAATAGACCCCATTAAGGTTTTAAGACATGCCTAAAAATGAAAAAATAATATTAAATTTTCAAAATGTCACTCATAAATTTAAACAAGGTAAAAGTACCATTAATGTATTAGACTCCGTAAACTTTAAATTGAAAAATAATAGTATTGTTGCTTTGATAGGAGCTTCTGGATCAGGAAAATCTACTTTTCTGCACTTAGCAGGATTGTTAGAAAAACCTAATAAGGGAAAAATTTTTATTAATAATAAAATAACTAATAATCTTGATAATTCTGAAAGAACAATAATAAGGAGAAATTCACTAGGCTTTGTTTACCAAAAAATCTATTTATTACCTGAATTTACAGCCTTAGAAAATGTAATAATACCTCAAATGATTAATGGATTTAGTAGAGATAAAGCTACGAATAATGGAATAAAAATACTTGCATCTATGGGATTAAAACACAGATTAGATCATAAGCCATCAGCTATGTCAGGTGGAGAACAGCAAAGGGTTGCAATAGCAAGAGCAATGATTAATAAGCCTAAACTTATACTTGCTGATGAACCTACAGGTAATTTAGATAATTCTTCATCAGAATTAATATCTAACTTATTATTGGATAGTATAAGAAATGCACAAACCTCAGCAATTATAGCTACTCATAGTAATAATTTAGCTGAAAAATGTGATATAATTTTCCAAGTAGATAATGGAAAAATAATATAATTTATAATTTCAAAATGTAGTGAATTCAGATATTATTGAAGAATGCAAAATAATAAATTTATTCACCTTAGATGTAGATCATCTTATTCCTTAGCCCAAGGGGCGATTAAAATTGATGATTTAGTTGAGCTAGCAAAAAATAATAATATGCCCGCACTAGCTTTAACAGATAATGGTAATTTATTTGGTGCATTAGAATTCTCTCTGAAAGCAGCAAAAAAGGGAATACAGCCTATTTTAGGCTCTATTTTAGATATTGAAATTAAAGAAGAAAATGATAATTTTGGAAGCGCTTCCAAATGTAAAATATTATTGCTCGTTAAAAATGATATTGGCTGGAAAAATTTATCTTTTCTAATAAGTAAATCATTTTTAGATCAAGAGAATGGACTTCAAAAACCTATCTCATTAGATATTTTATTTAAATATTCTGACGGTCTTATTTGTTTATTAGGAGGGATATATGGTCCTATAATGAATTATTTTATCTCTGATCAGAAAGGTCAATTAAATAATATAATTAATTTATTCAAAAAATATTTTCCAGAAAGATTATTTATGGAAATCATGAGGCATGGATTAGAAAAAGAAAAAATATATGAGAATAAATTCTTAAGAATTGCCTCTGAGTACTCTATACCTATTATAGCCACTAATAATATTTATTTTGATGTTGAGGATATGTATGAAGCGCATGATTGCCTTTTGTGTATTTCTGATGGGACTACTATTAGTGATGTAAATAGAAATAGAATTACTCAGGATCATTATTTTAAATCTGAAAAAGAAATGATTAATTTATTTTCGGATTTACCACAAGCAATAAGTAATTCAGTCCTTATAGCAAACATGTGTAGTTTTTTATTGGAGGAAAAACAACCATCTTTACCTTCTTATCCAGAAAAACTAGATATAAGCGAGCATCAAGCCTTAATAAATTATAGTGAAATAGGCTTGAAAGAAAGGTTAAAAAATTCAAAAGTTATTACAGATAAGGAAAATATTTATTTTGAACGCTTGTCCTATGAGCTTGATGTAATTTCTAATATGGGTTTTTCTGGTTATTTTTTAATTGTAGCAGAATTTGTAAATTGGGCTAAAGAAAATAATATTCCTGTTGGACCTGGAAGAGGTTCTGGAGCTGGTTCACTGGTTGCCTGGTCTCTTGGTATAACAGACTTAAATCCAATAAAATATAATTTGCTATTTGAACGTTTCTTAAACCCTGAAAGAATTTCTATGCCTGATTTTGATATAGATTTTTGTCAATCAAAACGTGATGAGGTCATAAATCATGTACAAGATACATATGGACAAGATCGTGTTGCTCAGATAATAACCTTTGGCTCTTTACAGGCAAGGGGAGCGTTAAGAGATGTAGGTAGAGTATTAGGAATTCCATATGGAAAAGTTGATGAATTATGTAGATTAATTCCTAATAATCCAGCTTCACCTACAACTCTTAAAGAAGCTTTAGATATTGAACCCAAATTGCTAGCTGCAATTAGTTCTGGCGAAGAAATATCTCAATTATTTAATATTTCATTAAAATTAGAAGGTTTATTAAAAAATGCAGCAACTCATGCTGCAGGATTAGTAATTGGAGATAAACCTTTAGTTGAAATAATACCTTTATATAAAGATCCAAAATCTAAGATACCATCAACACAATATAATATGAAGTATACGGAGCTTTCGGGCTTGGTAAAATTTGATTTTCTTGGATTAAAGACTTTGTCAATACTTGATATGGCTTCTTTTTTATTAAAAAAACAAGATAGTTCATTCAGATTAGACCAGATTCCACTCGATGATAATAAAACATATAAAGAAATTAGTACTGGTGAAACTATAGGTATATTTCAATTAGAAAGTCAGGGAATGAGAGATGTTTTATCAAAATTAAAACCAGATAGATTTGAAGATATAATAGCTGTTGTTGCTTTATATAGGCCAGGACCAATGGATAACATTCCTTCTTTTATAAATAGAAAACATGGTATTGAAAATGTTGAAGTATTACACCCATTACTGAATTCTATATTAGAAGAAACTTATGGAATAATGATTTATCAAGAACAGGTGATGGAAGCAGCTCAGAAATTATCAGGTTACTCTCTCGGTCAAGCTGATTTATTAAGAAGAGCTATGGGAAAAAAGATAAAATCTGAAATGGACGCTCAAAGAGAAAGTTTTATAGAAGGAGCTTTAAAAAATAATATCGATAAAAAGTTATCTTCTAAGATATTTGAATTAATAGCTCGCTTTGCCGGGTATGGTTTTAATAAAAGTCATGCAGCAGCATATGCGCTTATTGCTTATCAAACAGCATGGTTTAAAACGAACTATCCAGAAATATTTTTATCTGCACTTATGACTTTCGATGCTGAATTAACAGATAAGGTGAATATATATAGAAATGAGCTTTCAAGGCTAAATATTAAATTATTAGGTCCCGATATAAATTATTCTGAGTTAAATTATAACTTAGAAAAAAATGAAGAAGGAATTTTTTGTATTAGAACAGGGTTATGTAGTATTAAAAATATTGGTAATAAAGCATTGAGTGTTATCATTGAGAATAGAAAAAATAATGGAAAATATAAAAATTTATTAGAGTTTGCTAGTAGAATGGATGCAAATTTATTAAGCAAGTCTCATTATGAAAATTTAGCATTATCAGGTGCATTTAGCTCAATTAACTCAAATAGAAAGCAAACATTTATGTCTGCTCAGGTACTAGTTGATTTAACAATAAATTCTTCAGGAGAGAAACATAATCGACAAGAAAATATTTTTGGAGATACTATTAATCTTAATGAGATATGGAAGTTACCTGAAGTAGAGGAATGGAATGAAAAAGAAAAACTAGAAAAGGAAAGAAATTCCTTAGGCTTCTATTATTCTGGACATCCTTTAAACTCATCCAAAAATATATTAAATCATATTGGAATTAGTGAAATATCAGAAATAAATTTAAATTCTGACTCTATAGTCTCCACAGTAGGAGTTGTTATTCAAGTTAATGAGAGATCTTCTAGAAATGGGAGATTTGCTAGAGTTGTTATCTCTTCTATATCAGGATTGCATGAAGTAATTATATATTCAGATATTTATCAGAAAAAGAGAGACTTATTAATTTCTGGAACAGAATTATATTTAAAAGTTGCAATTATGAAGGAGGAAAATGGATCTAATAGGCTTTTAGTTAGAGATATGTATTTATTAGAAGATAAACTAAATAAATTAATCCAATCATTTGAAATAAATTTAAATAAAACTTTTGATATAAATAAATTTATTAGAGATTTAAAGTTAAACATAACTGATGAGAAAGATTGTAAAAAATATCCTATTCATATTATTTTTAAAGATGCAGATTGCAATATAATTAAAATAGAAACTATGCAAAATTTAAAATCTCCATTTATATTTAAAGAAAAAATAGAGAATTCAAAAGAAGTTAGTTTTGTAAAGCCAATTATGAAAAATTAAAAAAGTTAATTATTACTTGCGATATTCATTTTTGAGATGTAAAAACAAACAAAATTTCGCACATGAAAGTGGCTTAAATTTATTCAAGCCTTCCGGTGCTGTTTACAGCTCAATTTTCATGGCGGTTTAACCGGATAAGGAGATAAGCAATGGCTTTGCCAAACTATACTATGAAAGAATTACTAGAAGCTGGAATACACTTTGGACACCAATTAAATAGATGGAATCCTAAAATGGAATCTTATTTATTTGGTGAACGAAATGGTATTCATATTATTGATTTACAACAAACTTACCCATTAATACAAAACGCTCTCAAAGTTATAAGAGATATAGCAGCGGGGGGAGGTAGAGTCTTGTTTGTTGGTACAAAAAGACAAGCGCAAAAGATTATTGCTGAAAGTGCAATTAATTCTGGCCAATACTTCATGAATCATAGATGGTTAGGAGGAACACTTACTAATTGGAAAACTATTTCAAAATCAATAGTAAGGCTTAAAAATTACGATGAAATACTAAATAAGGAAGACTCTGGATTGACTAAAAAAGAACTAGTTGGAATCCAAAGACAAAGAGATAAATTAGAGGCTTCTCTTGGAGGTATTAAAGATATGGGCGGGTTACCTGATGCTTTATTTGTTATAGATACTAATAAAGAGCATATTGCTATTAAAGAAGCCAATGTGCTTAAGATACCAGTAATTGCCGTTATAGATTCTAATAGTAATCCAGATGGCGTAGATTTTCCAATACCTGGTAATGATGATGCTACCAGAGCGATTTCTTTATATTGTAGGCTAATGTCTGAATCTATTTTAGATGGTTTGCAAGTATCTTTTAGTGAGTCTGGTAAAGATATAGGGGCGTCAGATCAAATTAAGGAAGAATTAAATATAACAGATAAATCAGATGAGTCTGTTGAATCTGATGATAAAAATATTGAATCAAAAGATGACAGTAATAAAGAAGTAAGTCTGGAAAAAGAAAATAAAGACATTGATATAGCTAAAGAAAGTATTAATGAAAGTGAAGATGTTTCAGTTTCTGATAATAAAGAAGCAGATAAATAGCAATTAAGTAAGGAGACAATTATGTCTGGAGTAACAGCAACATTAGTTAAAGAATTAAGAGACAAAACTGGCGCAGGTATGATGGATTGTAAAAACGCGCTAGTTGAAACGAATGGTAATATAGAAGAATCAATTGACTGGTTAAGAAAAAAAGGTATTTCTGGTGCAGAAAAAAAATCTGCTAGAGTTGCTGCTGATGGTGTAGTTACAGTTTCTGTTAATTCTGATGCAGCTGCTTTAGTAGAGATAAATTCTGAGACGGATTTTGTTTCAAGAAATCCAGATTTTCAAAATTTTGCAAAAAATGTATCACAAATAGCCCTGGCTAATGGAAATAATATTGAAGATTTAAAAAAAGCTAAGTATTTAGACAGTAAAAAAAGTGTAGAAGAAACTCTAACTGACCTAATTGGTCTTATTGGTGAAAATATAGTTCTAAGAAGAACTCATAGATTAAAAAATACTAATAATAATATTTTTTCATCTTATATACATGGCCAAATTAATGAAGGCTTAGGAAAAATTGGTGTAATATTATCAATAGAGAGTAATGGTGCAGCTGATAAAATTAATGAGCTTGGTAAACAATTAGCTATGCATATTGCGGCCTCAAAACCGATTGCTATAAGTGTAGATGATGTTGATCCAGAGGTTATTGAAAGAGAAAGAAGTATTTTAATTGAACAAGCTAAAGATTCTGGTAAGCCTGATAATATTATTGAAAAAATGGTGGAAGGTAGAATTTCAAAATTTTATTCTGAAATAACTCTTATGGATCAAATATGGGTTATAGACGGAGAGTCTAAGGTAGCAAAAATTATAAAAGAAGCAGAAAAAGATTTTTCTTGTAATATATCAATAAAAGATTTTAAATATTTTATATTAGGTGAGGGTATTGAAGTAGAGAAAAAAGACTTTGCAACAGAGGTGGCTGAACAAATAAATAATTAGTACAATATGTGATTTTAATGGAAACAAAAGATAAAAGTATACATGATGAGAAAAATATTTTTTCTCGTATTATGATTAAGTTGTCTGGTGAAGCATTACTTGGGAAAAAAGAATTTGGGATAGATTCTGAAATAGTTGATAAAATCACGTATGATATTGTTTCTTTATCTAAAACAAAAACAGAAATTTGCATAGTTGTAGGTGGTGGTAATATATTTAGAGGAGTAGCAGGAGTTTCTCAAGGAATAGAAAGAGGAACAGCTGATAGTATGGGAATGCTAGCAACAGTTATAAACGCTATGGCTATTCAAAATTCTATAGAAAGATTAGGGGTTGCTTCAAGAGTTTTATCTGCAGTTCCTATGCAAACTGTTTGTGAACCTTTTATTAGAAGAAGAGCTGTTAGACATTTAGAAAAAAAAAGAATAGTTATATTTGCAGGAGGTACTGGAAACCCTTATTTTACAACTGATACTGCTGCTGCTCTAAGAGCCGCTGAAATGAACTGTACTGTTCTAATGAAAGGTACTCAAGTTGATGGAGTTTATACTAGTGACCCTAATAAAAATAATGATGCAAAAAGGTACGATAATATAACCTATTCAAAAGTGTTATCTGATAATTTAGGAATTATGGACGCATCAGCTATCTCACTAGCAAGAGATAACAATATTCCAGTAGTAGTATTTTCTATTAATGAAAAAAATGCTTTATCTTCTATTATTAATGGAGAGGGAGTAAAAACTATAATTTCTAATTAATACAAAAGGAAAATGGATGGAAGAGATAGATTTAAATGATATTAAGAGAAGAATGAATAATTCTTTAGAGGTACTTAAAACCGAGTTTTCTGGTTTGCGTACTGGTAGAGCTAGTGCAAATATGTTTGAAACAATTAATGTAAATGCATACGGACAAGTCATGAAACTTAGAGACTTGGCTACAGTTTCAATACCAGAAGCAAAATTGGTTTCTATTCAAGTATGGGATGTAAATAATATCGCTTTAATTGAAAAAGGTATACATGAGTCTGGCTTAAATTTAAATCCCCAAACAGAAGGATCTATTATTAGAATCATAATGCCTGAACTTAATGAGGAAAGAAGAATTGAACTGGCAAAAACAGCCTCAAAGTATGCCGAAAACTCAAAAATTGCGGTTAGAAATGTAAGACAAGATTCTATGAATCTTCTTAAAAGGCTTCATCAATCTAATACTTATACTGATGATGAACAAAGAGAAATGGCAGATAAAATTCAAAATTTAACAAATGAATCAATTAAATCAATTGAGACATTATCTCTTAGTAAAGAAGAAGAAATTAAGAAAGTATAAATCTTTATATTAGGAGTTTATTAATTGTATCCAGATCATGTTGCTATAATTATGGACGGAAATGGCAGATGGGCAAAAAATAAAGGTTTACCAAGAATTTCTGGTCATAAAGCGGGTGTTGAGCGTTTAAAAAGTATAGTAGAATTCACAACTAATTGCGGTATAAGTTATTTAACTTTATATGCTTTTTCCTCAGAAAATTGGAATAGACCAAAAAAAGAAATTAATGATTTAATGAATCTCTTAAGTTTGTTTTTAACCAATGAAGCAAAAAATTTTTTAAAGGAAAATATAAGGCTAAGAGTTATAGGAAGAAGAGATAGGTTAAAAAAAAGTATTATAAAAAAAATTGAAGAATTAGAAATTAATTCATCCACTAATGATGGATTGAATTTAATAATTGCTTTAGATTATGGAGGTAGAGAAGATATAAGAAGTGCTATAATTAATATCTATAAAGAATTTAGTATAAATAATATGTCAATTGAAAAGTTATCTTTAAAAGATATTGAAAAAAATTTAATGACAAGTGGTATTCCTAACCCAGATCTTATAATAAGAACAAGTGGAGAATATAGAATAAGTAACTTTTTATTATGGCAATCTGCTTATTCTGAATATGAATTTGTTAAATGTAATTGGCCAGATTTTGATAATGATATTTATTTAAAAGTTCTTAAAAGTTTTGGAACAAGGGATAGAAGGTTTGGTAAATTAAATGAATTATAAATTTATTCATAATAATTCATATTTAAGAATTTTATCATCTCTTGTATTAGTAATAATTGTATTATCTGGAGTATTCTTAAATAATAATTTTTTATTATTTACCATATGCGCGATTATTTTTCTGCTAACATATGAATGGGTAAATATTACGGAAGATATTAATAATATTACTTTAAAATGCACTAAGTCCTTATTTAATGTTATCATTTTTATGCTTAGCATATTAAGTATTAAGTTTAGTATAATATTTTATATGATTATTTTTATATTAAATTTATTTTCAAAGAATACATCAAAAATAAATAAATCTTTTATTATCTTTGGACCTATTTATTTATGTTTGCCATTTATATATTTATATGAAATTAGACACTTACATGATGGAACTGATATTATATTATGGTTTCTTCTAATAGTGTGGTCTACTGATACATTCTCTTACATTTGTGGTAGGTATTTTGGTGGTATAAAATTATGTCCATCATTATCGCCAAATAAAACTTGGTCAGGGTTTTTATTAGGAATATTTTTTGGGGTTTTAATTAGTTTAATATGTTTTTATATAAAGGAATATCCTATTTTAAAAGGTTTGTATTTTGGTCTTGTTTTATCTTTAGCAACACAATTAGGTGATTTATTTGAAAGTTGGATTAAAAGAAAACATCAGATTAAGGATTCCGGAACATTGATTCCTGGACATGGAGGCTTATTAGATAGATTAGATGGTTTAATGATTAGTGGTATCATTTTATATATTGGTTGTAGTATATATGCTTAAAAAAAATAAAAAAAAATTAATATCTATTTTTGGAGCTACAGGTTCAGTAGGCTTATCTACTCAGGAAATCATAAAGATTAATAAAAATGAATTTAAAATAGATACTATTGTTTGTAATGAAGATTTAGCAGGATTAATTAATGCTGCTAAATATTTTAAGCCAAATTTAGCAATTATAAATAATAATAAAAAATATAATGGGCTAAAAGATGCACTAAAAAAGTATGATATTGAGGTAGCTTCAGGAAATAAAGCAATTATTGAAGCTTCTAAAAGAAAAGTTGATATTTTAGTTGCTGCTATATCTGGCTTTGCGGGGCTAAATTCTACTTTTAATGCTATTGGTAATGCTAGATATATAGCTCTAGCAAATAAAGAGTCAATTGTATGTGCAGGACCTATTTTATTAAACAAGATCCAAAATACTGAAACTAAAATTATACCTATTGATTCAGAGCATAATACTTTATATCAAATTTTAGATAATACTAAAATTGAAAATATTTCTAGAGTTATTATTACTGGCTCTGGAGGACCTTTTAGAGGTTTTTCTTATAATAGTTTAAACAAAGTATCTTTAGAGGAGGCAATCAATCATCCCATTTGGAAAATGGGAAAAAAAATAAGTATTGATTCCGCTACTTTAATGAATAAAGGTTTAGAATTAATCGAAGCTGCATATTTATTTAATATTAATCAAAAAAATATAGATATTATAATTCATCCTGAATCAATAATACATGGTATTGTAGAATATAAGGATGGGTCAATGAATGCTGGTTTAAGTATGCCAGATATGAAAAGCCCGATTTCATTTGCTCTAAATTATCCTAACAAAATTTATGCAGATATAAAAAAGTTAGATTTAACTTTAATTAAAAGCCTTAATTTTGAAGAAGTAGATACATCTGTTTTTAAATCAATAGAGATTTGCAGATCAGCTCTTAATGAAGGTCATGCCTCAGTAATAAGTTTAAATGCTATAAATGAAGTAGCCGTTAACTCTTTTATTAAAAAAAAAATAAATTTTAATTCAATAATGGATATATTGAAAGAAGCATTAAATAAAAATTATAATAAAAAGGTAAATTGTTTAGAGGATATAATATTGGTTGATAAAGAGGCGAGAAATATTAGTAAACATATAATTAACAGTGGCAATTATAAATGATAATAATTTGGTTTTTAATACTTCTTACAGTAATAGTTTTTGTACATGAATTAGGACATTATTTTATTGCAAGGCTAAATGGGGTTAGAGTGGAAGTTTTTTCTGTAGGATTTGGAAGAGAATTAATTGGTTTTAATGATAGTAAGGGCACTAGGTGGAAATTTTCTGTAATTCCTCTTGGAGGCTATGTAAAATTCTTTGGTGATGCAAATCTAACTAGTAATCTTCCAGAAGAGCAAATTAAAAATTTATCAGATACAGAATTAAATCAAACTTTTCACATAAAATCATTAAGACAAAAGTCAGCTATAGTATTTGCTGGTCCTTTGGCAAATTTTATTTTTGCTTTTATTATTTTATTTTTAGTTTTAATAATTAAGGGTACTCCATCAGATATTAAATATTATCCAATAATAAATAATATTTTGGATGATTCTGCAGCCTATAATGCTGGTTTTATGGATAATGATGAAATAATTTCAGTGAATGATTATAAAATAGAAAGCTTTCTGGAGGTTAGAGATTTTATTGTATCTAATCCATCCAAAGATATTTATTTTAAAATAAATAGAAATGGAAACATTTTAAATATTGTCGCTAAGCCAGATGCAATAGAAGTAGTAGATAAAAATGGAGCTAAATCTATCAATGGTAGAATGGGATTTTCTGCTAAATACGAAACAATATATGATAAAATTGATTTTAAAGATGCCTTTTTAAAGGCAACAATTGATACATATACATATACTGTAAAAACTTTTGAGGGTATAACAGATATTATTATAGGAAAAAGAAGTGCATCTGAATTAGGAGGCCCTATAATGATAGCTTCTGTTGCTTCAAAGGCAGCAACTAGTGGATTAGATTCTTATTTATTTATAATGGCAATAATTTCAATTAATTTAGGTTTGATAAATCTTTTTCCTATTCCTTTGTTAGATGGTGGTCATCTATTACTCTACGGAATACAAAGTATTTCTAAAAAAATAATAAATGAAGTATTTTTAAAATATTATTATGGAATTGGCATGTTTATAATTTTTGCACTAATGATTTTAGTTAATTATAATGATTTAATAAAACAAATAAATTAGTGTATAATAAAAATTAATATTACTTGAAAGCAGTTTTATGTATTTATCTTTAAGATTAAAAATTATTCTATTTACGATTATTTATATTTGTCCTATCTATTACACTCATGCGCAAACATCCGATGATATAATTTCAAATATAAAAATTGAAGGCAACCAAAGAGTGGAATTGGATACTATTTCTTCATATTTAAATATATCTAGTGGAGATGTTTTTGATATCGATAAATTAAATAATTCTCTAAAGAATTTGTATTCAACAGGCTTTTTTTCTGATGTAAATATTGTAAGAAATGGCTCTGTAATATTAGTGCAAGTAATAGAAAACCCAATAATTAATAGAGTTGTATTTGAGGGTAATAAGGAAATAGAAGATGAAATCTTAGAAGCTGAAGTATCGGTTAAATCGAGAAATCTATTTACAAGGTCTAAAATACAAGAAGACGTTCAGAGAATTTTAACTTTATATAGAAATGAAGGAAGTTTATCTTCTACTGTGAAGCCAAATATTATTAGTTTAGATCAAAATAGAGTAGATGTAGTATTTGAGATTAATGAGGGTGAAAATACCATAATTAATTCTATTACTTTCAATGGTAATAAAGAGTTTTCAGATAGAAGGTTAAGAGATGTTATTATCACTAGACAAACTAGGTGGTATTCAATACTTAGTGCTAGTGATAAATATGATCCTCAACAGCTTCAAGTAGATGAAAATTTATTGAGAAAATTCTATAAAGATAATGGTTTTGCTGATGTTGATATTAAATCAGCAGTAGCACAATTGGATCGAGAAAAAGATGGTTTCAATATTATATTTACCATTGATGAAGGAAATGAATATAAATATGGTGAAATTAAAATTATTAGTAATATAGTAGAAATTGATACAAAATCTATAATCACCCAATTAAATATGGAAGTAGGTGATATTTATAGTGCAGGCAAAATAGAAAAATCTGTAAATGTAATTACAAAATTTGTTAATGAGCAAGGTTTTCCTTTTACTGAAATCATTCCAGAAGTAGATAGAATAGAAAATAAAAATGAATTATCTGTAATTTTTAGGATTAATGATGCTGAAAAAAAATATGTTAATAGAATAATAATTAGAGGAAATGAAAGAACGTTAGATAAAGTAATTAGAAGGAATATAAGACTAGCCGAAGGAGATGCTTATGTTCCTAGTTTACTGGCTCGTTCTAAGACTTTAATTTCAAATTTAGGTTTCTTTTCTAGAGTAGATTTAACTGAATCATCTACTAATAAAGAAGGTAATACTGATATTTTAGTAGATGTTCAAGAAACATCAACTGGTGAACTTAGTTTTGGAGGTGGTTTTTCTAGTCAAGTTGGAGGTTTATTAAATTTAGGTATTTCAGAGAAAAATTTTCTAGGTAAAGGACAGAGAGTTTCTTTACAAGCCAAATTCTCTGAAAGAGAAGCAGACTATACTGCTAGTTTTTCCGAGCCATATTTTTTAAATAGAGATTTATATTCATCAACAAATTTATATAATAATCGAATTGATTATAAAGAAAGTAGTTATGAACTAGAAAGGCAAGGTTTTAATGTATCCGGTAATTTCTCTTTAAGTGAGTATATTAGACAGAGTATAAGATATAGCTTAGAAAGTAGAAAATTAACACCAAGGACAGGTGCCTCGGCATCAATAGTTTCTGAAAAAGGTGAAACAGTATTATCAGAAATTAGTTCATCTCTTAATATTGATACAACAGACAATCAAAGGCTTCCTACAGAGGGATATACTTTTTCTATTGCTTCTGCCTTTGCAGGTTTAGGAGGAGATAAAGAATTTTTAAGAATTAATAATAATGGAAACTATTATAAGTCTTTTAATGAAGAGGCTATAATTGTGAATGTAGAGTATAATGCAGGCTTAATAATGGGTTTAGGACAAGATATATTAATCTCGGATAGGTATTTTCTAGGTGGAAATAGTTTTAGGGGATTCGATCAGTCTGGAGTAGGCCCAAGAGATAAAAATAATTCAGACTCTTTAGGAGGTAATCTTTTTTATACTAGCTCTATAAAAACTAGCTTTGGTGTTGGATTACCACCTGAGTTAGGTATTAGAGCAAATTGGTTTACAACTGTTGGAAGTTTGACTGGAGTAGATAAAAGCACTGTAACTTTTCATGATGACTCATCTATACGAATGTCTTCAGGAGTCGGTATTTCTTGGAATTCTCCTTTTGGTCCTATTAGTATTATCTTTTCTCAAGCATTAATCAAAGAAGATTATGATAGGACGGAAGCTATATCTTTTGGTATTGGAACAAAATTTTAATTAATAAATAGAATTGGAAAATAAAATGATTTATAAAAATTTATGTGAATATTTCAAAATATTAAATATTATATTAGTTTTTACTTTTATGAGTAATATTTCTTTTTCACAGGAAGAAAATTCTGATATTGAAAGTAAAACCCCTATTAATAATGAAACATTTCCTATAGCTGTAGTTGATATGCAAAAAATAGTTGGGCAATCTAAAGCAGCTGTTCAGGTTAGAGAGTTTATTGAAAATAAAAAAGTAGAATTTAGTACTGAACTTAAAAATGAAGAAGATGCGTTAAAAAAATTACAAGATGATCTTGCAAATCAAAGGTCAATTATGCCTCCTGACGAATTTGCAGTTTTAGAAAGCAATTTTAGAAAAAGAGTAGAGGCTTTACAACAAATGGTAGCAGAGAGAAATCAGTTGCTAGAAGAAATACTTTCTAAAAGTGTTCAAGTCATTCAATTGGAGGCTATAAAAATTATCACTGAAATTGGTAAGGAAAAAGGATTAGCACTCACTTTAGACACTTCTTCTGTAGTTATTGCAGCAAATTCTATTAATATCTCAAGTTCAGTTATTGAGTTATTGAATATTAATTTACCTGAAGTGGATATGGATGCTATATTAAATAGAGAATAAAAAATTAATTATTATTGAATAGTATTATAATGCTAAATGAAATTTTTCATAACGTATCGGGCCCATTCACTATTATTGAAATAGCTAATTTTATAAATGCTAAAGTGTATAACTTAAAAGACAAAAAGTTATCTATATATGGTGCTGCTGATGTAGATAATGCTGTTAAAGGTGAAATTACATTTATAAATATTAATAGTACAATGAAAAAGTTAAAGAACTCTTCTGCATCAGCTTGTATTGTAAATAAATATGATAAAATAAATATCCCTAAAGAAATGGTTTGTCTAGAAGTAGATAATGCCCATGTGTCATTTGCAATTATAGCACAAAAATTTTATCCACAAGCAAAATTTGAAACTAAAGTTAGTAATTATTCGAATATTCCAAAGAAATATATGAACTCATTCCCTATAAGAGTTGATCCTTTTGTTCATATAGAGGAAGGAGCTATCATAGAAAAAAATGTTTGGATTGGATCTAATAGTTTTATTGGTAAAGGTGTAAGAATTGGTGAAAATACAAGGATTTCGTCAAATGTATCTATAGAATGTGCTGAAATTGGTAAAAATGTACTAATTTATTCTGGTGTTAAAATAGGGCAGAGTGGTTTTGGTTTTGCTCCTAGTCAAAATGGACATATAAAAATTCCACAAGTTGGTATTGTTAAAATTGGTGATAATGTTGAAATTGGTTCGAATACATGTATAGATAGGGGTAGTCATGGACCTACATCAATAGGAGATGGTACATTTATTGATAATTTAGTACATATAGCACATAATGTTTCGATTGGTAAACATTGTGCTATTGCTGGCCAAGTAGGAATTGCAGGAAGTGCTGTAATAGAAGATTATTGTATGTTTGGAGGTCAGGTAGGTATTGGGGGTCATATTACTATTGGCAGGGGCAGTCAGGCAGGTGGTCAATCAGGAATTACGAGAAGTATATTAGCCGGTTCAAAAGTAAGTGGTACTCCAGCAATACCCCTAAGTCAGTATCATAGGCAAGCATTAAAGCTACAACAATTAATCAGAGCTAAAGGTAAGTAAATTATGAGTAAAGATGATGGTTCTTTAAAAACTGTAAAATTGGTAAATATTGAAAAAATAGTAAATATGATACCTCATAGATATCCAATGTTATTAATTGATAAGGTAGAAGATTTAATATTAGGAGAATCTGCAGTTGGAATAAAGAATGTAACAGCTAATGAAAATTTTTTTACAGGTCACTTTCCTTCAAAAATGGTTATGCCTGGCGTACTCATGATAGAGAGTATGGCGCAAACTTGTGCTGTATTAGTTATAGAAACTATTGGTAAAACTGCTGAAGGAAGTTTGGTTTATTTTATGTCTGTAGATGGTGCTAAATTTAGAAAGCCAGTTATACCTGGAGATCAATTAAAATTCATTGTAAAGAAAATTAAAAATAGAGGTAAAGTATGGAAGTTTCAGTGTAAAGGCTATGTAGAAAACGAAATTGTTTCTGAAGCAGTAATATCTGCTATGATTATGGCTGAATAAAATGGGCAAGAATATCCACAATACAGCAATAGTAGATAAAAAAGCGTATATTGACGAATCTGTTATAATTGGTCCTTATAGTATTATTGGACCTAATGTTAAAATAAAAAAAAATACTATTCTTAAATCAAATGTTATAATTGAAGGTTATACTGAAATTGGTGAAAATTGTATAATATATCCTTTTTCTGTATTGGGTAATCCTCCACAAGATTTAAAATTTAAGGGAGAGAAATCGAAATTAGTTATTGGTAACAATAATGTTATTAGAGAACATACAACCATGAATCCTGGAACTGATGGGGGAGGGCTTATTACTAAAGTTGGAAATAACTGTCTAATTATGGTTGGAGCACATGTTGCGCATGATTGTATTTTAGGAGACAATATAATTTTAGCAAATAATGCATCTCTTGCTGGACATGTTCAAGTTGATAATTTTGCAATATTAGGTGGCTTAAGTGGAGTTCATCAATTCGTAAGAATTGGCTCTCATGCTATGGTTGGTGGTTTGTCTGCTTTAGAAAGTGATGTTATTCCATATGGTTCAGTTATAGGTAATCGAGCATATTTGTCAGGCTTAAATATAATAGGGCTTAAAAGAAGAGGTTTCTCTAGAGAAGTAATTCATGATTTAAGAAAAGCCTATAGATTACTTTTTGCCCCAGAAGGTACAATTCAAGAGAGAATAAAAGATGTATCTGATGAGTTTCATAAAAATGAGCCAGTTATGGATATAGTAAAATTTATAGAAGGAAGTGCAAGTCGCGCTATTTGCCAGCCAAAAAATGGAAATAAAAATACCTAAATTAGCTATTATAGCAGGAAATGGCAGTATACCTTTTTATTTAGTTGAGGAGTGTATCAATCAAGGCCTTGAGTATTATCTTATAATAATTGATGGCCATGCTAAAGAATTAGCAGAAAAATATAATCCTGATTTTATAGTGTCCTTATCAAAAATGGGTAAAGCTATAAATTTTGTTAAATCATTGAAAATTAAAGATATAGTTATGGTAGGAAGTATAAAAAGACCTTCTTTAACAAATCTAATACCTGATTTATGGACAGCAAAATTTTTAGCTAGCATTAGTGCAAATATTGGAGGAGATGATAGCATTTTATCACGTCTCACTAAAGCTTTAGAAAATGAAGGGTTTAATATAATTGCTCCAGAAGATATCATTCCAAGTTTACTATGCCCTTCAGGAACTTTAGGAAAGTACAAACCAAATAACATAAATAGGAATGATATAATAAGTGGTAGTAAGATAGCCAAAATAATTGGATCAAATGATATAGGTCAGTCAATAGTAATGGAAAATGGTCTTGTACTAGCTGTGGAGGCTGCCGAAGGAACTGATAATATGATTAAGCGATCTAAATACTTAAAAAAAGAAGAAAAGGGAGGAGTATTAATAAAAATTATTAAACCTCAGCAAGATAAAAGAATAGACAGACCTGTAATAGGTATTAATACACTTAAAGCAATATGGGAGGCAGGTCTAGATGGTTTAGCCATTGAAAAAAATGAAATTTTAATTCTTAATGTAAATGAAGTTATAAAGTATGCAAATAAAAAAGGTTTGTTTATTGAGGGAATATAAAAATAATAAATTAATAATTTTTATTGTTGCGGGAGAATTGTCGGGAGATAATTTAGGAGAAGGTCTTTTAAAACATTTAAAAAGTATAACCAATAATAACATTGAAATATATGGTGTAGGAGGTGAAAAAATGATTTTTCAAGGTCTAAAACCAATTTTTGATATAAAAAATTTATCTATAATGGGTATATTTGAAGTTATAACTAAAATTCCTAAAATATTGAAATTACTTGCATTTACAAAAAGAAAAATTATAGAAATAAATCCAGATCTTGTTATTACAATTGATGCACCCGGTTTTAATTTTAGATTACAAAAAAGTATAAAAGAATTAAATTTAAAAAGAGTACATTATGTTGCACCATCAGTGTGGGCTTGGAAAAGATACAGAGCAAAAAAAATATCTAAATTTCTTGATCATTTGTTCGTTTTATATCCATTTGAAAAAAAATATTTTACTGTACATGGTTTAAATACAACCTTTACAGGCCATCCAATAGCTTTTGATAAAAGATATGATCATAATAATTATTATATAGAGCCTTCTCTAAAAAATAAATCTATATTAAAAATAGGAATATTACCGGGAAGTAGGCTAAATGAAATAAAGAAACTTTTACCTATTTTTATAAAGTCGGCCATTTTAATAAAAAATAATTATGATGAAGTTAAATTTTATATTTTAGCTGCTAAGGGCTTTAAAACCAAAATAATTAATTTATTCGCTGATACAGATTTAGAATATTATATTACGGATAATCAAAGTGAAAAATTCAATTTATTCAGTAGTTTTGATTTTGCTTTATGCGCCTCTGGCACGGTAACTATTGAGTTAGCAAAGGCAGGTACGCCTATGTTAGTTTTATATAAGTTAAATTATATTACTTGGTATATTGTTAAAAATTTAGCAAAAGTTAAAACTGCGACAATATTAAATATTTTACTAAAAGAGAACTTTATTCCAGAATTATTTCAAGACGAAGTAAATAAGGAAAACATTTTTATGATTACAAAAAGCTACATTGATGATAACTATATAAGGCAAAGCCAAATAAAAAAGTTAAGTAAAGGAATAAGTAAGTTAAAAAGTTTACATGGCGATCCTAGTAATATAGTTGCTAAGGAAATTTTAAAATTATTATAAATTTATTAAGGAAGTATTATGTCTTCATCGGATTTTAAATTTCTTCATACCATGATGCGAGTAATGGACTTACAAAAGTCTATAAATTTTTATACAAAATTTTTTAAGATGACTTTAATAAGAAAGAGAGATTACCCTGGTGGAAAATTCACTTTAGCTTTTTTGGGCTATGGACCTGAAGATAGTAATACAGTTTTAGAGTTAACTCATAATTGGGATCAAAAAAATGATTATAATAAAGGGGATGCATGGGGCCATATAGCTATTGGTGTAAAAGATATTTATAATTTGTGCGCATCTCTTGAGTCGAATGGAGTAGATATAATTAGACAACCAGGACCTATGAAACATGGAACTACAGTTATAGCTTTTATTAAAGATCCTGATAATTATAGTATTGAGCTAATTCAAAAATAGTATTTATATTCTATTTTTTATTGTTACAAAATCTCTTTCGCTAGCACCGGTATATAATTGTCTTGGTCTACCTATTCTTTGTTCGGGATCTTCTATCATTTCATTCCATTGAGCAACCCAGCCTACTGTTCTAGCTACTGCGAATAGCACAGTGAATAAACTTGATGGAAAACCCATTGCTTGTAATATAACACCAGAGTAAAAGTCTACGTTAGGGTATAATTTTTTTGAAATAAAATATTCATCTTCTAAAGCTATTTTTTCTAATTCTCGAGCAAGTTTAAACATTGGCTCATTTTCTTTTCCAACAGCTTTTAGAACCTCATCAGCTGTCTTTTTCATCACTGTAGCACGAGGATCATAATTTTTATATACTCTATGGCCAAACCCCATCAGTCTAAATGGATCATTTGAATCCTTTGCTTTTTTAACATATTCATGAACATTACCAGTTTTTTGAATATTATTTAACATATGAATTACGGCTTCATTTGCTCCTCCATGAGATGGTCCCCATAGTGAAGCTATACCCGCAGATATACATGCAAATGGATTAGCGCCAGAAGAACCTGCTAATCTTACCGTTGATGTTGACGCGTTTTGTTCATGATCTGCGTGTAAAATTAAAATTTTATCCATTGCTCTAGCTAGTACTGGGTCAATTTTATAATCTTCAGCAGGAACAGAAAACATCATATGAAGAAAATTTTCCGAATATGTTAAATCGTTTCTTGGGTATATAAATGGTTGTCCTAATGAAAACTTGTATGCCATAGCTGCAATAGTTGGAACTTTCGCAACTAATCTATGTGATGCAACAAGTCTCTGACTTGGATCCGTTATATCCGTACTATCATGATAAAATGCGCTTAATGCTCCGACTACTCCACACATTACAGCCATTGCATGAGCATCTCTTCTAAAGCCTCTAAAAAATAGAGCTAGTTGTTCGTGTACCATAGTATGAGTAGTAATTTTATTATCAAATGCAGTTTTCTCTATCTTATTTGGAAGTTCACCATTTAGTAATAAATAGGCAACTTCTAAATAATCACATTTTTCTGCTAAGTCTTCAATCCTATAGCCTCTATGCAGTAAAATGCCTTTATCACCGTCAATAAAAGTTATATCTGATTTACATGAGCCTGTACTAGTAAAGCCAGGATCATATGTAAAGTGATCTGAGTCAGAATATAATTTTTTTATTTCTATAACATCGGGTCCAATAGTACCTGAGTGAATAGGTAACTCATATGAGTTACCATTAGGTAAAGATAATTTAGCTATATTATTTTTATTTTCTGACATGCTTTCTTTCCCAAAAAGTAATACTGTTAATATTAGAAATTGTATTATAGTTATCTAGATTAACTATGCAATATATGAAATATTTAATTATTTATATTAGTAATCCTTGCAAGTGTTTCATTTTTCCCTAAAACTTCCATTAATTCATATAGTCCAGGTGAAACAGATTTTCCTGTGATTGCTGCCCTTAAGGGTTGTGCTAGCTTTCCTAAATTAATATTATTAGCCTGGCAATACATTTTAATATCTTCTTCTATCTCTTCTTTATTCCATATTTCAAGTTTTGAAAGTTGATTATAGTATAGTTTTAGAGTGTTTATATTTTCATTATTTAAAACTTTTTTAGATTTTTTATCTAGTGTAATTGGAGCTTTTTCAATATAAAAACTGCACATTTCAGCTAATTCATTAATTGTTCTTGCTCTAGTTTTTAATCCATTCATACCATTTAATATCAAGGATAAATCGTTATTGGTAATATTGATATTTTTTTTATTAGCATAATAATTTTTTATTGTTAAAACTAATTCTTCATTTTTCTTATTTTCGATATAGTAAGCATTTAAACTAGTAAGTCTTTCAATATCAAATTTTGCAGATGATTTACCAATTGAGTCAAGGTTAAATAATTTTATAGCTTCTTCTTTTGATATTATTTCCTTATCACCATGTGACCAACCTAGTCTTAATAAGTAATTAAGCATAGTTTCTTTTAAATAACCCATATCGTCATAACTATCTACTCCTAAAGCTCCATGCCTTTTAGATAGTTTTCCTCCATCCATACCATGAATTAATGGTATATGAGCATATTTAGGTAGTTCCCAGTTTAGAGCATTATAAATATGCTTCTGTCTGAAGGTGTTTGTGAAATGATCATCACCTCTAATTACATGAGTAACTCCCATATCAAAATCATCTACTACCACAGAGAGCATATAAGTAGGAGTGCCATCAGACCTAATAATAATAAAATCATCTAACTCATTGTTTTTAATTGATATATTTCCTTGTACAATATCATTTATATTAGTAGAGCCAGTTTGAGGACATTTAATTCTTATAACAGGCTTTATATCTTTAGGAGCTTCACTTTCATCTTTTTCTCTCCATTTTCCATTATATCTGGGTGCTTTTTTTTCTTTTTTAGCTTTTTCCCTCATTTCAGTAAGTTCTTCCGGAGAGCAATAACATTTATAGGCGTAACCTAATCTCAATAGCTCATTTCCAATTTCTTTGTGCCTATCAATTCTTTTTGATTGATATATTTCTTCTTGATCCCAATTAAGATCTAGCCATTTAAGGCCATTCATAATAGCTTCTTTAGCTTCTTGAGTCGATCTTTTTAAATCAGTATCTTCTATTCTTAATTTGAATAAGCCATTATTATTTTTTGCAAATAACCAATTAAATAAAGCTGTCCTTACTCCTCCAATATGAAGATAACCAGTAGGAGATGGAGCAAATCTAGTGATAACTTTCATGAATATCCTATTTTAATGTATTATTAGTATTTTCTCATTAACCCTACTAAAATTCCTTGTATTTGAACTCTAGATGATTCGTATGATTGTGCTTGATATAAATCATTTGACGGCATAAGTACAATTTTTGAGGATGTTTTTTTAAACTTTTTTAATGTTGCTTCTGTTTTATCAACTAAAGCAACAACTATTTGTCCATTATTTGCTACATTTGTTTTTTTTATTACTGCTATATCTTTATTATTTATACCAGAACCTATCATTGATTCACCAGAAATCTCTAATGCATAGTGTTCTCCTTTTTTTAGCATGTCTGATGGTGTAGATATAGTACTAGAGGAATTTGAGATGGCTTCTATAGGTGTACCAGCAGCAATTTTACCATATAAAGGTATTTCAACATTTTTATTGGTGCCTTCATCAATTTGGGTAACATTTTTATTATAATCTAGAATTTCTATGGCTCTTGCTTTATTGGCTAATTTTCTTATAAAACCTCTTTCTTCTAATGCAGATATAATTCTATGAATACCTGACTTAGATTTTAATTTTAATTTTTCTTTCATTTCTTCATATGATGGAGAGATACCATTTTTTTTATTTACTATGGTAATATAATCTAATAATTCTTTTTGTTTTTTAGTAAGCATATCCTATCTCCAAATAATAAAAAGAACAAAACATAAACATTTATTATAAATTATAGCAATTATGTCAAGAAAAGATTTATATATGTGTGTGTATGTCTGAGAATAGAATAAAAGAGACTTTGCTGCCTTTTTTAAGTGCCTTGGCAAATGGCTCTCTAATTATCAAAGCATTTGCTCTAGATAAAGAACTTGTCATAGAACTATCTTGCTTAGAAACTGAGGATAAGAAGTATTTATTATTATCTAAATAAGCTTTTGCTCTAAGGTATTCTTGTCTTTCATCATTCTTAATTAAAGGCTTTTCTGTAAAACCTTGCTTAATAGGAGTTTCGATATTGTTTTGATAATATCGATTAATTAATGGTTTCAAAAATATTAATGAGCTTACATAGGTAGAAACTGGGTTTCCAGGAAAACCTAATATGAGTGTATTTTTCAAAACGCCAAATATTAAAGGTTTGCCTGGTCTCATAGCTACTTTCCAAAATATTAATTTCATCCCTAAATTTTTTAGAACATCTTTAATAAGATCATGTTTTCCTACTGATGCACCTCCCGTTGTAATTAATATGTTATATTTATTTATATCTCTTAATTTTTTAGCAATTGAAGATTTGTTATCCTTAGCTATTCCTAGATCGAAAGGCTCTGCACCAAAAGATTCAATAATTGTTTTTAACAGCAATGAATTAGATGAAATTATTCCATTATTTAATTTACTTCCTATTTTTTTTAACTCATTACCACTTGCTAGAATTGCGACTTTTACTTTTTTAAATACTTGTATATGAGTTTGATTAGAGGAAATAATTAAACCTAGTGACCTAGATGTAATAAGGCTATTTTTATTTAATAAAAGAGTATTATTTTTAAAATTAGAACCTTTTTTTCTTATATATTGAAATTTCTTAACATTTTGATCTGTCGCAATTATATAACCATTTTTTAATTTTACTCTTTCTTGTAACAATATTATATCTAAACCTTTTGGTATTTCTGCTCCTGTATAAATTTCTATACATTGATTTATTTTAATAGTCTTCTTAAAAGGTTTTCCTGCTGAAGATTCACCAATTATTTTTATCGGAGAAGAAGATAGCTTTTTTAGGCTTGCTGAGTTTAATGCATATCCGTCCATAGAAGATACGTCAGTAGGAGGGTTATTTATAGTAGCATATATATTTTTAGAGTTAATTCTTCCTAGACAATTATCTATTTTTATTCTTTCGTCTTTTAGCTTAGTTGCCTTACTAGTAATAATTTTTACTGCTTCTTGTACACTAATCATTTCGATTAAATGTCCCAGATTTACCACCTGACTTAAATAAAAGTTGAGTTTCACTAATTATCATTTCTCTATCAACAGCTTTACACATGTCATATATTGTTAAAGCTGCGATAGAAACTGCAGTTAGCGCTTCCATTTCTAAACCAGTTTTTCCATTTAATTTACAATTAGCTGTAATCTTAATAGTATTTAAATTCTCTTTAATATCAAAGTTAACTGATATAGAAGCAAGAGAAACAGGATGACATAAAGGTATTAAATCAGATGTTTTTTTAGCAGCCATAATGCCCGCTAATCTGGCTATACCTATTACATCTCCTTTTTTTGA
The DNA here is from genome assembly GCA_002937655.1 of Alphaproteobacteria bacterium MarineAlpha9_Bin3. GTDB lineage: Bacteria > Pseudomonadota > Alphaproteobacteria > TMED109 > TMED109 > TMED109. The sequence continues at coordinate 42,477 of PTKH01000004.1, read as the reverse complement.
TGTACCTTCCTTTATCATTTGTAATGTTTTTTTGTTCATAGAAATTGAAGTTGAAGCAGTAGCTAATCGTTCTGTATTTTCTTTATCAGAAATATCAACCATTATAGCTTTACCATTAGCATCAAAATGCGTAAATACTTTATCTTTTTTCATTTAATACCTCAATTTTTATTAATTAATTTTTTAGTTGCTTCCTCTATATTTTCTTTTTTCATTAATGATTCACCTACAAGAAAACGCATTATTCCATTCTTTTCCATTATTTTTAAATCATTATTGGTATTTAAGCCACTTTCACAAATTATATCATATTTTTTGGGAATTAATTTAGATAATTTTATAGAATTATATATATCTATTTCTAATGTTTTTAAATTTCTATTATTTATACCAATTAGATCAGCATCAAGATTTATAGCTCTTTCAATCTCATTTTCTGTATGAGCTTCAATTAATACATCCATACCTAATTTTTTTGAAATTGTTATAAGTTCTTCGGCTAATTTGTTATCTAACGCAGCTAAGATTATTAATACACAATCAGCACCTATGCTTCGACTTTCATAAACTTGCCATGGATCAATAATAAAATCTTTTCTTAAAATTGGTAAACTTATATTTTTATGAATATCTATTAAATAATCAATACTTCCTTTAAACCATTTAATTTCAGTTAGCACACTTAAACAAGCAGCTCCTCCTTTATAATAATCTGCAGCTATATCTTTGTGTTTAAAATTTTGTTTTATTATTCCTCTAGATGGACTTGCTTTTTTAACCTCTGCAATTAAAGCATATTGATTATTATTAACTTTAGCAGTAAGAGCTTTTTTAAAGCCTCTAGGTTTTTCTTGGTATTTAGCTATTTCTATTAAATCATTTTCTGAAAATTTTTGTTTTAGAGAAATGACTTCAATTCTTTTATTATTACAAATTTCTTTTAAAACTGACATATTATTGGTTACTAATTATTTTTAGTTTATTTAATGTATCAAGTGCTTTACCCGAGTCAATTATAGATTTAGATAATTCAATTCCATCTTCAAAATTCTTTACTTTATCCCCTATTAAGAAAGTAGCTGCAGAATTTAAAATTACTATATTTCTGTATGAGCCTTGCTCACCATCAAATAGATTAATCATTTTCTTAGCATTCTCTTTTGGGGTTCCTCCCTGAAGAGATTTAAGACTACATATCTTAAAATTATATTTTAGGGGATCAATATCAAATTCTTTTATTTCATTATTAGCTAATTCTGCAACCTTAGTATTTCCTGTCAATGTGATTTCATCCATACCATCATAACCGTTTACTACCCAGGCTTTTTTACTTCCATGTGCTTTTAATGTTTCTGCAATGATTTTTAAGTATTTATCAGAAAAGACTCCTAGTAGTTGTCTTTTAGCTCTAACTGGATTTAATAAAGGCCCTAATAAATTAAATATTGTTCTAAAGCTTAGTTCTTTTCTTACTTTAGCAACATTTTTAAATGCTTTATTAAAATTAGGAGCAAATAGAAAACAAATTTTTGCTTCTTTTAAGCATCTATTCAAAATTTTATTATCAATATTAATATTTATTCCTAATTCTGTTAGGACATCAGAAGCGCCAGACTTTGACGATACTGCTGTATTTCCGTGTTTTGCCACATAAAGACCTGCAGCAGCAACTATAAATGCTACAGCAGTAGATATATTATATGTTTTTAATCCGTCTCCTCCTGTTCCAACAATATCAATAGTATCAGTATTAGATTCAAGAGGGTTTATAACTCGAGGCTTTAGAGAGTTAACAGCACCAATTAGCTCATTAGAGCAAGGACCTTTTATAGATAAGCTTGCTAAAAAAGCAGCAATTTCAATTTCTGTTGCACTACCCGAAATAATATATTCAAATACTTCTTCAGACTCATCGATAGATAAATCTTGATTAATTAATATTTTTGGCATTATTTTATTAAATGGACTCATTATCTTTCACATATTTTTATAAAGTTGGTAATTAATTTATTTCCTAACTCGGTATCATAACTTTCAGGATGAAATTGTAATCCAAAAACTCTAGCTTTAGTTATTTCAATACTCATAATGTATCCATCTGAAGACTCAGAAGTTATCAATATATTTTTTGGTAATGTTTCTTTCTCTACTATAAGGGAATGGTAACGAGTAGCTTTAAAATTTTGAGGCATATCCTTAAAAATAGATTTTTTATTATGATAAATTTTACTAATTTTTCCATGCATTATTTTTTTAGCTTTAATTATTTTAGCTCCATATGCTTGTGCTATGGATTGGTGTCCTAAACAAATTCCTAATATGGGTATTTTTTTAGATACTAAATTTATAAGGTCAATACAAACTCCAGCATCGTCTGGAGTTTTTGGGCCTGGAGATATAATTATTCCAGTTGGTTTTTTGTTTAGTACATCTATAGCTTTTATTTCATCATTTCTATAAATTTCAACATCTACTTGATTGCTTTCTAAATAATGTTTGATGATATGGGTAAAGCTATCATAATTATCTATTAATATATACATTTCAATAAAAACTCATAAATTAGTTATTTGCAAATCTTACAGCATCTTTAGCTGCTGTAAATAAAGCTTTAGCTTTATTTACAGTTTCCTGATATTCATTAATTGGATTTGAGTCTGCAACTATGCCTCCACCTGCTTGAACAAACATTGTATTATCTTTGATTATAGCTGTACGAAGAGTAATACATGTGTCCATTGTGCCGTTAGATGAGAAATATCCAACACAACCTCCATAAATTTCTCTTTTTATTGTTTCTAGTTCATCAATAATTTCCATAGCTCTAATTTTAGGAGCTCCACTTACAGTGCCAGCTGGAAAACCAGATAGTAAAGCATCAAGATAATCTATATCTTTAAGTTTTATACCAACTACATTAGACACTATATGCATAACATGACTATATCTTTCAATTATCATTTTTTCGGTAACTTCTAAACTCCCAGTTTCTGTAACTTTAGCTACATCATTTCTTGCTAAGTCTAATAGCATGCGGTGTTCAGCAATTTCTTTATCATCATTTAATAATTCTTGAGCTAATAAACTATCTTGATTAAAATCAGTTCCTCTAGGACGTGTTCCAGCTATAGGTCTGATAGTAACCTTATTGTCCCTTACTCTTACTAAAATTTCTGGGCTAGACCCAATAACTGAAAAATCTTTAAAATTTAAATAATATAGAAATGGAGATGGATTTAACCTTCTTAATGATCTGTACAAATTAAAGGGTGGTAATGAAAATGGTATCTCAAACCTTTGAGAAGGGACAACCTGAAATATATCTCCTTCTTTAATATATTTTTTAGCTTTTTTAATAATTTTTAAATATTCATCTTCTGTAAAATTAGATTTAATAGTTTCATTGTTTTTAATATTTTTATTTTTTAAATTTTTATTTTCAATGGGTTGCTTAAGTAAATTGACTATATTTTTTACTAGAAGACATGATTTTTTATAAATTTTTTCATAATCATTTTCTTTACTATCATTCAAATATATAGGAGTAATTATAGTCATAGTATCTTCTACAGCATCAAAAATAATCATAATTTTTGGTCTTACAAACATTCCATCGGGTAAATTTAATGTACTAGGGTTATTAGAAGGAATTTTTTCTACTAATTTAATAGTATCAAACCCTAAATATCCTATCAAACCTGATGCCATGGGGGGAAGATCTTTAGGAAGATTAATTTTCGAATTATTTACTAAGGATCTAATGGAGTCTAACGTGTTTTTATTATCCGGTATAAATTTGTTTAATGAGTTTGATGGTTTATAATTGATTTCTGCATTATTACCATAGCATCTCCATATTAAATCTGGTTTTAAGCCTATTATGGAATATCTTCCTTTAGACTCACCACCCTCTACAGATTCTAATAAAAATGAGTATGGCTCGTTTTCGCCTATTCTAAGCATTGCTGATACTGGTGTATCAAGATCTGCAACTAGCGAAGTATAAACTACATACGATTTTTCTTTTTTTATCTTATTTTTAAATGTTTTAAAGTCAGGCTTATATTCCATAATTTTTAGCTATCATTTTCAAACAAACTATTAAGAAGATTTTCATTTACTTTAATTTTTTGATTATTTGTTAAATGATTAATAAATAATTGTTCTATATCTCTTGAAATTGACTGAGATAATTCAGCATTAATTCTCAATAGTTGTTCTTCATCTCTATTTTCAACAGGTATAACATCTGTAACATTTAAAACTAAATAACTTTTATTACTATATTTAATAGGAGAAGACGTGCTTCCTTTCTTGAGGTTATAGGCTTCGTTAAGGGATTCTCTATCAAGTATGCCTTCCGCACCAGTTCCATCTTTTGATACATTACTAGTATTTAAAACAATTAAATTATATTTTTCAGCTATTTTATCAAAATTGTCCGTGCTTACTTCCTTTGAAAATTGTTTTGCAGCCTCAAATGCTAGAGCCATACTCTTTTCTAAATTTATATCTTTAATAATTTGATCACGTGCTTCTTTAATTGTCATAATTCTCTTTTCTAGTATATCATTTACTTGTATTGCGTACATTGTATTTCCTATAGTGTTTACTAACTCAGAAGGTTCATTAACTTCATAAGAGAATACTGTACTAAGTAAATCCTGATATGGAGGCAGATCATTTATAATTTTACCATTTTGATCCATACCATTAGAATCAACAAATGAAAATTCTTTAATTTTTGCTCCAATAGCAATAGCAGCTTGTTCAATTTGATTTCCAGCAGCAATTTCATCATAAAAGGTGTTACCTAATTCATACATTTTATCGAGAGCTGTAATTACTTTTAGCTCTTTTTCAATTGAATCTCTAACTTCTTGATATGATTTAGAAATTGGTGGATTAATTTTAGAGACTAAAAATATTCTCCAACCAAATGCTGTTTCTTCAGGGCCTATTAAACTATTCATATCTGATTTAAATATAGAATCCGATATTTCTGAAGGAAAATCCGAATATTCAATTAATCCTAAATTAATTTTATCAGGATTTAATTCAGTATTATTACTTATAATTTGAGTAAATATAGTAGACATTTCTTCATCGGAATTAGATTTATTTATTTTATCTACAATTTCAATAGCTTCTTGTTTATTTTTAAAATTTGCAAGAAATACCTCTCTTTTTTCTGCAATATTATATTTTTCAGGATAATTATCATACTCTTTCTTAATATCTTCTTCATTAATTTTAATTTCATTAAGAAGATCATCTGGTTTTATAGAAATATATGAAAAACTCCTATACTCCGGTTTTTGGTAAAGATTAGAGCTTTTATTCAGCTGTTCTTTAATTTCTGTATCACTTGGTAAGTTTTTTATTTTAAAACTTGAAGCATTAAAATTTACTACTTTTAAATTTCTTTTTTCGTTTCTTATATCATAATAGAGATTATTAAAAACTGGAGATAAGTCATTCCCATTATTAAATGGAGCTTTTATCTGTTCTCTTAAGACAGCTTTTTTAATTTCATTAAAGTAAGTTTTTTCATCCATTCCAAGTTGTCTTATAACATATTCAAATTGTTGTTTACTAAAAGAGCCAAATTGATCTTTAAATGCATCAGAGGCAAATATTATTTTTCTTAAATAACTGTCAGGTAAATTAATTTTTGCTTTATTAACCTCTATATCAATAAGTTTTTCATTTATTAATTGTCCCAAAGTTTGTCTTGGAACACCCAATGATTTTGCAATTTCTTCTGTAATTTGTCCGTTGGTGTTGTTATTTAAATCTGAAATTATTCTTTGGTAAGTTTTCACATAGTCATCAGCGGTTACATTTAACTTACCAATAGTTGCAACTGATGAATTATTATTTGGAGAAAATATATCGCCAACACCCCAAAGCGCAAAACTTGCTGCCAAAATTAATAAAAATATTTTTGAAAAAATTGAGTTTATTTTACTTTTTATAGCTTCTAGCATTATATTTTCCATTACTTAAATTTATTTAATTAGTTTATTAATATTAATTTTTATTATAAATAAATATATATACTAATATATTTATTCTTTTTGTAGTATATTTATTTATAAGTTTAAACATTTTTTACATATCATTCTAGGAGATATAATTTGTTAATAGCTGGAAATTGGAAGTTGAATTGTAATATTAACGAAGCTATAGATCTTTCTAGTTCAATATTAAATAATTTAAATAGTAAAGTGCTTAGATCAGAAGTAGCATTATTTCCTCCAACTATTTATATTGAAACAGTATATAATGTTATAAAAAATTCAAATATAGCTCTAGGTGCTCAAGATTGTAGTGTTAATATTTCAGGAGCATATACAGGAGATGTTTCAGCTCCAATGTTAAATGATTTTGGTTGTAAATTTTCTATTGTAGGACATTCTGAAAGAAGAAATGGTAAAAATGAGTCCAATAAAGATGTATATTTAAAGGCAAAAAATTTAATGGATTTTAAAATGATTCCTATAATATGTGTTGGTGAAAATGCAGAGGACAGAGAAAGAGGTAATGCATTAGATGTTATTAAAAAACAACTTGAAGAGTCTATTCCAAAGAGCAATAATGAATTTATTATTGCTTATGAACCTATATGGGCTATAGGCTCTGGAAAAATACCTACTTTAGACTCTATTAATGAGATGTTTAATATGATAAGACAATGGTTAACAAACAATAGTATGAAGAATAATATAAAGATTCTATATGGTGGATCTGTAAATAAAGGAAATGCAAAGGAACTTTTTTCTTGTAAAGATTTAGGTGGATTATTAATAGGGGGTGTTTCTTTAAATCCAACTGAATTTTCAGAGATATGTATAATAGCAAGTTAATTTTATAAATATGGATAGGATTTGATATGGCAGAAATAGTATTAGCAATTCATGTGCTTTTAGCATTAGGATTAATTGTTTTTATTTTATTACAAAGAAGTGATGGCGGAGCATTGGGAGGACTTGGAGGAGGCATGTCTCTTAGTGGTATTATGGGTAACCAAGGTTCTGCAAATTTTTTAACAAGAATTACAGCAATTTTTGCCGCACTTTTTATGATTACAAGTTTAATTCTTGCTATAATGGAAAGTAGAAATGATAATGAGAGTTCAAGTATTTTAGATGGTTCAGTAGAGAGTGAAATGAATTCTCCATTGATAAAGATTGATGAAGATATAGATAATCCCGCTCCCCCAAAAGCAGAATAATATATGAAGAATTGTTTAATAAAAATTTTGTTTAAGGTATTTTATGGCTAAGCCAAGATTTATATTTATTACAGGCGGCGTAGTTTCTTCCTTAGGTAAAGGGATTTCAGCTTCTGCAATAGGTGCTTTGCTTCAAGCTAGAGGCTATTCTGTAAGAATAAGAAAATTAGACCCTTATATAAATGTAGACCCAGGAACTATGAGTCCATATCAACATGGAGAGGTTTTTGTTACTGATGATGGTGCTGAAACAGATTTAGATTTAGGGCATTATGAGAGATTTACAGGAGTTCCTGCAAAGCAAAGTGACAATATAACTACTGGAAGAATTTATAAAAATGTAATTAATAAGGAGAGAGAAGGTTTTTATCTGGGAAGTACAGTCCAAGTTATTCCTCATGTAACTGATGAAATAAAGTCTTTTATTACAAAAGATATAGCTGACTGTGATTTTATATTAGTAGAAATCGGTGGAACTGTTGGAGACATAGAAAGCCTTCCTTTTTTAGAATCTATTAGACAGTTTGGAAATGAAATTGGTAAAAATAGAGCTATATATATTCATTTAACTTTAGTGCCTTATATAAATACTTCAAATGAGCAGAAAACAAAGCCCACTCAACATTCTGTCAAAGAATTAAGAGAAATAGGAATTCAACCTAATATATTATTATGCAGGTGTGATAGATCAATTGAAGAAAATGAGATTGATAAAATTGCTTTATTTTGTAATGTTAAATCTGAAGATGTTATTCAAGCTCTTGATGTTAAAAATATATACAATGTACCATTAGTATATCATAAAGAAAAATTAGATATCCAAGTTCTTAAACATTTTAATATTAAGCCAAATAAAATTAACTTAAATAAATGGAAAAGAATTGTTCAATCTGCAAATAATGTAAAATCAAATATAAATATCGGTATAGTAGGAAAATATACAGACCTTCCTGATGCTTATAAATCATTAAACGAGGCAATAGTTCATGGAGGATTAGGAAATAAACTAGGAGTTAATATTCATTGGATTAATTCTGAAAGTTTAAATAATAAATCTTTAGATTCAAAATTTAGCAATATTAATGGGATTATTGTTCCTGGAGGTTTTGGTGAAAGAGGTATTTCTGGAAAAATTAAGGCAATTAATTATGCCCGTTTAAATGGAGTGCCTTTTTTAGGAATATGTCTTGGTCTTCAGTTAGCTGTTATTGAATTTTCTAGAAATGTTTTAAATATAAAAAGTGCTAACTCTTCAGAGTTTGTAAATACAGAAAATAATGTAATAGGCTTACTTAAGGAATGGTATCGTGATGGTAAAAAAGAAATACGTTCAAAGTCTTCAGATATTGGTGGGTCCATGAGATTAGGATCTTACCCCTGTAATATATTAAAGGGTTCGCTAGCTTATAAAATATATAATAAAATTACTGTACATGAAAGACATAGGCATCGCTATGAAGTTAATTCAATTTATGAAGATAAATTGAAAGAAAAAGGTATGATATTCTCTGGAAAATCTCCAGATTCTATGTTGCCTGAAATTATAGAAATAACTTCTCATCCTTGGTTTGTTGGTGTCCAATTTCATCCAGAATTGAAATCAAGACCATTTATGCCCCATCCAATATTTAAATCTTTTATATCGGCAGTTAAAAAAGTAAGTAAAAAATGATAAGTAATATAAAAGATATAAAATTTAAGGGTTTTACAATTGGTAACAATGAAAAATTTACTTTAATTGCTGGACCTTGCGTTATGGAAAGTAAAGATCATGCACTTAAAACTGCCAATGAGATACATAATATTTGCGATATATTAGGGCTAAATTTTATTTATAAGTCCTCTTTTGATAAAGCTAACAGAACTTCCTTAAAATCTTCAAGAGGACCTGGTATAGATGATTCTATGGAAATATTTAAAGAGGTAAAAGATAAAATTGGATGTCCTGTAATTACTGATGTTCATGAAAAGGAGCAAATATCATTAGTATCTGAAGTAGTAGATGTAATACAAATACCAGCTTTTTTATGTAGACAAACTGACTTATTAATAGAGTCAGCTAAGTCAAACCTTCCAATTATGGTAAAGAAAGGACAGTTCCTAGCTCCATGGGATATGAAAAATGTAGCAGAAAAATTATCAAAAAATGGTAATGGTGGTGTAATGATATGTGAGAGAGGTGCAAGTTTTGGTTATAATACACTTGTTTCGGACTTCAGGTCTATTCCAATATTAAAGGAATTTGGTCATCCTGTAGTATTTGATGCTACTCATTCTGTCCAACAGCCGGGTGGTTTAGGAGATAAATCAAGTGGCCAAAGAGAATTTGTTCCAACATTAGCTACAGCTGCTTCTGCTTTGGGTGTAGCAGCAATATTTATGGAAACTCATGAAGACCCAGATAACGCTCCAAGTGATGGTCCTAATATGTGGCCATTGGATAAGCTCAAAAACTTACTTCAAATTTTGATTAAACATGATGAAATAGCAAAAAGTCAAAATAATTAATAAGGGTATAATTATGACAATTATAAGTAATATTAAAGGAAGAGAAATTATAGATAGTCGGGGAAATCCAACGTTAGAAGTAGATGTATTATTAGAAAATGATGTAATAGGAAGAGCTTCGGTTCCCTCTGGAGCATCAACCGGTGCTTATGAAGTAATTGAGAAGAGAGATAATGATCATAGGTATTTAGGTAAGGGAGTAAAAAAAGCAGTTGAAATAATTAATAATGAAATTTGTAATGTGTTGAAAGGGAAAAATTGTAGTGACCAAGAAGAGATTGACAATATTTTAATTAATCTTGATGGCTCAATTAATAAAATTAATCTAGGAGGTAATAGTATTTTAGGAGTATCTTTAGCATGTTCAAGAGCAGCTGCTAATAGTAAAAATATTCCCTTATATTTTCATATAGGAGGAGAGTCTTCTGTTACTTTACCTATTCCATTTATGAATATAATAAATGGAGGTGCCCACGCAAATAACAGCCTAGATTTTCAAGAGTTAATGGTTGTTCCATTTGGCTTTGATAGTTTTAGTGAATCTTTAAGATGTGGAGCTGAAATCTTTCAGTCATTAAAAACAATATTATTAGAACAAAATTTTTCTATTGCTGTAGGAGATGAAGGAGGATTTGCTCCTAATTTTTCATCTCATAAAGAAGCTTTAGATTATATAATTATAGCGATTGAAAAAGCAGGTTATACTCCAGGTAAAAATGTATCAATAGCACTAGATGTTGCATCCACAGAATTTTTCAATAACAATGAATATATCTTGAATGGTGAAAATAAAAGGTTTGATAGTCAAGGGCTAATAGATTATTTACACTCTCTTACTAAAGAATATCCTATTATATCAATTGAGGATGCATTAGCAGAAGATGATTGGGAAGGTTGGAAAATTATTACGAAGCAAATGGGAGAAAATATTCAATTAGTAGGGGATGACTTATTTGTTACGAATACAAGTAGATTAGATAAGGGAATAAAGGAAAATATAGCTAATTCCATATTAATAAAGTTTAATCAGATAGGTACTTTAACAGAAACATTAAATGCAATAAATATGGCTAAGAAAGCTTCTTATACTTCTATGATATCTCATAGATCGGGAGAAACTGAGGATACTTTCATAGCCGACTTATCTGTGGCTACAAATGCAGGGCAAATTAAAACAGGCTCATTATCAAGGTCTGATAGATTAAGTAAATATAATCAATTATTAAGAATAGAAGAGCTTTTAGGAGATAAGGCCTTGTTTAACAAAGATAAATATTTTTATAGTTAGTATTGACTAATATTATTTTAAATGATTCATTAGACTATGAATAAAACATTAAATTTTAAAAACAATAACTATATACTAGTAAGAAATATTTTCTTTAAAACATGTGTTATCTTTACAGGAGCATATTTTATATTTCATTTTTTAAATGGCAATATATCTTTAAATCCGCTGTCCGATAAAAAACAGCTAGTTGAATATAACTTTAACATTCTTAAAAATAAAGAAAAAGAATTAGAATTTAAAGAATTATTAGTAAATAAAATGAACAATGCTCAAAACAATATTGATTTATTAGATGAATTAACTCGATTAAAGCTTGGTTATTCCTCTAAAGATGAGGTTGTTATTTCTATAAAATAAATTAATTTGACTTATTCGTTATTATAACTAACTTATTCTATATGAAACAGGATTTTGATTTTTCTTCAATTATAGATGATCTTGGTGGTGGCAGGTTATTAGCAAAAAACCTTTCTCAATTTACTAATACAGTTTTAAATGAAAAAACTGTCTATTCATGGAAGCAACAAGGTATTCCAGATAAATGGAAGCCCTCCATAATAAAGCTTTTAATAAAGGTTGGTGCCAATATACCTAATAACTTTATGCCACCTGGTATGAACATAAATAATTTTCAAGACAATTTTTCTAAAAATACTGAATTATTAAATAAGTATGATAACTTTGATGATAGCGACGTAAGTAAAAAACAACTACAGCTATTTTATGAAAAAATGCTTTATTTAAGAAGATTTGAAGAAAGAGTAGGGCAGTTATATGGTTTAGGATTAATAGGCGGTTTTTGTCACTTATATATTGGTCAGGAAGCTGTATCTGTAGGAATGGAAGCGGCAATTAATAAAGATGACAGTGTAATTACTGGCTATAGATGCCATGCGCATTTAATATCTAGAGGAGCTTCTCCATATAAATTATTATGTGAATTAATGGGAAAAGGAGATGGAATATCAAAAGGTAAAGGCGGTTCAATGCATATGTTTGATCCAAAAAATAATTTTTGGGGAGGTCATGGTATTGTAGGAGCTCAAGTGCCGATAGGTACAGGGATAGCTTTTGCTTCAAAATATTTAGATAAATCTTCTTTATCGCTTATTTATTTTGGAGATGGTGCCGCTAATCAAGGCCAAGTATATGAATCTTATAACATGGCTTCATTATGGAGATTGCCTATAATATTTTGTATTGAAAACAACCAATATGGTATGGGTACTTCCATTAAGAGAGCTAGTGCTGGAACAGATTTAAGTAAACATGGTGAGTCATTTGGTATACCAGGGTATGCTGTTAATGGAATGAATCCTATATCTGTATATTTAGCAGCACTAAAGGCAGTTAAGTGGGTAAGAGATGGTAATGGACCCATTATATTAGAAATGAAAACATATAGATACAGAGGACACTCTATGTCAGATCCTGCAAAATATAGAACTAGAGAAGAAGTTCAAAAAATGAGAGAAGAACAAGATCCTATAGAGTTTATTAAAAAGAAGTTAATTGATTTGGAAATATATAATGAGGATAAACTTAAGAGTATAGATGATAAAATAAGATCTGAAATAAGCGGTTTGGCAGAAAAAGCCACAAATAGTATTTCTACGAGTGAAAAGTACTTGTATACAGATGTTCTTAGCGAGAATTATGATGAGTAAATTCCCAGTAAGAACAGCAATCAGAGACGCTATTGCCGAAGAAATGAGATTAAATCCTAATGTTTTTTTAATTGGAGAAGAAGTAGGGGAATATGAAGGAGCCTATAAAGTAAGCCAAGGTTTAATATCTGAGTTTGGAAATCATAGAATTGTAGATACTCCTATAACTGAGGCTGGGTTTACAGGTTTAGCAGTTGGAGCATCTATGGGAGGGCTGAGACCAATAGTAGAATTTATGACTTGGAATTTTGCATTTCAAGCAATTGATCAAATAATTAACTCTGCTGCTAAAACATATTATATGTCAGGAGGACTTATTAATATTCCAATAGTATTCAGAGGGCCAAATGGTTCGGCACTTCAAGTTGCTGCCCAGCATAGTCATGACTTAAGTGCTTTGTTTACCAATATACCAGGATTGAAAGTCCTTGCTCCTTATGATAGCGCAGATGCTAAAGGTTTACTTAAATCTGCTATAAGAGATCCAAATCCCGTAATATTTTTAGAAAATGAATTATTGTATAATGAAGTATTTGAGGTACCTGAAATTGATTATTCAATTCCAATAGGTTCTGCTAATATTAAAAAATTAGGTAGTGATATCACTATAACTTCTTTTTCTAGGGGAGTTCATGCTGCTCTTAAAGCTGCAGAATTATTGGAAAAAGAAAATATAAGTGCAGAGGTTATAGATTTAAGAACTCTCAGACCTTTAGACACTAATACTATAATAAAATCAGTTAAAAAAACTAATAGGATAGTTTCTGTAGAAGAGGGTTGGATGAGCTCAGGTATAGGTGCTGAGATTATTTCTGAAGTGAGTTCAAAAGCTTTTGATTATCTTGATGCTCCGCCAGAAAGAATTGCTGCATTAGATGTTCCTTTACCATACGCAAGCAATTTAGAAAAATTATGTATACCAGATCAGGATAGTATATTTAAGTTATGTATGACATTGTTTTAATTAATTACTCAATAAAGGCATATAGTGTTAATAATTTGATAAAATATTGTAATATATTGCGTATAATTTAGCATAATATTATTTTTTGCAATTTATAAATTTTGAATATTTTGTATAATTATAGATAATATTAGTTATTATTTACTAAGGAGTAAAAAAAATGGCAACAGCAATTTTAATGCCTTCTTTGTCACCAACAATGACAGAGGGAAATCTTGCTAAGTGGTGTAAGAATGTAGGTGATAAAGTTAAATCAGGTGATGTTATTGCAGAGGTTGAAACAGATAAGGCTACAATGGAAATAGAGGCAGTAGATGAAGGTATTTTAGACAAAGTTTTATTTGATGATGGGGCAGAAGGAATAAGTGTAAATTCAGTAATTGCTGTGCTAAGGGATAAAAACGATTCAGATAGTGATATAAATGAATTGTTAGAAAAATATAATGTAAATAATGACGAAAAGCAAACTTCAGATAATAAGGAAAAAATTATTGAAGTTGAAAATGTTAATAATGAAATAAATAACATCACGGATAAAAGTGATAATGAAAATAATAACCCTATTGAAAATATTGTTGTTAATGATGATAAAGAAATAAATAATGACAAAAATATAGAAGTTGTTTCATCAGAAATTGATTCTTCTTATTCTATTACAGAAAATACTGATCGTATTGCTGTCAGTCCTTTAGCTAAAAGGATAGCTATTCAAAATAAAGTTGACCTAAAATTAATAACTGGTACTGGTCCTAGAGGAAGAATAATAAAAAATGATATTGCTAATTTTATAAATAATAACAATAGTTTAAATAATTTTTCTAATATAAATATTAAATCAGATGTTAGAAAAAAAACTTCTTCAATGAGGAAAGTGATTGCAGAAAGATTATCTAAATCTAAAAAAGAAGTTCCTCATTTCTATTTGTCAATAGATTGTAATGTAGATGAACTTCTAAAAGGTAGAGCTTTTATAAATAAAAGTTTATCGCCAGAAAATAAAATATCTATTAATGATTTTATAATTAAAGCCTTAGCAATGTCACTTTCTATTGTACCTGAGGCTAATTGTTCTTGGAATGATGATGAAATTATTCATTTTGGATCAATTGATATTAGTGTTGCTGTTGCTGTTGATGGAGGTTTATTTACTCCTGTTATAAAAAATGCTGATTACTTAAAATTAAGTGACATATCAAAAAATATGAAAGATTTTATATCTAGAGCAAATTCAGGAAAACTTTTACCTGGTGAGTATGAGGGTGGAAATTTTTCAATTAGTAATTTAGGTATGTATGATATAGATAATTTTTCTGCTATAATTAATCCTCCACAATCAGGTATATTAGCTATTGGTAGTATTTCAAAAAGACCATTAGTTATTAATGACAATATTAAAATTGCAAATATAATGACTTGTCAACTATCGGGTGATCATAGGGTTATTGATGGAGCAGTTGGAGCAAAACTTTTGAAAGAATTTAAAGATATAATAGAAAACCCAATAAAAATGATTGTATAAGAAGATGGCAGAAAACAAATCATATGATGTTATAATAATTGGAAGTGGGCCTGGCGGATATGTTGCTGCAATTAGAGCAAGTCAGTTGGGTTTAAAAGCAGCTGTTATTGAAAAAGATAAACTTGGTGGTATATGTTTAAATTGGGGCTGTATTCCAACAAAAGCACTTTTAAGAGCTTCAGAAATAAATCATATTTTATCAGAAATAAATGATTTTGGCATAAACTTAAAAAGTGTAAATATTGATTGGAAAAAGCTAGTTTTAAGGTCTAGAGAGGTCTCTGATCAATTATCAAAAGGAGTTGATTATTTATTAAAGAAAAATAATGTAGATATTATGTATGGAGAAGGAAAAATTGCTGGTAAAGGTAGGGTTACAGTTAAAAATATGGATGGTGAATCTTTATATACAGCATCAAATATAATTCTTGCTACTGGTGCAAGGCCCAAAAATATCGAAGGTCTTAAACATGATGGTAAATTCATATGGAGTTATAAAGAAGCTATGATTCCTAAAGAAAAACCAGAATCTATTTTAATTGTCGGTGCAGGCGCTATAGGAATAGAGTTTGCTAGTTTTTATAGTGATTTTGGAACAGAAGTTACTGTTATTGAATCTCAAGATAGAATTCTACCTGCTGAAGATAAGGAAATTTCAGAATTTGCAAAAAAAAGTTTATTAGCCTCAAAAATAAATATTTTAAATAGTGCAATAATTAATAAAATTAAATCTACTAAAGAAGGAGTTTTGGCTGATTTTCTTGATGAAAATGGCAATAAACATTTAAAAAAATATTCCAAAGCAATTATGGCAATAGGAATTGATGCAAATATAGAAAATATAGGTATAGAAACAGTTAATATAAAAATAGAGAATGGTAAAATTCTCACGGATAATTTTAATCAAACATCTGAGAAGGGTATTTTTGCAATTGGAGATTTAACTGGCGCTCCTTGGTTAGCTCACAAAGCTAGTCATGAAGCAGTAAATGCTGTTAATTTTATACATAATCCTAAAATTAAAGCAAAGCATAATAAGATAATACCTGGCTGTACTTATTCTAGACCACAAATTGCTAGTATAGGTGTCACAGAAGAACAAGCTATTGAAAAAAAAATAAAAATAAAAGTTGGTAAGTTTCCATTATTAGGAAATGGTAAAGCAATAGCTTTAGGAAATTCAGATGGATTTATAAAAACTATTTTTAATTTTGATACTGGCGAACTTATAGGAGCGCATATGATTGGCCCTGAAGTAACAGAACTAATCTCCACATATTGTGTTGCTATGCAGCTGGAAGCTACAGAGCTTGATCTTTTTAATACTATTTTTCCCCATCCTACAGTATCAGAATCTATTCATGAATCTGTACTTGATGCATATGATAGGGCTCTTCATATATGAAGTTGATTGAATTATGTTAAATAATAGAAAATTAAAGAAAAATTATATTTCTAACTCTCATTTAAATAATAGTGAAGAGTTTAAATTAAAAAAACCTAGTTGGATAAGAGTAAAAGCCCCTATCTCTTCAGGGTATTTGTCTACTAAGGAACTTATTAGTAAGGCTAAGCTTAATACTGTTTGTGAGTCTGCATCTTGTCCTAATATTGGGGAATGCTGGAGTAAAGGTCATGCTACAGTAATGATCTTAGGAGATGTTTGTACTAGAAAATGTGGTTTCTGTAATGTAAAATCAGGATCTCCTAATGAAATTGATTTCTTTGAACCGTATAGGCTAGCAAAAGCTATATCTAAATTAAACTTAAGGCATGTTGTTATAACTTCTGTTGATAGAGATGACTTAGAAGATGGGGGAGCAAATCAATTTGTTAAATCAATACAGGCAATTAAAAAATTAACACCAAATATCACGATAGAAGTTCTTACTCCTGATTTTCAAAGAAAAGAAGGGGCTTTAGAGAAAATTATAAAAGCAAAACCTGATGTATTTAATCATAACTTAGAAACAATATCTAGGCTTTATAAAAAAGTAAGAAGGGGTGCTTCATACGAACATAGTTTAAATATTCTAAAAAATGCTAAAGACCTTAGTTCAACCATATTTACTAAATCAGGAATCATGGTTGGTTTAGGTGAAAAAATAGAAGAAATAGAAATTCTTCTTCACGATCTTAGATTAGCTAAAGTAGATTTTGTTACAATTGGACAATATATGCAACCAACAAAAGGCCATTTATCTGTTGAGAAGTATCTTACTATAGAAGAATTTAATAAGATTGAGAATTTAGCTTATAAAATGGGGTTTTTATTAGTTTCTGCTTCTCCGTTGACGAGATCTTCCTATCATGCAGATGATGATTTCCACAAGTTAAAAATGGCAAGAGAAAAACTAATTAATGTTTAATTATAAAATATCAAAAGAATTAAATTATAGCGCTAAACAAATGTTTGATTTAATTATTGATATAGAGAAATATCCAGAATTTTTACCTTGGTGTAAATCGACTAATATTTATAATAAAAATTATAATATATTTTATTCAGATATGGAAATTGGTTTTAATTTAATTAAAGAAAAGTTTACTAGTAAAGTTACTGTATCAGATTCTAAAAAAATTCATTCAGAGGCAATAAATGGACCTTTTAATAAAATGAATAATTTATGGGAGATAAAAAAAATATCTGAAGATAAGTGTTTAATAACTCTAAATGTAGAATTTGATTTTAGATCATTTTTATTAAAAAATTTAATGGGTAAATTATTTGAAGTTGCTTCTACTAAAATGATAGATGCTTTTGAAGATAGAGCAGATTCTTTATATAATGATTAATTTAATTCATTTAAGGCCATTTGCAAAGCAGTCTTTACAGATAATTTTCTTATAGTTTCTCGATTTCCCTTATGTATAATTTTTTCATGTTTTAAACTATTTTTTGTTGCTAACGCATGATGAACTAATCCAATAGGTTTGTTAGGCGAAGATCCTCCTGGGCCAGCAATACCAGATATTGCTAAAGCAATATCTATATCATTATTATAATTAAATAAATTTTTTGCCATTTCACAAACAACTTCTTCACTTACTGCACCAAATTTAATGATGGAATTCTCATTAACTTTTAATATGTTTAATTTTGATGCATTTGAATAAGTGATAAAGCTATAATTAAAAACTTTAGAGGAACCTGGATGCATAGTTAAATATTGTGCTAACATACCACCTGAACATGATTCTGCAGTTCCAATTTTAAGCTTTTGACGACCTAATTCATTTAGTAACTTTAAAGATAATTCATTTAAAATTTTATTCATATCATATTAACAAATCTATAAAACTTATTGTGATTAAAGTATAAATACCGGCTATAACATCATCTAACATTACACCTTTTCCATTTTTCATTTTTTGATCAAAATATGATGCTGGCCAAGGTTTAAATATATCAAATATTCTAAAAATTATAAAAGATAAAAACAACAATAACAAATCATCTATTACAGTCATCATAGCTATTAATTGTCCGACAACTTCATCTATTACTATTACTTTAGAATCTAGCTCACCAGTTTTATTTTGATAAATTTGTGAAGCTTTTATTCCAAGTATAAATAATAAAGGTATTAATAAAAATAATAGATTATAGTTAATTAAATATATTAAATAACCTATTATTAAACCAGCTATTGATCCAAATGTTCCTGATGCATATGGAATATATCCAATACCAAATACAGAGACAAATATTTTATTTAAATTAAATTTATTCATAGTATGGTTTAGAAATAGTAGTTATACATTGAGCCATTATTCCTTCTTTTCTTCCTGTAAAACCTAAAGTTTCAGAAGTTGTAGCTTTTATTGATACACATTTATCGGAAATAAGAAGCAATTTAGCTATATTATTTCTAATCTTATCTCTATAAGGAGATATTTTTGGTTCTTCGCATATAATATTTATGTCTGTATGTAATAATTTACATTTATGCTTTTTTAATAGAGAAATTGCATGTTTTAAAAATATTTTTGAATTTGCATTTTTCCATTTAGGGTCTTTATCGGAAAAAATACTACCTATATCCCCTTCAGAAACAGTTCCAAGAATAGAATCTACTAATGCATGAATAATAACATCGGCATCAGAGTGTCCTAATAAACCTTTATTATATTTAACTTTAATTCCACCTAGAACTATAAATTCAGCACTTTTTAAAAAGTCAAATTTATGAATATCAATGCCAATACCAGATATTTGTATATATTTTGTTTCTTTTTTCATTTTATATTCTAAAAATTTTAAATCACCTTTATTAGTTATTTTTATATTATTAATATCTCCTTTTATATAGTGAATATTTTTAAATAGAGATGAATCATCGTGAATAGTATTTATAGTATTATTTTTATATTTTTCATATAATTTCTTATAATTAAAGCCTTGTGGAGTTTGCGCTAAACCAAAATTATTTCTATCCACATGATCTATAATTTTAGAATTTTTTATTTTTTTTAATGCATCATTTATTTCAATTATAGGGATAACAGCATCATATATTTTCATTTTATTAATTACTTTATTTATAATTTTATTACTAATATTTGGTCTTACACTATCATGGATTAAAACATTTTTAGGATTATCTTGTTTTATAGATTTCAGAGCATTATAAACTGATTTTTGTCTTGTAGTTCCACCATATATATAATTTATATTATTTATTTCAGATAAACACTTTTTAGCAATAGCAATATGATCTTTATTTATAACTAGAACTACCTTTTCAATTTTAATATTATTTATAAAAGCCATCAATGAGTGAAAAATTATCGTCTGATCATTTATATATTGGTATTGTTTAATTATATTTTTATCAAATCTTTTTCCTGATCCACCAGCAAGGATTATAGCAATAGTTTCCATTAATTAATCTCTAATAATTTTTATATTCATTAATATTATTTTATATATATTTTATTAGACTAAAACAAATTTATTCTTTAATCTGCCTAATTAATAGGCAAAAATAATAATTTGGATTTTAATTATGAATTCTAAAGAAAAAAATCAGGAAAAAAGTCTAAATTATACTCAATTACTTAATAACATTCCTTCGGCAATACTAGTTACTGATGATGATTATAACATTTCATTTATTAATTATTCAGCAGAAGTTCTTTTAGGAGAGAGCTCAAAAATTATTTTAAATAATAATTTAAAAAATTTTTTATCATTAGATAATCAATTATTTTCTCTAATTGATCAAGTTAACAAACAAAGATATAATGCTACGCAATTTGATATTACAATCAATGATTTTAATAAAAGAAATTTCATAGTAGATGTTGAAGCAGGTATTTATGATGAGAAACACATAATTCTTTGCTTTCATAAGAGAGCTATAGCAGAACAAATTGAAAGAAGTATTGTCTATAAAAATATTCATTCTGTTTCTGGTTTATCATCATTAATGGCACACGAAATTAAAAATCCTCTTTCTGGAATAAAAGGTGCCGCCCAATTATTAAATGAAGTAGTTGATGGAGAAGATAAAGATTTAACATCTTTAATTATAGATGAAGTTGACCGTATAGGAGAGCTAGCAAGTAGAGTTAACTCTATATCTGATAACAACATAATTAATAAAACAATACTAAATATTCATGATGTGCTTCAAAGAGTAAATAAAATAGCAAAAAATAGTTTTGCAATAAATTGTAATATTATTGAGGTATATGATCCGTCATTGCCAGAAATTTATGGCGATATTAATTCCTTAATTCAAGTTTTTTTAAATTTAGTAAAAAATGCAGCTGAGGCTAAGCCTGATGGAGAAATAACAATTAAAACAGGATATCGTCATGGATTTAACATAAAAGTTTCAGGAAGCACTAATAAACTTAAGTTGCCTATATATGTTCAAATAAAAGATGATGGTCCTGGAATACCAGAGAGTATTAAACACCATCTTTTTGAACCATTTGTTTCAAGTAAGCATCGTGGCTCAGGTTTAGGTCTATCTATAGTTTCTAGTATTATAGAAGAACACGGGGGCATAATTGAAGTAAATTCTTCTATCAATACGGTTTTTACGATTTTGTTTCCACAATTTGAGGATAATAATTAATGGAAAAGCCTCTTATTTTGATTGCTGATGATGACAAGGCTATAAGATTAGTGCTTGAAAAAAAATTTAATAGGTCAGGTTTTAGTACAAAAACTACGGATAATGGAAAAACTTTATTATCGTGGGTAGAACAAGGTGATGGAGATTTAATTATTACTGATGTCGTTATGGAAGATTCTAATGGGCTAGATTTACTTCCTTTAATTCATCAAATAAGACCTGATATTCCTGTAATGATTATGAGTGGTTTAAATACTATTAAAACTGCAATAGAGGCAAGTACAGGTGGAGCATATGAATATTTTGCTAAACCATTTGATTTGGATCATGTCTTAGATGTCGTAACGAAGTCTTTTAATTCAAAGAAAAATAAAGATAATATACGTAAAGATGATGGTAAATACATAGATGATGACTTACCGATAGTTGGAAGTTCTCCATCAATGCAAGAAGTATATAAAGTTTTAGCAAAATTAGTTAATTCAGATCTGACAGTTATGATTAGTGGAGAAAGTGGAACGGGTAAAGAATTAATTGCAAAAGCTTTACATGATTATGGATCAAGAAAAGAAAAACCTTTTATTGCAATTAATATGGCAGCAATACCAAGAGAATTAATTGAGTCAGAATTATTCGGATATGAGCGTGGAGCATTTACAGGAGCAGATAAAAGTACTAAAGGTAAATTTGAGTTGGCAAATGAAGGTACATTATTTTTAGATGAAATTGGAGATATGCCAATTGAGGCTCAAACAAGACTTTTGAGAGTACTACAAGACGGATGTTTTACAGCTGTTGGAGGTAAGAATACTATTTATACAAATGTGAGGATTGTAGCGGCAACACATAGAAATTTATCAAATATGATAAATGATGGTTTATTTAGAGAGGATTTATTTTATAGGCTTAATGTTGTTCCTATAAATGTCCCCCCGCTAAGAGACCGTTCTGATGATATTCCATTACTAATAAATCATTTTATAAAAAAATACTCGGATAATAATAATGATAAAAAAAGCTTTGATAAAGATGCTTTACGTGAATTGAAAGACTATAATTGGCCAGGTAATGTAAGAGAATTAGAAAATTTAATTAAAAGAATAATAATTTTAGTTCCACAAAATATTATAGATAAAGGTACCTTGAATTCTTTTATGTCTAAGTTTGAAAAAAATAATTCTAATTATGCTAGCGCATCTTTAGGAGCGTCAGTAGAAAAGCATCTTAACCAATATTTTGACTCACATAAAAATGAGCTTCCTGCCAATGGATTATACGACAGAATTGTTCATGAAGTAGAGCGGCCGTTAATTGTTAAGACTTTAAATTTAGTTAGAGGAAATCAACTTAAGGCTGCTGAATTATTAGGCATAAATAGAAATACTCTTAGAAAAAAAATTATATATTTAGATATACAATTAGGTGGCAATGTTAAAAAAAACTAAAATAAATTTAAAAGAAATTCAGTGTTATATTCTTTAATGAAAATTTTTAAATTAAATAAGACTAACAATGGTGTTAAGAGGTCATGGTTTTTAGTAGTAGCATCTCTAGTTTCTGGCATGGCTACTTATGCTGCCATGACACCTTCTGGAGACGCAAATAAGTTTTTAATATTAATATTACTAAATCTAGATTTAGTTCTTTTAATTAGCTTAATTATTATTATTACTAAGCGAGTTGTAAATATATGGTCAAGAAAGAAAAGTGGTCAATTAGGAGCTCAACTTCACAGTAGAGTAGTTGTAATGTTTAGTCTTCTTGCAGCTGCGCCAGCAATAGTAGTTGCAATATTTGGTGCTATATTTTTTACAGTTGGAATAGAAAATTGGTTTTCTGCTCAAGTTAAAAATGCACTAAATAAATCTTTGTCAGTTTCAGAAGCTTATTTTGAACAGGGACAGAGGCAAATTAATATTGATGCAGTAGATATAGCTGGAATCATGAACACTTCTGGCATACTCAATAATATGAATAATTTGGATATCCAAAAGGAAAACAATTTAAAAAAATTATTAAATCAACTTGCTTATGAAAGAAATTTTACTGAAGTTATAATATTTGATAAAAATGGAAATATTGTTGCTGAGAGTGAGCTATCTTTCTTATTTAAATCAAATAAAAGACAAGCTTTATTTGATTTAGTAATAGAAACGAAACGTCCTGCAATAGAGTTCTCTAGTAGTGAATTAGATAAGACCATATCAGCAATGTCTCCTGTAAATTTTTTGGGTAATCATTTTATTTATATAAGTAAATTTAAAGATTTAAGAGTAATATCGGATATAAATTCAGTTAAAACTGCAGTAAAAAATTACAGAGGAGTAGAAAATAAGAAAGAAGGTTTGCATATTACTTTTACAATGGTTTTTATTGTAGTAGCTGTTCTCTTAATGTTTGTTGCAATTCTAATGGGTTTAAATTTTGCAAACGGTTTAGTTACACCAATAACAAATTTAGCAAATGCAGCGGAGAGAGTTTCTATGGGAGATTTAAAAGTAAGAGTTCCTGATAATAATAATAAAGATGAAATAGCAGATCTTTCAAAAACTTTTAATAAAATGACAGAACAATTAGATAGCCAAAGAAATGATTTGATAAATACTAATAACGAACTTGAGAGGAGGATTAAGTTTACAGAAACTGTACTTACTGGGGTAACAGCTGGTGTTCTTGGATTAGATAAATATGGTAAAATATTTTTACCTAACAGGCGTGCGCTGGATTTATTAGATTTGAAAAAAAGCATTAATAACAGTTATTTAATAGACGTAGTTCCAGAAATGTCTGAAATTTTTACAGAAATTACAAATAGTAACCAAAAAATTATTACAAAAGAAATAGAATTAATAAGAAATGGAAAGAAAATAATTATCATTACAACTATTACTGCTGAAAAAAATAAAAATGAAGTTTTAGGATATGTTGTAACTTTTGATGATATGACAGAATTTTTTAAGATTCAGAGAGTTGCAGCTTGGAGTGATGTTGCTAGAAGGATCGCACATGAAATTAAAAATCCATTAACACCAATTCAGCTAGCTGCTGAAAGAATAAAAAGAAAATACAAAAATCATATTTCTTTAGAACCAGAAATATTTTTATCTTGTATTAGTACTATAATAAGGCAAGTTGATGGAATGAGAAAAATGGTAAATGAGTTTTCAGCCTTTGCTAGAATGCCTGTACCAGTTTTTAGTAAAATAAATTTAACTAATTTAGTAAAAGAAATTACTTCTTTATCAATTCTTTCAAATGAAAATATTAAAGTTGATATAAAGGTTCCTAAAACTACTCTTTATGCTGTTATTGATGAGAATCAAATAAGACAAGCGCTACAAAATATTATATCTAATGGAATAAATTCTATGATAGAAAGAAAAAATAATGCTAGTTTAGAAAATATGCTAACAGTAGAACTTAAAAAAAATAAAAATATTTTTAATATTATTGTTACAGATTCTGGTATAGGACTTCCTGATAATATTAGGGATGATTTAACAGACCCTTATGTTACTTCTAGAAAAAATGGTACTGGACTTGGCTTAGCAATTGTAAAAAAAATTATGGAAGATCATAGCGGAACATTAGAATTAAAAAATGTAGAAGGTAATAGTGGTGTCTGTGCTAGCCTTAAATTTATTAGTAAAGAAGAATTAGATAAAGGGTAATACATTAATACAATGAAATATAATATTTTAGTTATAGATGATGAGGAAGATATTAGAAATTCTATTGCAGGTTTACTTGAAGATGAAAATTATGAAGTAAGAACTGTAGAAAATTCAGATAAAGCTTTAAGCGCTATATCTGAAAGATTGCCGGATTTAATTTTGATTGATATATGGTTAGAAAACAGCAAATTAGATGGGCTTGAGTTACTAAAGGAAATACAATCAAAGTTCTTATCATTACCATGTGTAATGATAAGTGGCCATGGAAATATAGATATAGCAGTTAAAGCTATAAGAAGTGGCGCCAGTGATTATATAGAAAAACCATTTGAAGTAGAAAGATTATTAATAACTCTTGAAAGGGTACTAGAGTTATCAAAATTAAAAAAAGAGCATAAAGAACTGTGGCTTAGAGCTGGAGGAGAATTAGAATTAATAGGTGAATCATCTTTAATTAAGAAAATACAATTATTAGTAAAAAAAGTGGCACCTACAGGAAGTAGAATATTAATTACTGGAGAATATGGAACTGGAAAAGAAACATTAGCAAGATTAATACATTTAAATTCTAAAAGAGCTGATGGACCTTTTATTTTATTAAATTCTCAAATATTATCTAATGACTCGCTTGAAGAACTGTTATTTGGTAAAGAAGATGATGAAGGTAGAATCATAAATGTAGGTTTATTAGAGCAAGCACACAATGGAACTTTATTTATAGATGAAGTTGCAAGCCTATCAACAGAGGCACAGGCTTTTTTTATTAAAGCACTACAAGATAATACTTTTAAAAGAAAGAATGGATCAACAAGAATCAATATTGATATAAGAGTTATAAGCTCAACTAGTATAGAAATTAATGATAGAATTCAAAGTAATAGTTTCAGTGAGGATTTATATTATAGATTAAACGTAGTACCTATAGAAATGCCACCTTTATCAAAAAGAAAAGAGGATATTCCTTTATTAATTAACTATTTTTTAAATAAAGCTTCGGAAACAACTGGAAGAAATAAAATTTCTGTTGATCAGCAAGCTTTGGCTTCGCTTCAAGCTTTTAACTGGACCGGAAATGTAAGACAGTTAAAAAATGCCATTGAGAGAGTTTTAATTATGATGGATGATACTGAATTAAATTTAATTACATACGATATGTTGCCTAAAGATTTACTAAAGGCAGAAAATATAAATGATACTAATAATAATATTGATTTAGAATATCTCTATTCTTTAAACTTAAAAGAAGCTAGAAATATATTTGAGCATGATTATATCCTTAAAAACTTGGATAGATTTAATGGTAATGTATCAAAAACAGCAAATTTTATAGGTATGGAAAGATCAGCATTTCATAGAAAATTAAATACATTAAAAAATATTAGGAAACAAAACTAAAGGATATTTATATGAATGTTATTATATGTGGTGCAGGAGAGGTTGGATATAATATAGCAAGGCTTCTTTCAGATGAAAAAAACCAAATTACAATTATAGATCATGATGAAGATAGAATTGAACAAATTTCAAGTAAGTTAGATGTTAGAACTTTAATTGGTTATGCGGCGCATCCAAATATATTAAAAGAAGCAGAAGCTGACAAGACTGATATGTTAATAGCAGTAACTCAGTCAGATGAAATTAATATGATAGCTTGTCAAATTGCTAATTCTTTATTCTCTGTCCCGATTAAAATTGCTAGGGTAAGATCTGAAGCATACAACATGGAAGAATGGAAACATTTATTTAGCGAAGGATTTTTTTCAATTGATGCTCTAATTTCTCCAGAACAGGAAGTGGCTAAATCTTTTACAAGATTAGTAGCAGTACCTGGAGCTAAAGATCTGATATCTTTTGATGATGATCTTGTTAGATTAATTGAGATAAACTTGGCTGAAGATTGTCCAGTATTAAATACTCCTCTTAATCAACTAACAGAAATATTTCCAGATTTAGGGGCAAGAGTAGTATATATAGTTAGAAATTCTCAAGGATTTATTCCTAATAAACTTAGTGAAATGAAAAGTGGAGATGATATATATATCATGGCAGAGTCTAATAAAACAGAAAGAGTTCTTTCTGTTTTTGGAAAAGAAACTGCAAGAGCTAGAAGAATTGTTATCATTGGTGGAGGTAAGACAGGATTAAGAGTAGCTAAATCTATTGAAGAAAATGAACCACAGTCTCATATAACTCTTATAGAAAATAATAAAAATAGAGCTGAAAGTATAGCTGACGAGTTGAGTAAATCTATAATTCTTAATGGGGATGCTTTAGATAAGGAAATATTAGAGGAAGCTAATATTGCAAAGGCAGACTTTACATTCGCATTAACAGCTAGTGATGAGATCAATACTTTATCTTCAATTTTAGCAAAGAAGTATGGATGTCACTCATCTGCGGCATTATTATCCGAAAATAGATATAGCCCCTTTATAAATTCGCTTGGAATTGATGCAGTTGTAAACCCTAGAGAACTTACAGTATCTAGAATTTTGAGATATGTTAGAAAAGGTAAAGTTTTTCAGGTTCAGAGTTTAAGAGAAGGAGAAGCAGAAGTAATCGAATTAGAAGCAATTGAATCTTCAATTTTAATTGGCGTTCCTTTAAGAGAGAAACCTTTACCAGATGGAGTTGCAATAGGTGCTTTAATTAGAGATAAATCGGTAATACTTCCAAATGGTTCTACTACAATTGAAGTAGGAGATAGAGTAATTGTTTTTGCTAAACACGATTTTATTACAGAGATTGAAAAGATTTTTTCTGTTGGAATAGGGTTTTATTAATTTAAATTTTTAGGTATAAATCTTGAAAATTCAACAAACATATCCGTTTATTCTTATTTTACAGATAATTATTTCTCTAAGTTCAATCATAGCTATTGTATGGTCTCTAATATTAAATGCTAATGCGGTACCTTTTGTATTATTACTAGTTTTATCAATTTTTATTTTTGTTTCCGTTTATATATCAAATAATAGAATTAATATTATTGATATAAATAAAAGTAATTGTGTTTTATCTATATTTATTGTGTGGTTGTTATTAATTATTATGGGAACAATACCATTCTATATTTTATTTCCAAATGAAAGTATTAAAGATATTATTTTTCTTACAACATCTTTAGTTACTACAAATGGTATATGGACAAATATAGAGATTTTGAATACCCCAAGTTTTTTAATTTGGCAGTCTATTTTGCAATGGCTAGGAGGGTTATGCACAATTATTGTAGGTACATTTTTTGTAGAAATAGTTTTATCTAAAAAGAGTATTTCAAAAGACTATTTTTCATTGGAAAATGTAAGAATTATTTTCTTACTTTATTTCATTATGACAATAATTTTTATATTTATTTTCAAAATTTTAATAAAAGATTTTAACGAAGCCGTTCAAATCTCTATGGCATTAATTTCTACAAGTAATGGTTTTACTTCATCTGGAGATATAAAAATAGAATTTAATAATATAACTAAGATATTTATGATTTTTACCATGATTATTGGTTCTTTATCAATAAATCTACATTATAAATCTTTCTCACATGGTTTTTTAATTTATTTTAAAAATAAAAATTTAAAAATTATATTTATTTTTATGTTTATTTTCACCCTTTTTCTTAGTATGTACTCTTTTAATCAAATAAATATGCCTTTCATAGATAAATTTGTTAATATAAGCTTTTTAATAACTTCTTTTATTACAACTACTGGATTAATTCCTGCCAATTTATATAGTTATGGCTTGTTAAGTAATATAATTTTGTTAATAGCTTTACTGACATTAATTGGAGGAGCTGTTAGTTCAACTACTGGAGGATTAAAGGCAACAAGAATTATATATATATATAAATATATTTATATAGAATTATTTAGATTAATTAATCCTCGCAAAATAATGGCAAAAGAAAAAATAAGTAATGTTGATGAGATTTCACAGATATTTTTATTTTGCATTCTTTATTTGCTCTCTATACCCTTACTTTCAGCTTTATTATCAATTTTTGATTTAAAATTGGAGGACTCATTTATAATAGTAACTTCAGCGATTACAAATTCTGGAATAGGACTTATGGAAATTGCTAATATAAATTATTATCCTAATACTATTTTAGAGGTTGTTATTTTATCTATAATATTATTATTTGGTAGGATTGAAATTTTTTTAACCATGATATTAATTTCAAGCCTATTTTGGAAAAAAATTTGATTTGTAAGTTCTTAATATGAATTTTTGTTGGTTAATTCATCCTAGTATTTTAAACGATAAACTAAATAGAAGAACAAATGATTCTTCTATGTATGAATTAAAATCATTAGCAATTTCTATAAATTTAAAAATATATGAATCAAATATAATTAGGGTTAATAGAATTAACCCCGGAACTTATTTTGGTAAAGGTAAAATTGAAGAAATAAAACAAAATTTATGTAAAAAAAAAATTAAAAATTGTATAATTATTATTAATTCTAATATTTCTCCTATTCAACAAAGAAATTTAGAAAAAGTATGGAATGTCAAAGTATTAGATAGAACAGCCTTAATACTCGAAATTTTTGGAGCTAGAGCAGTTACTAAAGAGGGATCTTTACAAGTTGAACTTGCACATATTTCTTGGCAAAAAACTAGATTAGTTAGATCTTGGACCCATTTAGAAAGACAAAGAGGAGGTAGAGGTTTTCTAGGAGGACCTGGAGAACTACAAATTGAATTAGATAAAAGACATATAACTAGCAGAATTAAAAGAATAAAAAAAGAATTAGAAAAAGTCAGAAAAACAAGAGAGTTACAAAGAAATAAAAGAAAACAATTATATCCTTTAGTATCTTTAATAGGCTATACAAATTCAGGTAAATCAACTTTATTTAATAAAATTACAGGAGCAACTGAATTTACAAAAAATATGGTATTTGCAACTTTGGATCCTAAACATCGTATTGTAAGTCTTTCTAGAGATGATAATTTTATATTATCAGACACTGTAGGTTTCATAAGTAATCTGCCTACAGAATTGATTGAATCTTTTAAGTCTACCTTAGATGAAATACTTTACGCTGATTTAATAATACATGTAAGGGATATTTCGCATGAGGATTACTATTCTCAAAATGAGGACGTGCAATCTGTAATTCGTCAAATATTTGGTTATGATAAAGGTGAAATGCCCACTAATTATATAGAGGTTATTAATAAGATTGATAAACTACAAGTTGTTGAAAGAAAACAATTAAATACTAAGAATAAGATTTATTTGTCTGCTTTGACTGGTTTAGGAATTAATAATTTAAAAAAAAATATTTTTGACCTAATAAAAAATAATTAAAAAAATATTACCAATATACTTGACATTTTTGATAGTAAACCACACATATCATTTGTAAGCGTGGCAGTCTTAAAGTAAGAGTGCTATTTTTTAACTTTAATATTAGGATATTTGAAATGAATTTTAAACCCCTTCATGATCGTGTTTTAGTAAAACGCATGGGAAGCGAAGAAAAAACTGCTGGTGGAATAATCATACCTGATTCAGCTCAGGAGAAACCAATGGAAGCAAAAGTAATGGCTGTAGGAACGGGATTACGTTCTGAAGATGGAAAAATAACTCCTTTAGATGTAAAAAAAGGGGATGTAGTTCTTATTGGAAAGTGGTCTGGTACAGAAATTAAAATAGGTTCTGATGATTTAGTAATAATTAAAGAGTCAGATATTATGGGAATAATGGGTTAATTAACCCTTTAAATTAAGGAATATTTAAATGCCGTCAAAAGATGTAAAATTTTCAACTGATGCCAGAGAGCGTATGCTTCGTGGCGTTGATATACTAGCTAATGCTGTTAAAGTAACTTTAGGACCAAAAGGAAGAAACGTTGTAATAGATAAATCCTTTGGTGCTCCAAGAACTACTAAAGATGGAGTTACAGTTGCAAAAGAAATAGAGCTTAAAGATAAGTTTGAAAATATGGGAGCTCAAATGGTTAGGGAAGTTGCCAGTAAGACTAATGATGAAGCTGGAGATGGAACTACAACAGCAACTGTTTTAGCTCAATCTATTGTTAGGGAAGGATGTAAGGCTGTAGCAGCTGGAATGAACCCTATGGATGTTAAAAGAGGAATCGATCTTGCAACAGAAACTGTAGTAAATGAGTTAAATAAACATAGTAAAAAAATAACTTCAAGAGGGGAAGTAGCGCAAGTTGGAACAATTTCTTCAAATGGTGAAGAGGAAATAGGTGAGTTACTAGCCACTGCAATGGAAAAAGTAGGTAAAGAGGGCGTAATTACTGTTGAAGAAGCTAAGGGTTTAGAGACAGAATTAGATGTCGTTGAAGGTATGCAGTTTGATAGAGGGTATTTATCACCTTACTTTATAACTAATGCAGATAAAATGACTACTGAGATGGAAGACCCATATATACTAATTCATGAGCAGAAGTTATCAAGTTTACAACCTATACTTCCTATTTTAGAAAAAGTTGTACAATCAGGAAAACCTCTATTAATTATAGCTGAAGATATAGAAGGGGAAGCATTAGCTACTCTTGTAGTTAATAGACTTAGGGGAGGTTTAAAAGTTTGTGCAGTTAAAGCTCCTGGTTTTGGAGATAGAAGAAAAGCTATGCTAGTAGATATTGCAACTCTTACAAATGCTCAGGTTATTAGCGAGGACCTAGGAATCAAATTAGAGAATGTAGATATCAAAATGCTTGGAACTGCAAAAAGAGTTCATATTACAAAAGAAGAAACTACAGTAATTGATGGTGCAGGCTCTAAAAAGGATATTTCTGCTAGAGTTAGCCAAATTAAAGCTCAAATTGAAGAAGCAACATCTGATTATGATAGGGAAAAACTTCAAGAAAGATTAGCTAAATTGGCTGGCGGAGTTGCCGTTATTAGAGTAGGTGGTGCGACAGAAATAGAAGTTAAAGAGCGTAAAGATAGAGTTGATGATGCTATGAATGCTACTAGAGCTGCTGTAGAAGAGGGAATTGTTCCTGGTGGCGGCGGAGCATTAGTAAATGCTTCAAAAGCATTGACAAAAATCAAAGCTGAAAATAATGATCAAAAAGTTGGCTTAGAAATTGTTAAAAAAGCATGTGAAGCACCAATAAGACAAATAGCTTCTAATGCTGGCCATGATGGATCTATTGTTGTAGGTAAAATAAATGATTCAAGTGATAAATCTTTTGGATTTGATGCTCAAAGTGGTAATTATGTAAATATGATTAAGAAAGGTATCATCGATCCAACTAAAGTGGTTAGAACTGCTCTTCAAGACGCATCTTCAGTATCTGGTTTGCTGATAACAACAGAAGCAATGGTCGCAGACTCAGTTGATGACAAAGAAGCCGGTGCTCCTGCAATGCCTGATATGGGCGGAATGGGCGGCATGGGCGGAATGGGTGGAATGGGCGGCATGGGAATGTAATGCAAGCTTATTAATCTATTTTATTTATTTTAATTTAAAAAGGAGTTAACTTTATTAAAGATAACTCCTTTTTTTATTTAATATGGAGATTTAATATGGAAGACAGAAAAGTTTCATTTTTAGGTTTAGGTGTAATGGGTTATCCAATGGCTGGTCATTTGAGTAAGGCTGGTTATAATGTTACAATATATAATCGTACGGAGTCTAAATCAGATAGTTGGCTCAAAGAATATAAGGGAAGTAAAGCTTTAACACCTCGAGAAGCAGTAAAAGATTCAAAAATTGTTTTTGCCTGTGTAGGAAATGATAATGATATTAAAGATATATGTATCGGTAATAACGGTGCTTTTTTAGGTATGGATAAAGGAGCTATATTTGTAGATAATACTACAGCATCAGCAGATATTGCTAGAGAACTATATAAAACTGCAAAAAATGATTATTCAATTTCATTTCTTGATGCTCCTGTATCAGGCGGCGAAGCTGGAGCAGTAAATGGAGCACTAACAGTTATGGTGGGCGGAGATAAAAATGTATTTCATATAGCTAAGCCATATATAGATGCATACTCACAAGCTGTAACATTAATGGGCAATAGTGGAGCAGGGCAGTTAACTAAGATGGTTAATCAAATTTGTATTGCAGGCTTATTACAAGGTTTATCAGAAGGTGTTAAATTTGGTATGCTATCTGGTTTAGATATTAAGAAAGTTGTTGAAGTTATTTCTAAAGGAGCAGCTGGCTCATGGCAGATGGTAAATAGAGCTGAAACCATGTCTAAAGGAGAGTTCGATTTTGGTTTTGCAATAGAACTTATGCATAAAGATTTACAAATTTGTATAAATGAATCTTCAAAAAATAATGCTAATTTGCCTATTACAAAGTTAATAGATGAATTTTATAAAAATTTAATTAATAAAGGTTATAATAGAAACGATACATCTTCATTAATTAGACTATTATAATTTTTTTACCTTCATCCAATTTAATTCTTTAGTTTTATTATCGCTTTTCATAAAATCTTCTATATTTTTATAGCTTTCCAGCATTAAATTTACCCTTTTTATAAATTTCTTGTTAGATTGATTTAGTGCTATTTCTGGGTTAATATTTAGATGCCTGGCTAGTTGTATAACAGAAAATAATAGGTCTCCAATTTCTTCTTCAATTTTATTATTATTATTATTATTTTTCTCATGAATTACTTCTTTTAGTTCTTCTTTTATTTTAGCTACTGGTCCTTCATAATTAGTCCAATCAAAATTAATTTCCTTACTTATTTTACCAATTGAAAGAGCTTGTAGTAAGATAGATTCAGAATTATTTAATATAGAGAAGGGGTTATCCTTATCTATTTTTTTACCTTCTTTTACTTTTATTTTTTTCCATTGATCTTCTAATTCAATTTTATTTAGCTTTACTTTTTTTTTAAATACATGTGGATGTCTTCTTATTAACTTTTTACTTAGGTTTTTTATTACATCTTTTATTTGAAATTTATTGCTTTCAGAAGCAATCTCTGCATGCAACATAATTTGTAATAGCAAATCTCCTAATTCTTCCTTTAATTCCTTTTCGTTTTTATTCTTTACGGCATCAATAACTTCGTATACTTCTTCTAATAAATACGGTAATAGGGAAGTGTTATCTTGTGCTATATCCCATTCGCATCCATCTTTTGGATCACGTAATTTCTTAACTATCTTTATTAATTCTTCAATTTCTTTCATATTAATCCAAGGCGCATAATGTATATTATCAGAAATAATTAAAAAATAATTAATTATTAAAATAAATAAAATAAGCTAAATAATTGATTTTAAACATCTAATTAAAAAATAAAATATAATTCCTACAGAAATCATTAATAATAAGCAGACAAATAATAATAATAAAGTTTCTTCAAAGTTAAACTGTTGTCCAAATGATTTATAAACATAAAGTCTTATATAGCCCCATATAATCCCTGCAATAGATAGATATAAAAGCTTTCTTTGAAAATTACTAGAGATAACATTACTAGAAATTACTAAAGATAATATCCATAAAATAGGATCCTTTATTGATCCTATTATTAATAAATGAAAAAAATCATAGTTCATTATATTTTTAAAACCATTCCATCTATTCCTGGCTCAACATTTATCGGACATTTAGATTTAAGCTCTTCATAGTCTAACCAATGTCCCATATGAGTTAAAATTGCCTTCTTAGGCCTAAGTTTGTCAATCCATTCCATAGTTTGTTCAAAATGTGAATGGCTATAATGAGGTTCATATCTAACGCAGTCAACTATCCATAAATCCAAATTTCTTAATTGCTCAAAGGATTCTTTCGGAAGATAGTTTACATCTGTAGAATATGCTACATTATCAAATCTATATCCTAAACTAAAACCCTTACCATGCATCTGCTTTATGGCGTTAATATTAACTCCTTCTATCATATTATTCCCAAGTGAGATTTTATGCGCCTCTAAGCTAGGTATTGCTGGTCCAAGATTTTTCTGAAAAGCATAATTAAATCTGCTTGTAAGCTGATTGATTGTATATTCATCACCATAGATAGGTATTGGTCTATTGCCTTTTCTTTTCCAGCAAAATGCCCTTAAATCATCAATGCCATGAACATGATCTGCATGAGAATGTGTATATAAAACGGCATCAATATTTTGAACTTTTGCATCAAGCATTTGCATTCGTAAATCTGGGCCTGTATCAACTAAAAATACTAATCCATTTATTTTTACTAATATTGATACTCTTCTTCTTCTATTTCTTTCGTCATTTGGGTCACATGGCCCCCAAATATTACCAATTAATGGCACGCCTCCAGAAGATCCGCATCCCAGTATAGTAATCTCTATACTCATAATTTAGCTCTTGTAAATAAATGAAAAAAATTATTAGTAGTAATTTCTGTAGCTTCTTGTATGGATATTTTCTTGATATCAGAAATTTTTTTAATAGTTTCTGTTATATATGAAGGTTCATTTCTTTTACCTCTGAATGGTACTGGTGCAAGAAATGGAGCATCTGTTTCTACTAGAATTCTATTAATAGGTATTTTTTTACATGATTTTCTTATATCTTCAGCATTTTTAAAAGTAATTATTCCTGAAAATGAAATGTAAAAACCAATACTAAGAGCAGCTTCAGCAAGTTCATAACTAGCGGTAAAACAGTGTATTACACCTGTAAAGGGCCTTTTTTTATATTCTTGAGTAAGTATTTCAATAATATCTTTATCAGCATCTCGTGCATGTATAATGAGGGGTAAATTAGTTTCTCTTGCAACATCTATATGTTTGAGAAAAGAATTAATTTGATTCTTTTTATTGCTATTTTCATAGTAATAATCAAGACCAGTCTCCCCTATTCCAATGACCTGATCATTCATACATAATTTTATTATATCTTCTTTTGAAATATTATTTTCTTCATTTGCATTATGTGGATGAGTTCCAATAGAACACCATATATTTTCATGTTTTTTTGCAATTTGGAGAATATTAGGAAATTCACTAATTTTAGTACAAATTGTTTGCATACCATGAATGTTATTATTCTTTGCGTTTAATAAAACAGTATCCAAATCTTCTTTGAAATCTTTAAAATCCAAATGGCAATGAGTATCTATTATCATAATTATTCCTTAATTTCTAACCTTGGAAATACACCTTCAGGTTTAGAAATTTTTGTACCTGATATTAGCTCATCATCTATATTATTATACTCTCTATCATTTTTATGGATTAATAATTGATCTAATATTTTATTTGCGCCAATTGGTATAAAGTTTTGGGCTATTAAACTTACATTTTTAATTATGCTGCATAGAACATATAAAACTGTATTCATTCTATCAAGGTCTGTTTTTTTTAGAGCCCAGGGTGCTTGTTCATCTATATAAGTATTAGATTTTCTTATTATTATCCATAATTCTTCCAGCGCATCAGTTATTTTGTAATCCTTCATATAGTTAATAATATTATCTGTAATAATAGCCATATCATTTAATAAATCTTTATCAACTTTACTTAAAGTTCCCTTATTAGGAATCAAGGCTTCATTATTTTTATATATGAATGATAAAACTCTTTGAGCTAAATTTCCATAATCATTAGCAAGATCAGCATTAACTCTTTTTACTAATGCATTTTCAGAAAAATCTCCATCTTGTCCAAATCTAACTTCTCTCAACAAAAAATATTTAAACTGGTCTAGCCCGTATTTATTGATAATGTAATCAGGACTAACTACATTTCCTGTTGATTTAGACATTTTTTTTCCATCAACAGTCCACCATCCATGAGCATATATTTTTATAGGTGTTTCAATATCTGCTGCCATTAGAAAAGCCGGCCAGTATACTGCATGAAATCTTAATATATCTTTACCTACAACGTGAATATCTGCTGGCCAAAATGTCTTCCAATTTTCATCATTTTTATTTGGATAATTTAATGCAGATATATAATTAGTTAAGGCATCAAGCCATACATATATAATATGGTCATCATTATTAGGAACTGGTATACCCCATCTAAATGTAGTTCTAGATATAGAGAGGTCCTCAAGTCCCTTTCTAACAAAACTTAAAACTTCATTATATCTACTTTTAGGAGAAATAAATTCTGGGTTATCCTTATAAAACTTTAATAATTTATCTTGCCATGCTGAAAGTCTAAAAAAGTATGAAGGTTCTTCCAGCCATTCAACCTCAGAGCCATTTGGTGCTATTTTGTTTCCATTTTTATCTTGCTCTATTTCGTCTTCTGAATAAAAAGCTTCATCTCTTATTGAATACCAACCAGAATATTTTCCTAAATAAATATCTCCTTTTTTTTCTAACTTTTTCCATAGTTCAACAACTGATTCTTTATGACGTTTTTCTGTAGTTCTTATGAAATCAGTATTATTTATCTCAAGCTTCTCAACTAAATTATGAAAACTTTTTGAAACTTCATTAGTAAAACTTTGCGGATCAATTCCAGCTTTTAGAGCAGATTTTTCAACCTTTTGTCCATGCTCATCTGTTCCGGTTAAAAAATTTACACTTTTACCTAACCAATTATTAAAATTAGCAATGGTATCACATATTACAGTTGTATATGCATGGCCTATATGGGGAACATCATTTACATAATATATTGGCGTTGTTATATAAAAATTTTTGGATTGTTTTTTCATATGTCTCTTACATGTATATCATTTTTTTTAAATTTTAAAACATTTTCAATCAAATTTATAATTGCTTGTCTTTTATCTAAATTGAAATTAGAAGTTATATTAGTTTGAGAAAATATATTGTTCCATAAACTAGGAATATCTTCAATTTTAAAATATTTTAGAAACATATTTTGGCTTTTTTTTTCATTCTCTGATATGTCGACTTCAAGAATGTTCAAGCCTCTTTTAAGCGTTCTATTTAAATAAATTGTTATTAAAATATTTATTATTTTGATCCCAAATTGATTTTGTTTATTTGAAATATCTTTTAATAAAGGTTCTATTTTAGTAATATCAAGATCAGAAATTTTTATAAATAGATCAATCAATTTATCATAAATATCTAAACCATTATTATTGTATAACGTTATTGCCTTTCCAGGACTTCCATTTGCAAGAACATTAATTTTTTGTAATTCTTCATCTATACTAATAATATTTGATTTTTGAATTATTGAATTAGTATCTTTTATACTTAATTCGCTAAATTTTAATACTCTAGACCTTGATCTAATAGTATCTATGACATTTGATTTATTTCCAGATATGAGAAATATCAAACATTTTTTTGGAGGTTCTTCTAATATTTTTAAAAGTGCATTTGAACCATGTTTATTTAAATTATCTAAGCTATCTATAATAGCAATTCTCCAGCCACCCTCTGTAGATGTTTTAGAAAAAAACAATTCTATTTCTCTTACTTTTTCTACTGGAATAATTTCTTTTATAATCGTTCCGTTTTCATCACTATTTTGCTCAATTATTTTTACATCAGAATGAGTGTTCTCACTTATTTTATGATGAATTATATTATTATCATCATATTTAAAGTTTAATATTTTATTTTCTTCAGCACTAAATTCATCATCGAACAACGACAGTTTATTATTATCTATATTTTTAACGGATAAAATTGCTCTAGTAGCAGAATAAGCAAAGGTTGCTTTACCTACACCAGCTGGACCTTCTAAAAGCCAGCAATGTTGCAATGAATTATTAAAGTAAGATTCTTCAAAGATTTTTTTTTCTTTATGATGACCTATAAGCTCTTTTGTATATCTTGGATGTATATTTAATGACATAATAAATTATTCTAATTAATTAAAAGGTTTATATAATTAGTAATTTGTAAATGAATTTCTTCTATACTTTTTGATGCATCTATTAATATATATCTTTCTTCGGTATTTATTAAAGACCTAAAATATTCTCTAATATTACTATGAAAAGATTGATCAAATTTCTCATACCTATTCATGTTATTTTTGTCTCTCTTTTTAACCCTTTTAAGAGAAATATCAATATCAATATCAAATATAAAGGTCATATCTGGTTTAATGTTTTCAGTAATCTCCTTAGATAAAGTATTTAAAAAACTTGAACTTACTCCTAGCCCTACTCCTTGGTAAGCCATTGTAGAATCTATAAATCGATCACAAATTACTATTTTATTTTGTAATAAAGTTGGCTTTATAATTTGTTTTATATGTTCTTTTCTTGCTGCATTATGTAGTAAGGCTTCTGTAATTGGGTCCCATTTATTAATTTCCCCATTTACAAGTAAATTTCTTATTTCCTCAGACTCTTTACACCCGCCTGGCTCTCTTGTTAAAATTGAATTGATATTTTTTTTATTAAAATAATCATACAGTAACTTTGATTGAGTACTTTTTCCTGTTCCTTCTCCTCCTTCAAATGTAATGAAAACACCTTTTTTATTTATCATTGAATAGCATTTCCCCAAATTAAATAAGATAGAGAGCCAAATAGTCTTCCAATAGGACCAGCTCTATTTACTTCAAACTCAGGGAATAAATTATATTCACTAACTCTATCTCCTTTATTATTTTTTATAATTAGCTTGGCTACAGCAAAATCACTATTTAAAGGTGGAATTAATGGTCCTACATACTTTACTATAGCTTTTAAATCTTTGCCTCTATCAGCTTTTGATAAAGTCAGTGTAACTTTATCTTTAACTATAAGTGGAACAGTAGGCCTATTGCCAAGCCATATATTAGCAGAATCTACAATTTCATTCCTTTCATATAAAACAATATTTTCAAACTCTCTAAAACCCCAATTAATTATTCTTTCTGCTTCTATTGCTCTTAGTTTTCTACCTTCTATTCCATTTAGAACTAATATGAGTCTTCTTCCATTTTGCATAGCGGAGGCAACAACCCCATGACCGCTAGATTTTGTATAACCAGTTTTTAAACCGTCTGCTCCAATATCTTGATATAAAACAGGGTTACGATTAGATTGTGCTATTCCGTTATATGTAAATTTTAGTTGAGAAAAATAATGCATATATTCTGGGAAATCTTCATATAGCCTAGATGCGAGTATAGCTAGGTCATAAGAAGACATTAAATGTAATTTATCTGGCCAACCTGTAGAATTAGTAAAATTAGTATTTACTAAACCTAATTCGGTTGCTTTTTCATTCATTTTACTTGCAAATGCTTCTTCGGATCCATTTAAGGCTTCAGCAATAACAATACAAGCATCATTTCCAGACTGGACTATAATTCCTTTAAGCAGATCCTCAACTGTAACTTTTGTTAAAGGTTCTAAAAACATACTTGAACCACTTGGAGGTAAAGACTTTCCATTCTTATCTTTTTTTCTCCATGCATTCTCACTTACTACAAGTTCAGTATCTAAATTCATTCTTTCTTGATTAAGTGCCTCAAATGCTAAGTAAATTGTCATTAATTTACTCATTGATGCGGGAGACATTTTAATATCTGAGTTTTTATTGAGAAGGATTCTTCCCGTTTCATAATCCATAAGTAGAGCATATTTTGCAGAAGTATTTATAGTATTTTGAGCATTACTAATTTTAGTTATCACTAATAAAATAATTATAATTTTTATTATAATTTTAGAGCAACTATTAATATTAATTTTAAACATTTAATCTCCTTAAGAATTTATATACTTATTCTATAACTAACTTTGATAAAATTTCATCTTTTTTAAGTTTTCTTTGCATATATACAGCTTTCTCCATATCTTGAATTGGTCCAATCTTAACTATATATAAAGTTTCTTCATTAATACTTGATGTATTAATAATAACTTTATGATTTAAATATAAAGTTTTTCTTAATTTTTCAGACATTCTATCTGCATTATTTGGATTTCTAAATACTCCAACTTGAAGAAAATGAAGTTTCTTCTTTTGTTTTTTTACTTTATTATTATTAGCTTCAGAGAAATTTAAAAGATGTTTACCGTAGTCAATAAGTTCAACACTGACTTTTGCGGTGCCTTTATTTATAACTCCAAGCATTTGTGCAGATTTATATGATAAATCTATTATTCTATCACCTACAAAAGGTCCTCTATCATTTATCCTTAAGGTTATACTTCTATTATTTTCTAAATTTGTAACTTTTACTAAACTAGGTAAAGGTAATGTTTTATGAGCAGCTGTAATATCGTACTGATTAAATATTTCTCCATTAGCAGTTAATTTACCATCAAATTTTGGTCCATACCAGGAGGCAATACCTTCTTCATAGTAATAACTAACCTCTTTAGGCGTATACTTTATCCCATTAATATAATATGGATTTCCTACTTTATAATAAGGTTTTATATATTCTTTATTATAATTATTTTCTTTATTAATTTTTTTTTCTTTATTAGACATAATAATTTTTTTTGTTAAATGATTTGCAAGATTTAATTCTGCGCAGGCGCTTAAAGAAAAAAGTATCATTATAATTATAAATTTATTCAAAACTTGATCCTATCAGACAAAATACCAATAGATAGAGCATAATAAGTAGAAGCATTATATTTTTTAATGGTATAAAAATTATCATAAACCAGAAATGCTTTACCTTCGGGACCATCAGGTAATATTAAATTAGCTGTTAAATTAATATTAGGTAATGCATCTCCATTATATTTTTTTATACCTATCTTAGACCAAAATTTTAATGCTTTTTTATCAGTATAATTTTCTTTATATGAAATTAATATATTTTTTGGAACTAATACTTCTCTTCCCCAAGTTTTATTATTATCCCATCCATGAGATTTTAAGTAAAAGGCTATAGAAGAAAAAACATCTAGATAATTATTCCAAATATCTTTTTTACCATCTTTATCGTAGTCTTGTGCATATTCTAAATATGAAGAAGGCATAAATTGACTTTGTCCCATTGCACCTGCCCATGAGCCTT
The DNA here is from genome assembly GCA_002937655.1 of Alphaproteobacteria bacterium MarineAlpha9_Bin3. GTDB lineage: Bacteria > Pseudomonadota > Alphaproteobacteria > TMED109 > TMED109 > TMED109. The sequence goes on along the minus strand of PTKH01000004.1, from coordinate 669 downwards.
TCATGTCTTTTAATTCGATATACCCCTTGTCTAAAATTTCTAGAGCATCAAGTAATTGATTTCTAAAAAATTTTGCTCTTCTTCCGTTAAATGCTAGAGAAGTTAAAGATGAAATTACAGAGAAAGAGCCTGTATATGTTCCATAGTTTGTTTCAATTCCCCATATAGATAATATAAACCTTGCTTGAACACCATACTTCTCCGCTATTTCATTAATTTCTTTTTTGTGTAAGTCAAATTTTTCTTTGCCAACTTTTATTCTGTTGCTATTAACAGTCCTTTTATAATAATCTATAAAAGTTATAGTTCTTTCAGGCTGCTTTTTATCTAATTTTTTAACTTTATCCAATATAACAACGCTTTCCATTGTTTTATCAAAAGTTTTTTCAGATATACCTTTTTCAATAGCTTCTTTCCGTAATTCTGATAGCCATATATTGTAATTTTCCTCTTTTGCATAAGAAACGTTAATAAAAGTAAATATAGCTAAAAAAATTGAAATATAATATTTAGTGGTAAGCATATTTAATAATAACATTTATAATTTTTATTACATTTAAAAAATGTAAAATTTATAATTTTTTTCTTTTACAAAATAAAATATAGGTTTAATAGTATAAATTATCTGGAGAGATGGCTGAGTGGTCGAAAGCACTGGTCTTGAAAACC
>PTKH01000039.1 GCA_002937655.1 Alphaproteobacteria bacterium MarineAlpha9_Bin3 | reverse complement strand
GCATGATCGTCATGGTCAGCATGGTCATCATGATCTTCGTGCTTTGCATGATCGTCATGGTCAGCATGGTCATCATGATCTTCGTGCTTTGCATGATCGTCATGGTCCGTATGACCATTATCTTTCTCTGAGTGGAATGTATGAACCTCACCACCTTCAGATAAACCATGAGTTATTATTATCTCTGAACCAATATTATAATTCAACTTTTTTGCCACTAGGCTGCCTAAAACTACATCAAAAACATCATTAAAAGATTTCCCAGCATTAAACTCTATTTTTTTTCCTGAAGAATATTTAATTTCCTTAAAATAATCATTATTGGTACTAATTACTCTATACCCTTTATGGCTATCACCTAAGGAGATAGGTACAGCCCATTTGATTTGATTATTACTAATTATATCTTTGTATGTATTCCACTTTATTGTATTACTTGGCTCTCCAATTAAAAAAACACTATTAAGTAATATTTGTAAATTACCACCTCGGCCAGCAACTACACTATCTACTCCTGATACAGTATTTTGAAAGCTCGATTTTACAGTTTCCTGTATACGCGATACCGTAAAAAACAATGAAATAGAAAATGAGAGGGTTAGAATAATTAATAAACAACTCAACCACCTATTTAGTAAAGACTGAAATACCAAAGTAAATTTAATCATTATTTATCTCACATATTTCATTAATATTTTTTACAGTTTTAAACTTCTCGGATAATTTATTATCATGACTAACCATAATTAAACCCTGTTCATTATCATCAAGCGATTTAAATAATAAATTAATAAATTCTTTTTGATTATTCTTATCTAATGCAGAAGTAGGTTCATCAGCTAAAATAATTTCAGGTTTTCCAATTAATGCTCTTGCAACAGCTACTCTTTGTTGTTGACCTATACTTAACTCATATGCCTTACGCTCTATAAGACTCTCGTAATTCAGAGATAATTTATCCATCAAAATCTTTACTTCTTCATTATTAGATTTTAATTCCTTTTTTTTAGAATATGCTTTACCAAGTAGGATATTGTTTTTTACTGATAAATAAGGCAATAAATTAAAAGTTTGAAAAACTATTCCAAAATGATCACCCCTAATTACATCTTTTTGACTTGAAGAAGTGTTAGTAATCTCGGTTCCTAAAACATTAATTTTACCTTTTTTAGGACTTAAAGCACCTGATACTAAATTCAAAAAAGTGGATTTTCCGGTGCCAGAATCTCCATATATTAGAATACTATCACTCTTATTTAATTCAAACTTTTTAATTTTAAGTCTAAATTTTACATTTTTAGATATACTATAGTCTAAATTATTGATTGAAATAAGGTTTTTACTCATAATTTTAACTCATATAAAAAATAGCATCATGGAATAATATACCATTTATGCAATAATATTGCAATAATTACTTTTACTTATGCATATTTATTGACATTTTTGGCAAATAATAGGTATTTCAATATTAATATCTGGACTAAGTAATACTCCGAGCTTTTTAGAGCTTTCTTTCAGATCTAAACCCATAGTTTCGTTACACGTTTCTATAACACTCAAACAACTTGTACATATATTAGTTATATGCGTATGCTTTTCATCTGTATTATCACATAACATATATTTGTTTAGATAAGATATTTTATGAATAACATTTAACTTCACCCAAAACTCTATTACTCTATAAACTGAAGAAATATTTAAATTTTTACCCCTACTTTTAATAATAGAATTAATATCATAAGCAGATATAGGTATATCACTTTCTAATAGAATATTTAAAATGAGTAATCTATTAGGCGTAATAGATTCATTTTTATCCATACAAATACTTATTGCTTTTTCTTTTTTTTGTATTTTTTTATGATCAAGTTTCATAAAACAACAATAACATAAATTTTATATTTGACAATTTATTTCTCAAATGCAATATTATTGCATTATTATATAATATTTACCTAAGGTGCTAAGGCTCTCCTCCTAGCACCTTAGTTTTTAGAGTTATCAATATTAAATTAGTTAAATGAGTACAATAGATTTAAAAATGAAACCCAAGAGAGCGCTTGCATTAACGGCAGCAAGTCTAATTACTAGCATTAGTATGTGCATATGTTGTGCCTTACCCGCATTTTTATTATTATTAGGTGGCGGTCCTATATTAGTATCTATGTTCTCTACTTTTCCAAAATTACTTTTGTTAGAAAAATATAGTGTTTTATTATTTATAGTTTCAGGCACATTAATAACAGCGAGTGGTATTATAAAATGGAAAAATAGAAACTATATTTGTCCAGCAGCCCCTGGAGCAGAACAATCATGTAGAAAATTGAATTGCTTCAATAGATATTTATATATTTTTACTATAATTATTTTTTTAATTGGTGCATTTACAACTTTTATACTTCCAAAGATTACGCAAAATAATCTATTTATAAACTAAAAACCAACACAAATATTTAATTTACTTTATTTGCTATTTCAATAAGGTTTTCGTCTGGATCACGTACATATATTGATCGTAATTTACCATCAGCCCCTACTTGATCAGTAGGACCATACTCGATATTTATTGAATTTTTTATAAATATATTTTTCCACTCTAAAATATCTATTTCAGAAATGAAGCAAATATCTGCAGTTCCCGGTCTTGGTAATTTTGCACCTGGAATAATTAAATTATCATATTCATGTAAATTTATTTTTTGTTTTCCAAATTTAATACACTTCCTCGTGTTAAAATCTTTACTTAACTTAAATTCCTCATATTTCATTCCTAATATATTACAATAAAAGTCAACAGTCTTATTAATATCTTTGACCGTTAAAACTAGATGATCAATTGAAACTATCATATTAATTAGTAACTTTATGTAATAATTGAGTCATCTCAATTATCCTACTATCCTTCAAAGCCGCAGCTCTTATAGGAGCAATAGCTTTATATTTAGGGTCTTGAAACATACCAATAAAATTTTTTCTTTTAGGATACCTTACTAAAATTACTATATCCCAATCATCTGTTCCAATTATAGAATTATGAGACCTTCCCATCCATATAGGTTCTCCTCCATATAATGGTTGAAATTTTGCAAATTCTTTACCATAAACTTTATAGGCTTCTTTTCCGGTTAATCCATCAACTCCAAAACCTAGTTTAGCCTTCTCTAAATATTTTAGTAAATTTAACATGATTACTGGCTCGTCTAATTTACCTTTAGACATTAATTCTAGCGCACCTTCTTCAACATCTATACTTACTTTCATAGTTACTCCACAGGTAGTTCTAAATCTCTATAAAAATTAACATTACTATCTTTTCTATTTTGTAAATCATATATTATATTTGATAAACAATCCTTTGCTTTTTTTGAGATACCTAATAAATCGTCATCTGTGTTCCATTCGCTATAATCTTTAGGCTTCCAAGTTGAATATCTTCTTATTAATTCACAAAAATTATCACAACTTAATGTGTAAATTCCATTACCATTTTCTAATTCTATTTCCTTTACACACTCTTCAATTAAATAAAATTTCCATAAACCATATGGTAATGTTGCACAATTTTTTTCATTTAAATCATATATAATTTTAGTTTCGTCATAAACTTCCTGCAAATCCCAAAAACATTCTTCTATTAAATTAAAACATTTAGTAAGCTTTGAATGATATTTATTATAAAGTTTATTTGTCATTAAATATTAGTCCTCATCCTATTCCATCAATAAATCACTCGCGCAAATTATATTATAGAATGTACATTTAATTATAATGTAATAAAATTTCTCAGGTCAATTATAATAATGCATAGCTTATGTGACAAACTATTAATCCTATGATTAAATATTATTTTTAATATAAAAGGTATTTATTTTGTCTAATTACGATTTTTCATATGATCCTGTTACCGCTATAAGTGAAGAACAAGCAAAAGGAAAAACAGCTGAAATTTTTTTAGATATAAGAAAAACAATGAATATTCCTTTAATTACTTCTATTTGGAGAGGTCTTGCAAGTATGGAAAATAGTTTAGAGGAAGTTTGGTCTCTTACAAAACCTATATATTTGTCAGGAATACCCGAATTAGCTCTTACTAAGATGATTAATTCTGTTTACTTACCCATTCCAAATAAATTTAATCATAAAGAATTTAATCAAAAAGATATTAAACATATTAGAGATATAATCAAAGTTTATAATAAATCAAATGGTATGAATTTAATGGCTTTATCTGCTTTTATTAGCTCTGAATATAAGCCTAGTATAAATTTAATAAATACTAATATTCAAAAAAATATACTTGAACCAGAATTTCCAAAACTCTTGAATAAAGAGGAAATAAGCAAAGAAACATGGGATATAGTTAAAAATATAAATTCTATCGGTTCTCCAAAAGGTATTAATTCTCATGTAGCAACTTTATGGAGACATTTAGCTTATTGGCCAAATTTTTTGTTACTAGTTTATAAAAAATGCATACCTCTAGAAAACAGTGGTAAGATTTTAAAAGCCTCAGAAGATATACTAAATTATATAAAAGAAGATGGTATCAACCTGAAAAGACAAAAGGCTAAGTATAATATTAGTGAAGAAACTTTTTCAACTATACAAAGCTATGTAAATAACACTAATCAAGTGATAAGAATGGTTGTACTAGGAAATATAATTGATAAATGGATTAAATAAGTATATTTTTAAGGATGCATAACTACCTGATAAGTATCGTATCTAACATACATTTTTTTATCATTATTTAATTGAACCTCCACAACCTTATTAATAAATATAACATCATTCATCCATTCATATTTTTTAGATTCGGTCGTAATGGTTGGGCTATTTATAAAATATTCATGGTCTTCCCATGTGATAGGTTTTCCTGTTTCAATTTTTTCTGGTACATGTGACTTCCATTTAACCTTTCCTTTATACTCTACAAATAAAAGTGCTCCGTCCTCCATTAATATAGTAGCTCGAACATCCTGATATAAAGTGCCATTTGGTAATACGGTCATCCAATCTCCCGAAGGAGGTATTAATTTTCCTTTATTTCCCCAAATATCTTTTACCCAGCCACCTGTAGTAGCTGCATCCCATACTACTTTATCCCTATTTATATTCTGGGCTGGTAAAAGATCAGCTTGATAAGTCATAATGTATTCTAATTTAGGAGCCGGAACTCCCTCTGGAGATATATTAGCGTCTGTCATATTATTTCCTTAAATAAAAAATATATTTATTACACTATGTATTAATTATAACAGAATTATAGTTTATTCATAGAATTAGATAAAAAATTAAAACCAGAATTTTTTATTTCTTTATTTACGTTTATTCTATCTTCTTTTTTTCTATTTTGACTTAATTTAGATTTTGCGACTTGCTTTGTAATTACAATTTTAATACCAACGATTTCTGTAAGCATTGACGACATAAAATTATTTGAAACTTTACTTAAATTCCAATCATTTTTATTAATTTTTTTTTTCTCAAAAACCCTTGTTAACTCTTTTAAAGAATTAAGTATAATTTTTTTATCATTAATAAATGCAATATTTCCATATAAATGAACTGCTTGATAATTCCAAGTTGGAACATGCTCTATATTTTTTGTTCGTGAAGGATACCAATTAGGACTAACGTATGCATCTTCTGATCTGAAAATAACCATTACTTCATCATTATTAGAAACTTCATTATAGATATTATTAGCTTTGGCTATATGCCCTACCAGCTCAAATTTATTATTAGAAGTTTTATTTAATAATAACGGTAAATGATTGGCCATTAAACTATTGGAAGAATTCGAAACTAATGTAGCTAAAGGAAAATTTTTTATAATCCTTATTATTTCATTTGGTCTATTTTCCTCAAAATGTTTTGGTACATACATAGCATTTTCCAATCTGCTAATATAAAATAAGCTATATTTTATCTTAAAAGAATTATATTGTTTAGCTACTACTTTTTTAACTTACATGATCACATTAAAATGCATAAGAGATTATATAATAATAAAATAGGTATATTACTTATGGTAACTGCTATATTTTGTTACTCATGTATGGATGGTATTATTAGATATCTTTCACAATATTATAATGTAATTACTCTAGGAATGTTCAGATATTGGTTTTTTGTCATTTTTGTTTTTTATATTTCTTCAAGAAGAGGACATTCATTTTTAAAAATATCTAAAAGTAAAATACAATACTTACAAATTATAAGAAGTGTTATTTTAACGGTTGAACTATGCTCAGCCCATTATTGTTTTTATAAGATTGGCTTGATACAAACTTCTGCAATATTTGCAATTGGACCCTTAATCGGAACTGCATTATCAGTTGTTATTTTAAAAGAGAAAGTAGGATGGAGAAGATGGTTAGCAATTACGACAGGTTTTATAGGAATATTAATAATTTTAAGGCCTGGTTTAATTCCATTTGAACCATTCTCTTTTCTAGCTTTAGGTTGTGCGTTTTTATTTGCTACCTACCAAATTCTCACGAGGCTAGTTTCTAAATATGATAATAATGATACTACATTATTTTATACTGCAGTTATTGGCGCATTAATTTTATCATCATTAGGCCCATTCTTCTATACAGAAGTGAAAAATATTGATTGGTTCTGGATTATTTTAATGTGTATATTAGCATTAATAGCTAATATTTGTATAATAAATGCATTAAAAATTTCTGAGGCATCTCTTTTACAACCTTTCAATTATCTTCACTTAGTATTTGTAACAATAATAGGAATCTTTATTTTTAAAGAAGTTTTAGAAATACCAATAATAATAGGATCTATAATTGTGATTGGCGCAGGACTCTACACCTTTTGGAGAGAAAATTTTATAAAAAATATTTAGTATAATTTTAGTTTCTTTTTTGATTTGTAACCACATCCACTAAAACAGCAATAATCAAATTTAAAATAGTTATAGAACCAATTGCTACAAAACTATAAAAATAAATCCAAGCCCACCAATAAATTTTCTGTAACGGCAGCATTACTTGCTCCCAACTAGATAAAGTAAGAACCTGAACCAATGTTATCATCGATATCCCCATATCTTTCCATCTTTCAGGATCTGCGTCCGAAAACAAAATTGATCCAAACGATGCATAGATATATAAAATAATAAATAATAAAAGTGCTACATAAAAAACTCGTTTAATAGACAAAAATAATGCCTCTATAAGTTCTTTTAACTCAGGAACAGCAGAAATAAGTCTTAAGACTCTAAAAATTCGTAATAACCTTAATAACAAAACTGATGAATTAGGGCCAATTGGAATGATAGATACAAGAACTATAATTGTATCAAATATGTTCCATCCATTTTTAAAAAAAAGTTTTTTATTTGGTTCTGCAATAAACCTTATAATTATTTCTAAAACAAAAAAAAGTGTAATAAGAATATCCGCAATTAAAAATATTGAAACAAGAGTTTCATTAATTTCAAAAGTAGATGCTCCTATAAGAAAAGCAGAAATAATAATAGCAATAATTACAATAGATTGAAAAATTTTATGTTCTTTAATTTTAAAAAAAACATCCTTATTTAGAAAAGAATTAATCAAGGTAACATCCAAATTTATAATAAATATTATTTAAAATATATATATATATATATTAGTCAATTTAAGTAAAAAAAGTATAAAAATATAAGCATAAAATCTGTTTAATAACAAATAAAGTATAATTACGTAAATAATGGTGTTTAATGGTTAAAAAAAATCTTTTAATAATTCTAGGAAATCAATTATTTCCATTAAAATATATTAAAAATACAGGCTGCACAGATGTTTTCATGTCTGAAGACTATGGGTTATGTAGAGAGCAAAAACACCATAAATTAAAAATATTAATGTTTTTTTTGGCAATGAGAGAGTACAGAAATAATCTTAAAAATAATGGATTTAAAGTTCATTATCACAGTATAGAAGATAGGGACTTTAAAGATAGTTTTGAAAAAAAATTATCCTTGGTAATAAAAAATAACTCTATAAAACACATCCATCAATTTGAACTAGTTGATAGTTTTTTAAAAGATAAAATAAAGAATGTAGAAAATGTAAAAAGTCTTTCATGGACTAATCATAAAAATCCAATGTTTATTTTGTCTAAAAATGATTTTAAAGAATATGGCAATAATAAAAGTAATTTTTTACAAGCACATTTTTATAAATATATAAGAAAAAGGATGAATATTTTATTAGAATCTGATGGTAAGCCTTCTGGAGGTAAATGGTCTTTCGATGATGAAAATAGAAAAAAAATTACTAAAGATGTTATTGTTCCAAAAAAACCCAATATAAAAAATACTAATAATTTAACAAAAGTAAAAGAAGATATTCTAAAATATTTTTCAGATCATCCAGGTAATATGGATAATATTTGGTTTCCAACAAACAGAAAAGATACTTTAAAATGGTTTGAAAAATTTTTACAATATAAATTCAATAACTTCGGTCATTATGAAGATGCGATTATTGATGAAAATAATTTTCTATTTCATAGTAATTTAAGCCCTATGATGAATATGGGTTTAATAACACCTGATGAAATTATTAGCATAGCGTATAAAACATATAAGAAAAATAATATACCTTTAAATTCATTCGAAGGTTTTATAAGACAAATAATTGGCTGGAGAGAATTTATAAAAGGTATAAATGATACCAAAGGCAAAGAACAGTTGAAGTCTAATTTTTGGAATCATAATAGAAAATTAACTTTAGACTGGTATCAAGGAACAACAGGAATAAAACCTCTAGATGACACAATTAAAGACTGCATAAACTATGGGTATACCCACCATATCCCAAGGTTAATGATATTATCTAATATAATGACATTATCTAGAATTAACCCTAACGAAATTTATAAATGGTTTATGGAAATGTTTATAGATTCATCAGAATGGGTTATGATTCCTAACGTTTATGGAATGGGAACTTTTTCTGATGGAGGAATATTTTCTACTAAACCTTATTTATGTGGATCAAATTATATTCTTAAAATGAGTAATTATAAAAAAGGAAATTGGTGTGAAATTTTAGATGGATTATATTGGAAATTTATTAACGATAACTTAAATTATTTTAAATCTAATCCAAGACTTTCAATTATGAATAATGCTTTAGGTAAAATTAAACCAGAAAGAAGAGAGCTAATTTTTAGTAAGGCTAATGAATTTATAAACAAATATACAACTGCTTAAAATAGAAAATTTTTATTTAAATTTAGAATTTCAATTTTTTATTAATACACCATCTTTATATATTTTTATATCAAACAATTCACCATCATTATTATATTTTACCCATTCTCCATCTATATTTCCATCTACGTATGTTTTCTCCTCAATTAATTTACCATTAATATTAAATTTTTGATAAATACCATGTCTAACCCCCTCTTTAAAATTTGTTCTATACCATAAATTACCATTTTCATGATATATAATAGAGGTGCCATCTACTTTACCATTTTTATAAAATTCTCTCCAATTTAGTTGGCCAGTTTGATAATAATCAAAAAAATCTCCTTCCTTTTTACCATTTTTATAATATGTTTTTACATTTAATTGACCATTCTTATAATAGCTGAAATATTCTCCATTATATTTACCGTTTTTATAGTTTGTTAAAGAGCTTATTTTACCTTCACTCCAATATTCTAACCATGCTCCTTCTTTCATACCGTTAATAATCTTACCATTTCTATTGCTCTTAATTTCACCAGTGAAAGGTATATTTTTACCTTTTTCATAAAATAAATTATTTCTTAATTCTAAGTCATACCAACTGATATCTTTACTAAGAGAAATATTAGTAAATATGAATAAAAATATAATTATAATATATTTAATCATTAAATAGGTGTGTCCCCTTCAAATGTTATTCTATGCATTAATCTTCTCTTTCCATAATAGTCATTAATAGGATTATGTAATATACATCTATTATCCCATATAGCTATTGAACCTTTCTCCCATTTAAATCTATATATAAAATCGGATTTAATTTGATGTTTAAATAGTGAATCTAAAATTGGAGCACTCTCTTCAACACTCATATCTGTAAAACATTTAGTATGCGCAATATTGATATATAAAGATTTTCTTTTTGTTTCAGGGTGTGTTCTAACAACGGGATGCTCAGCTTCATGATCATCACTTTTAACTTGCGTAGAAGAATGTTTTCTTAAATCTGATCTCGTTTTTGCTGTTTCTTCTTTACCAGAAATATTAAGGGCTTTTTTATTATCTAAAAAAATCTTCATATCTTTAGATAAATGATCATATGCAAGATATTGGTTAGAAAATTCTGTATCACCTCCATTTTCAGGAACCTCTAATGCATATAACATAGTTCCTTTTGGAGGTTTTTTTAAATATGAAGTGTCACTATGCCATATACCACCAAAATTATTTAAGTCAGTTTCTTTTTTTAAAATTGGTGTAATTTCAGGATATTTTTTCAAGCCTTTCACAAAAGGATACATTATTGGTTTACCAATTTTTTTCGCAAAAGATAAATATTCTACTTCTGTCAGATGTTGATTTCGGAAAAAAATTACCTGATATTTTAAAAAAGTATCATATATAATATTAATAGTTTCTTGCTGAAGCTTTTCATTTAGTTTAACGCCTTCAATAATAGCTCCTATAGCATTTGAACACGGAATAATTTTAATATTATTTATCATCAGAAACTATATTGTTTAATAGCAATTCTCCTTGCATATAAGTAATTGCCTTACCCCCAATAATTACTCTATTCCCGAGATATGAACAATATAATTCCCCTCCTCTTTTAGATAATTGCTCTGCTATCATATCTTTTTTATTTAACCGCTTCGACCAATAAGGAATCAGATCACAATGTGCACCACCCGTAACTGGGTCCTCTGTAATACCAAGTTTAGGACCAAAAAACCGTGATACAAAATCAACATTATTTCCAGGTGCCGTAACTATTATTCCATTATAAGGTAATTCTTCTAGAACGTTAAAATTAGGTGCAATTTTTATAATTTCATTTTCATTTTTGAAAACTGCTAATCCATAATTACCATGAAGAAATAATAATGGCCTAAGCCCTAAAGCATTATATAATTCATCTAAATTTTGATCTACACTCATAGGCTCATATGCAGGAAAATTCATACTTAATTTATTCTGATTACGATTTACATTTAAAATATCACCAGATTTGATCTTAAATTCTATATTATCAGGTTTATAATTCATTTCAGAATATATAATATGTGCAGCAGCAAGAGTGGCATGTCCACATAAATCAATCTCAACTTTAGGTGTAAACCATCTAAGAAAAAAATTATCTTTATCTTTTATAAAAAAGGCCGTTTCTGATAAATTATTTTCTAAAGCAATTGATTGCATAACTTCATCTGGCAACCAATCATTTAAAGGGCAAACTGCTGCAGGATTGCCAGAAAATAGTTTACTAGCAAATGCATCGACTTGATATATTTTAATACTTTCCATTTCATTATCTTAAAATAAATAATTGTGTTTTAATAGTAATTTTTTTACTTAAACTTGTTATAAGGTGATAACTTCAAAACCTTCAAAAACTGGATGCCCTAAATAAATATCACTATGCTTTCCTGCTCCTTTATGTGCCTGACGAAATTCTTTAGATTTGGTCCAATTAGAAAAATCATTTTGTGATTTCCATGTGCTATGTGATGCATAAAGTGTATAGGTTTCTTCTGTTTTTCCCTTAACTAAATGAAACTCGATAAATCCTGTTACATCATCCAAATGGGTTTCACGATTTTTCCAAATTTTCTCAAAATCTTTTTCTCGACCTATGATAATTTTAAAACGGTTCATTGCTATATACATGAAAATAATCCTTGAAATAGATATAATTATAAATATTTTTTTCTTAATTTAAAATAACATCTCATCACTTAATTTCTATAGAAAATATAATTTTTAATTTTATAATAATTTTTTTATTACTATATACCTAATTTTTGATATTCTAATAAAATGAAAAATTTATTTATAATAACTTTAGTAATGACTGCTTTTGCTGCTAACTCAATAATAACTAGATTAGCATTATCTTCAAATTTAATTGGCCCTTCTAATTTTGCATTATTAAGAGCAGGATC
>PTKH01000038.1 GCA_002937655.1 Alphaproteobacteria bacterium MarineAlpha9_Bin3 | reverse complement strand
AAATGGGAAGGTGGTTTTGTATGGGCATGTAAAAATTATGATGGAGACGTTCAATCTGATGTTGTTGCACAAGGATTCGGCTCACTTGGTTTAATGACATCAGTATTAATGACTCCTGATGGAAAAACTATTGAGTCTGAAGCTGCCCACGGAACCGTTACAAGACATTATAGAGCTTATGAAAGAGGGGAAGCCACCTCAACTAACCCTATTGCATCAATATTTGCTTGGACTAGAGGTCTATGGTATCGAGGAAAATTTGATAAAAATATAAATTTGCAAAAATTTTCAGAGAAATTAGAAACAGTATGCATTAATACTATTGAAGGGGGTGCTATGACAAAAGATTTAGCACTACTTGTAGGAAATAATCAAAGTTGGATGGAAACGATAGAATTTTTAGAAGAATTAGAAAAAAATCTTAAGGCTGAAATTAATTAAATTTTTATTTTGATTTTATTATTTTTTTGATTTGATTTATAGCATCTTCTGTTTTTTGGTATTTAGGACCTCCACCTTGTGCCATATCTGGCCTTCCTCCGCCCCCTTTTCCTCCAAGAAGCTCTACTGCAGCTTTAGTAAATTCTACTGCATCATACTTATTAGTGATATCTTCAGTTACCCCTACAACTAAAGATGCTTTTTTATCAAAAGTACTAATAATAATTACTATACCACTTACTATATCTTTTTTAATTTCATCTACTAAACCCTTAAGCTCTTTAGGTGGCATTGAATCTAAAACTTTACTAATTACTTTTATATTATTAATTACATCATTATTAGTTTTTACATCTGATATATTAGAAGTATTAATTTTCTTATTTAAATCAACTAACTTTTTTTCTAATGCCTTTTTGTCAGAAATTAAAGAACTTACTCTTTCTTTTAAAATTTCACTAGATACCCTCATTTCAGAAGAAATTTCAGAAATTACATTATTATAATTTTGAAATACTTCAATAGCAGCCTGGCCTGCAACTGCCTCTATTCTTCTTATACCTGCTCCTAAGGCAGATTCAGATATTATTTTAAATAAACCAATATCTCCTGTTCTATTTACATGAGTACCTCCGCATAACTCTATGGAATATTTATCATTATCATTATTTTGCATCTTTACTACTCTAACTTCATCTCCATATTTTTCGCCAAATAATGCAAGAGCACCAATCTTTTGAGCCTCATCTATTGACATTATTTCTGTAAAAACTTCAAAATTTTCTCTTATTTTACTATTTATTTCTTTCTCTATTATTCCTACTTCTTTATTACTAATTGGTTTATTATGACTAATATCAAACCTTAATTTATCCGGAGCCACTAAACTTCCTTTTTGTGTAATATGCTCACCTAAATTTCTTCTTAAAGCTTCATGAAGCAAATGAGTAGCGCTGTGATGTACCTTTAAAGAATTTCTTCTATCTATATCTATACTTAAACTGACATCATCATTTATTTTTAAAACGCCTTTAACAACTTTTATAATATGAACTATTAAGGTTTCAAATTTCTTGGTATCTAAAACTATAGCTTCTCCATTTTTCCATTTTATTTTACCTGTATCACCAAGCTGTCCGCCTGATTCACCATAAAATGTAGATTCGCGCGTAATAACTTTAGCCTCTTCGCCAACTTTTACTTCATTTTTTTCTTTATTATTTATAACTATACTAGTTACTTTAGAATTAGTTTGGGTAATTTCATAGCCCAAAAATTTTACATTTCCTTCTCTTTCTTTAATATCTATCCAAGTAGAATCTGCTTCTTGATCACCTGTACCACTCCAAGCCTGTCTGGCGGTTTCTTTTTGTAAATTCATACTTTCTTCAAAGCCTTTATAGTCTAAATCTCTGCCTTTACCTCTTAATATATCGGCTGTAAGATCTATAGGAAAACCATAAGTGTCATACAATTTAAACGCAACTTCTCCTGGTAATTTCTCAGAATTATTTAACTTATTAATAGATTGATCTAATAACCCTAGTCCTCTTTCTAAGGTTTCCCTAAATTTTATTTCCTCATCTTTAAGAGTTGTTTCTATTAATAATTTAGCACGGTTTAATTCAGTAAAAGATTCACCCATCTGATTGCTTAAGCTGTTGACTAAGCGAAACATATGAGGGTCTTTTATACCTAATTTATGGACATGTCTCATAGCTCTCCTCATGATTCTTCTCAAAACATAACCTCTACCTTCATTTGAGGGAAGCACTCCATCAGCAATCAAAAAAGCTGATGCTCTTAAATGATCCGATATTACTCTGTGAGAAATAAGGCTTTCATCATTTGCTTCAACTCCAGAGTATTCTATAGATGTATTAATTAACTCTTGAAACAAATCTATTTCATAATTATTATGTACGCCCTGTAAGACAGCTGCCATTCTCTCTAAACCCATTCCAGTATCTATTGACGGCTTAGGTAAATTATTTCTATTGCCATTAGATAACATTTCATACTGCATAAAAACTAAATTCCATATTTCTATGAAACGGTCCCCATCTTCATTTTCACTTCCTGGTACGCCTCCATCTATTTTAGGACCGTGATCATAAAATATTTCTGAACAAGGTCCACAAGGACCTGTATCCCCCATAGACCAAAAATTATCGGATGTAGCAATTTTTATTATTCTGCTTTCTGGTAATCCAGAAATTTTTTTCCATAAGTTATTTGCCTCTTCATCTTCAGAATAAACAGTTACTAATAATTTTTTAGGGTCTAATCCATATATTTTAGTTACTAAATTCCAAGCATATTCTATTGCCAGATCTTTAAAATAATCTCCAAAGCTAAAGTTCCCTAACATTTCAAAAAATGTGTGATGCCTCGCAGTGTACCCAACATTTTCTAAATCATTATGCTTTCCACCAGCTCTCAAGCATTTTTGTGATGTGGTCGCCCTATTAAATTTACTATTTTCTTTACCAGTAAATATATTTTTAAATTGTACCATTCCCGCATTTGTAAATAATAATGTAGGATCATCTTGCGGTATTAGAGGAGAAGAAGATAATTCGTGATGACCATTAGAAGTAAAATAGTCTAAAAAAGCTCTTCTTATTTCATTTGTTGAATTAGTCAATTTGTCCCTCCTAAAAACATCTTAACATTTTATTATTTAATGTTAATAGATTGTTTTAAAAGGGATAGAATAATAAGTCTATATTTATTCTAAGCTTTTTGCTGTTTTATCCATTTCATTATCTTCTATTAAGTTATCTTCCTCTAATTCTTTAATTATACCTAAACTACTTTTTATTTCTAATGCTATATTTTCTGCTATTTCTGGATGATCTTCAAGGTATTGTTTAACATTTTCACGTCCTTGGCCAATTCTTTCATCTTTATAAGAATACCATGAACCTGCTTTTTCTATTACTTCAGCTTTTACACCTAAATCTACTAATTCTCCGTTATAGCTAATACCTTTTCCATACATAATATCAAATTCTACTACTTTAAAGGGCGGTGCTACTTTATTTTTTACTACCTTAACTCTAGTTTGATTACCTACAACTTCGTCTCTCTCTTTAATTTGCCCTATTCTTCTAATATCCATTCTTACTGAAGAATAAAATTTTAATGCATTTCCTCCAGTAGTAGTTTCAGGACTACCAAACATTACTCCAATTTTCATTCTAATTTGGTTAATAAAAATTATAGTAGTATTAGATTTAGCTATAGTTGAAGTTAACTTCCTTAAAGCCTGGCTCATTAATCTTGCTTGCAGGCCAACATGGTGATCACCCATTTCACCTTCTAATTCAGCTCTTGGAACTAAAGCAGCGACAGAATCAACAACTATTAAATCTACAGCACCAGATCTAACTAGAGTATCAGCAATTTCTAAAGCTTGCTCTCCAGCATCTGGCTGGCTGATTAATAAATTTTCAACATTTACGCCTAGTTTTTTTGCATATACTGGGTCTAATGCATGTTCAGCATCTATAAAGGCACAAACACCACCTTCCTTTTGAGCTTGTGCAACAGCATGTAAAGTTAAAGTTGTTTTACCAGAGCTTTCAGGCCCATAAATTTCTATTATTCTTCCTCTTGGCAAACCACCTATACCTAAAGCTATATCCAAACCCAATGAACCTGTGGATATTGACTCCATTTCATCTACAGAATTTTCTCCTAATTTCATTATGGAACCTTTGCCATAAGCTCTTTCTATCTGAGACAGAGCGGCTTCTAATGCTTTACTTTTTTCTTTATCTTCCATATCAACTATCCTTAATTCTGCTTTTTTATCATTATCAGACATAAATTATACTCCTAATCTTTTTATTCCATTAATATCTTTTTTTAAATAAATATTTTTTTTATTTATCATATACTTAATTATGATCATGTTTTGTTCTTTTATAAAACACAAAAATAATATGCATGTCAATCAATTTGTTCTTATTTTGTTCTTTTTTTAATCGTCTCGATGAGAACGCTCATATTTTTCATGACGCTCTTGCGCTTGAATTGATAATATCGCTATAGGCCTCGCATCTAATCTTTTTAAACCAATAGGCTCGCCAGTTTCTATACAATAGCCATAAGAACCGTCTTTAATTCTTGCCAATGCTGCATTAATTTTTGCTAATAACTTTCTTTGTCTATCTCGGGTCCTTAGTTCTAAAGCTCTTTCAGTTTCAGTAGAAGCACGATCAGCAACATCCGCTTCCGGAGTATTATTCTTTTGTAAACTCTCGCGCGTTTTTTCAGAATCTGACATAACATCAGATCTCCATTTTTCTAATTTTAGTTTAAAATATTCTAATTGTTCCTTACACATAAAAGGATCTTTTTCATTTAATTTATAATTATCAAGACTGACTTTTATTTTATTATTTTTTTTTGAAACTGCCATAAAAAAACCTTATTAAAACCGTTAGAAAAGATTATATTTATAGAATTTAAATAATCAACAATACTTTGAAATTGTATTAAAAATATTGCTTTAAATTAATTTCCACCCAGCTATCTTGCCGCAAAATATATATATTAGAATTATACTTACCATTCTGATAGATTGCTCCTTTTATACCAAAAGTTAGAGAATCATTTAATCGTTTCCCAAAATCTATTTGATGTATTTGCCCATCTCCGTCTAGATCTAAAATAGAGCCTAATAACATTTGTGTATCATCTGTATCATTTAATGTTAAACGAAAAGCCATAAAAACATCATCCTGTAAACTATCATTAGACCGGGATCTTCTACTATCAAAATTGTATTCCATTAAAAACCCTAAATCTCCTGCTTCGCCAATGGCCTTATATAAAGTATGTTCAAAGCCAAATACTGTCGAAAAATATCCACCTCTTCTAAAATTAGCATCTTTTTGTCCATCTTTAGCTAACCACTCCATTTTATAAAGTGTAGCTTCTGATGTTTTTTGAAAAGTCCCCCCAATTTGTCTAACTCTTTGATAATTTTGTTCATACTTAAGTTGTGCATCTACAATCATAACATCAATAGAAGGAGCTCTTGAATACCCAAAAAAACTATGTACTGACAAATCATAATCATTAAAACTATTAGACCACCTAATAGCTAATTCAGGAGTCCATTGACTTCCTCCTTCAAACTTAGCACCTCCTTTAGAAAATTCTGGATCTCCCCTTAAGCGACCTTTTTTACCGGGAGATGTCCTTTCACGAAAATAAGGAAGAATAAATAATTCATAATAACCACTGTCTCTAATTAAAGTTAAATTTGTTAATGGTTGGCCAAGCTTTGTTTTTAATAAAGGATCATATACCACGTCAAATTGATTAATTACATCTACTAAATTTTTTGATTCTGTAACGCCCCAAAACACTTGGCCTATACCTAAGGATGATTCCCAGTCATCACCATACCAAGAATAAAGCGCTTCTCTAATGTCTAAATGGGATCTATTATCGTCATTACTATCTAAAAGTATAAATGGCGTAAATACAAAACTACCTCCTTCATCCCATTCAGTATACACTTCCGATTCTAAAGCAATTGAATAGTTATTATCCTTTTGTCCTTTATAAAGTGGGGATTCTGGAAATAACCATGAAGCCACAGTTACCTCAGTTTCAAATTCAAAAATATTCGGCCCAGAATAAGCAGAATTTAAAAAAGTTGTTAATAAAAGTAATACGACAGACTTAAAAACTATATTCATTAACGAGCGCGTTTAAGTGACTGACGATTAAAGTCAGAATCTTTTAAACCAGTTTGATACTTAGTTTCGGTAATTGAAATATCTGTCTCTTTACCAGTATTATGGTTTACCATTTTTAAAGTATGGGCTGTCCAAAACTTATTTAGATATTGTTTATAATCAGAAAAAACTAATGTTTTAAGCAATTTATCTTTTCGATCATAAAAATCAATTTTTCTAACCCTGTGTTCATCTATATCTACCCAAGAAACTCTTCTTTTGTAGCCTGAAGATTTTTCAACTGGATAACTCTCTGATAAGTAGCATTTCGCTTGTTCATCTCCTGGACATGGTACATCTTCTATCCACTTATAAGTATATTTTTCTATTTCTTGACTAGACAAATCTTCATAAGCAAACTCTGAACCTACAAAAGCTCCTGATCTATTATCTGAACTAATTCTTTTTACTCTTTTTAAGGCAGGTAAATAAAGCCATTGATCATCAGGGCCTGTTTTATGAGTAAAAGTCAAAGTAGCTGTTCCCTTAACATCTTTTGGGTGATGAAAAATAAATATAGATTTATCTCCATCATTTTCTACTTCTAATGTTTTTGAAGAAAACTCTCTAATACTTTCCTCTCCCTGAGCATTTCTTAAAGTCATTTGACTTTTAGAAACAGTATCAATAAAACCATCTCCAGTTAAATCTGCCTCTATTGCTAAACGTAATCCTTTTTCTTCCGGTGTTTCTCCAAAAGCCACGGAAATACTAAATATAAAAGTTGTGATAAAGAATAATGTGATTTTAATTAAGTTTTTCATAAGATATATTCCTCTTTACTTAGTTTTATTTTTTAAATTTTCAAGCTTCATTAATAATGGAGGCAAGAATAAAAAGTCTGCAATAATTGCAAAAGCAATAGTTATCATTGATAACTGAGCTAAATCAGAGTTCACTCTAAAACCGGAGCTTGCTAATACTAAAAAACCTCCAATCAATGCACAAGATGTAACAACTAACGCAAAACCAACAGTCGAGAATGCATATCGAGTAGCATCTTCTGGAGATTTATTTAACTCCTTTCTACCCCTTAAATACTTACTCAAAAAATGGACAGTATCATCTACAACTATACCTAAAGTCATAGCTCCAACAACAGCAATAGCTATACCAACTTCCCCTACTAAATAACCCCATAAACCAAAAGCCATAGCTGCTGGAAAAATATTTGGTATTAAACTTAGAATACCTATAGGTAAGCTTCTTAGGGCAAAAATTAGTATAAAAGAAATTATTACTAATGCCATAAAGGATCCAAATAGCATCGAATTAATATTTCGTTCTGATAAATGCGCGAATATTACAGATAAACCTGAACCTACAGTTTTAAATTCTGGAATATTATCAGCAAGCCATACTTGAGCTTTTTCATCAAGTTCTCTCAAGTGCGCAGATGAAGCATGCATTACAGAAACTGTCATCCTCGTTGCAGATTTTGTTACATTTATACTACTATTTAAATCTAAACCAAATGGGACCGAAAGTTCATATAATAATAAGTATTGTGCGGCTAATTCTTGTGATTCCGGAATTTTATAAAAGGATTCTTGATCACCATTCATTGCTTTATTAAGTCTTTTTATAGTATCTGATACCACACTAACATGATTTACACCTTCTTGAGCACGATACCAGTTAGCAAATTTATCTAAATTTGCTAAATATTCTGGATTATTGATTCCATTCTCAACACCGGCTGGAACTGAATATTCTATTGCGTTCAGACCGGTCAAATTATCTTCTAAGAAATCAGAGTGGGTTCTTATTTCAAACTGTTCAGAAAAGTAAGTTGTCCAAGTATCATCCAATTTTATTTGACTAATACCTATCAATAAACCAACTATAATAACACTTGAAATTGATAATAAATATTTTTGTTTTTCTATTACAAAGTTAGATAGACTATCCATGATTCTTTGAGAAAAAAATGTTTCCTTTGGTTGCACTTTAGCTGGAAGAATAGCCAATAATGCAGGTAAAACTAAAGAAGCGTTAATAAAAGCAATCAAATTACCTGCAGCTAGCATATAACCCAATTCTCTAAATGGAGGAGAATCGGAAAAATGCATAGATAAAAAACCTACTGCTGTTGTAGCAGAGGTAATAAATACTGGTTTTAAGTTTACTCTCATAGATTCAACTATAGCTTCTTTTTTATCTACTCCAGCCCTCATTTGAAGTCTTTGTGTATTTATAATATGAACACAGTGCGCAATACTTAAAATAAGTAACATTAATGGTGCATTTGAGGTAACTGCATTAATTATTACGCCCATATAACCAGCGGCTCCCATCATACCAATCACAGCTAAAATAGCTATTAATGCGGTAAGAAAGGCTGCTGAAACAGCTCTTAAAGCCACACCTGCAATAATAAATATAACTAAAAGTGTAATAGGTAATAAAGTCCCAATGTCACTCATTGAGACTTCTGTAAAAGCTAAAGTAAGTGGTACGCCGCCAGATACATATAAATCTATTTCTGGCCATTTTTCTGCAAATCTTGCTTGTTCAGCTCTAATAAAACTCATAATTTCAATAGTAGCTCCCCCACTAGCAATAGGATCTTCGGGCATAATTATGTTTACATTTAAACCTGTAACTAGGCCCTCTGAATCAACTAATAAATTTCTGATTAGTGGTTCAGACAATGCTACTTCTCTGGCATTATTAGCTATATCTTCACTAATTTCGCCTTCCTCAACTAAATCACTAATAACTACGTCATCAACATCTGAACGTGTCCATTGGAAATTAGTAATAGAATCTACTCTACTAGAATAAGGGGTTTGCCATAACCTTTCCGTCATCTCGCGGACTGCTGATAAAGTAGCGGGACTAAAAACATTTTTATCTTTAGGTGCCAAAACTAAATAAACATTATCATCCCTTGAATATGTTTTCTCCAGCGTTTCTAAAGCTAATAGTTGAGGATTATCTTTTGAAAAAAAGATTCTATTATCTGGATTCATACTTAAACCAGATAATCCCCCTATCCAAAAAACTGTAAATAGAAGACCAACTAATAAGGCTAACCATTTTCTTTTTACTATAATCTTTCCATAATCTTCAGCAGTCATACTAACGCCCTCCAGAGCCAATTTACAGTTTATTTTTTCTTAATTAACTTTTGTTTAGAACTATGTATCATATATATTAATTAGAAGTTACTGTCTACTTTATACCAAGTAGTATAAAATATGGATTATGAGATGAAAAATAATAGAGCTAATTGGTGGAATGAGGCAAAATCTTTTTTAATGCTGAATGACCCTATAATGAAAAAAATTATTTTAAAATATAATGAGGGATCATTAGAATCTAGAGGAAAACCATTTAATGCTTTATGTAGAACTATAATTGGACAACAAATTTCTGTAAAAGCTGCAGCAAGTATATGGAATAAGTTTGAGTGTGGTATTAAAAATATAAAACCTGAAAATATAATTAAATGTGAAGACTCAATATTACGTCAATTTGGATTATCTCAAAAAAAAGTAGAGTATTTAAATCATCTTTCAAACTTTATAATTAATAACCCATTAGCAATTAATTCTTGGAAGAAAATGGATGATCAAACTGTAATTAAAGAATTATGTAAAATTAAAGGAATAGGTCCTTGGAGTGCGGAAATGTTTTTAATGTTTGTTTTTCTTAGGAAGGATATACTTCCTTTAGGAGATCTAGGACTTAGAAGAGCAGTAGGAACTAATTATTTAAAAAAATATGATCCCACTTACGAAGAAGTAGAAAAAGTGGCCGAAAAATGGAAACCATATAGAACGGCAGCAACTTGGTATTTATGGAGATCTATTGATCCTATTCCAGTAGAATATTAATTCTTTTTTAGAGGATCCATTATTAAAACCACCATTTCATTAAGAATTTTTCTAGAAATATTTTTATTAGATAAAGTTGCTATTAATTTTAATTGATGATGAATAAAAGATGTAAACGTATCAATATCTAAATCTGTAAGAATTTCCTTTTTTTCTATAGCCCTTAATATTAAATTTTTTAATTTGTCATATATTTCTTCATCTTTAGCTTTAATAATATTTTTACAAGATAACGGCAAGTTAGTTGAAGGAAACCATGATTCCCTATTAAACATGCAAGGATAACCATTTCCATTTTCAAAATGACTATTAATTAAATAGTCGAAAGTATATTGCAAACTCTCTAAAAAAAAATTTTTTTCGGAAAGCAGCTTACTTAATGTTCCCACCCTCTTTTCTAAATATAAATTTAAAGCTGACAGTTTTAAACCTTCATCTCCTCCATACTCTCTATATACACTGGGTTTAGATTCTCCAATTTTTCTGCATATTTCATTCAGTGAAACATTATCAATACCTTCTTTCCAATACACATTCATAGCTATTTCTTCAGCATTTATTTTACTGAAAGTCTTTGGTCTACCTTTTTTGATTTTTTTCATTTTACGCCAATTAGTATTAAATATTCTAAGTAGAATAAAGTATATTTATACTAATCAGTATATAAAATATAAGTTGTAAAAGCAATTTATGAATTAAAGCATATAGAAAGTTATGTAAGGCTTATCAAAAGAAACTATAATTTAAATTATATTCATGCTAAACACTATTTAAATTTAAAAACAAAAGGCTACAAAATGAATTTGTGTATAAGAAATTTCTATAAAAACTACTTATTAATTATATTACTTTCCTTATTATTTATTATAAATAATAAAGCTTTTTCTCAGAGCGCAGCCTCTGTAGAAGTAGATAAAGTAATTTTAGAGTCTATAAATCAAACTATTCCGGTCATAGGAAGAGTTATTTCATTAAAAGAAGCTAATGTCCCTGCAGCCGTTATTGGAAAAATAGAGAATGTATTGGTAGAAGTAGGGGATAGAGTAAAAAAAGGACAGATATTAGCATCAATTGATACAGAACGCTATATGTGGCTAGCTAAAATTGCTACTGCCAATGTTAATGCAACGAAAGCAGAAATCAAAAGTGCTAAAGCTGAAACTAATATAAATTTAATTGAACTAAAAAGAATGGAGAACCTACGAGAATCATCGGCGTTTAATGTTGCAAAATATGAGAGACTTCAGAGTTTACATACTTCATTAATTGCAAAAGAAGAAATTGTTGAAGCAAAATTAAATTCTGTTCTTCAAGAAGAAAAACTTGCAAAGTTAAATTTAAAAAGAGCAAAAGTTAAAGCACCATTTGATGGCATTATAGAATTAAAAATGATTGAATTAGGTGAAGCCGTAGGACTTGGGTTTACATTATTTAAATTAGTAAGTGAATCCTTATTAGAAGTAGAAGCAGATGTTCCTTCTAATAGAGCCAGAATATTAAAAATAAATAACAATATAAAAATATCTACAACTGATATGATCTCTTTTAATTCTAAATTAAGAGCCTTAGGGGTAAGAGAAAATTCAAATTCTAGAACAATACCTATTTATTTAACATTTAATAATAGTGAAGTTTCTAGAAATTTATTCGTAGGAGAAAATGTAAATATTTTTATACCTATTGGACCTGGACTTAAAGCACCAACAGTTCATAAAGATGCTATTTTAAAACGCGAAGGAATGTCTTTAGTCTATGTTGTTGAAGAAGAAAAGGCAGTTATTAAACCCTTAAAACTTGGTGATGGAGTAGGAAATAGGTTCATCGTTTTAGGAGGAATTCAAGAAGGAGATACAGTAGTTATAAAAGGTAACGAAAGATTAAGACCTGGACAAGCAGTTAAACCAATCCCTATTAAAGAGATAAATGAAGACGAGGCAAAATAATGGATATAATTAAAGCCTCAATAGAAAGACCTACCGCAGTTGTTGCAGCTATTTTTATGACAATAGTATTAGGTTTTATAGCCTTAGAACGTATACCCATCCAAT
Organism: Alphaproteobacteria bacterium MarineAlpha9_Bin3; assembly: GCA_002937655.1. GTDB lineage: Bacteria > Pseudomonadota > Alphaproteobacteria > TMED109 > TMED109 > TMED109. Next base: position 130 of record PTKH01000038.1, on the reverse strand, counting down.
TAGCTCCTGATGTAAACAAACCAGTAATAACTGTAACTACTTGGTGGTATGGCGCATCACCTTATGAAATTGAAAGGGAAATAGTTAATAGGCAAGAAGAAGTATTAAAAGGTATAGAAGGTTCAAAAAG
>PTKH01000037.1 GCA_002937655.1 Alphaproteobacteria bacterium MarineAlpha9_Bin3 | reverse complement strand
CTTCCTATAAGTAAGAACAATTTAATAAATTTATGTAAAGAGGGAGCAAGTTTTTTCGAGAATAATGCTGAGTTATACATCAGGCCAAGTATTTTTTGTGAGAATGGTTTTTTAATTCCTGATGCTAAGTCTAGTAAGTTAGTTATAACAGTTTTTAGAGCTCCAATGCCATCTCTTAATGGTTTTAAAGCAATGTTAAGTTCATATAGAAGGCCACATCCACTCATGGCACCTACTTTAGCGAAGGCATCGTGCTTATATGCTAATACTTCACTTGCTTTATCAGAAGCAAAATCTAATGGTTTTGATAATGTAGTTATGCGAGATGGAGAGGAAAATGTAGTTGAATTTGGAAGCGCTAATTTATTTATTGTTAAATCGAATAGAGTTATTACTCCAGAATGGAATAAAACTTTTCTTAACGGAATTACGAAACAGAGAGTAATTTCTTTATTAAAAAATGAGGGAATAGATGTCATAGAAACGAAAGTCAGTACAAATGATTTATTAGTTGCTGATGAAGTATTTAGTACTGGAAATTTTGGTAAAGTTTTACCAGTTAGAAAAATTGATAAAGTTGAATATGAAATAGGTTCAGTATGTAATAGAGCTATTCAACTTTATCAAAAGTATGCTTCAACCTATAAAGATTAAATTAAAGTAAAATGATATTCTTTAATATCTAGTTAGAAATTTAATTTTACTCCTAAGCTTAAAGTTCTTCCATAGGAGCCAGCCGTATCAGCTTTAGAATATTTTTGATCTAACAAGTTATCAATTTTTATTTGTATCTTGCTATTATCACTCAAATTATAGCTCAAGTTACTATGTATAAGAGTATAACCGGCTATATGACCGCCGGAAAATGCACCATCTCTTGCATTAGAGTGATATTCTGCAGATGAATTAAAAGATAAACTTGTAAAATATTCTGGATTATAACTAAATGAAGTTTTACCGGAGTGCTTTTTTCTCCTTGATAAAGATCTGCCATTATTATTAGTTGTTAAAAAATTATAATGAGAATTTATCATAATTTCTTTAGATACAATATATTTAACAAAAAGCTCTAAACCTTTGTTTTTTGCACTACCTTGATTTGAAAACTTATAGCCAGGAGCTGGTCCATAACCTATAAGATTATCTATTTGTGTTGCAAATAGTGTTAAATCCGCTATTAAATTATTTTTTGGAGAAATATACTCTATTCCAATATCTCTACTTCTACTAGTTTCTTCTTTTATGGAAATACTTCCATATGAACCATAAATTTCATCTAAGGTAGGAGCTCTGTATCCTGTACCATAACTAGAATGTATCCTAAAACCTGAATTAGATAGTATATAACTTCCGGCTATTCGATAAGTATTAGATAAGCCGAATAAGTCATGGTGATTGCTTCTAAAACTTGCATCAATAAATAGGTTTTTTATCGTATTATTTGAATAAGAATAAAAGCTTGATGATGAAGAGACCTTAAAATCATATGCGTTATATTGGTCTTGAGTATCCATGTGAGATCGTTCTGTATCTATTCCAAAAATAAATTTTTCTTTATTATTAAGGGGGATATCAATTTTAAATTTTGCTGAATGAAGATCAGCTATATACCATCTAAATTTTCTATCTTCTTTAAGCTGGTATCGGCGCGCCTTTGCTATAGATGTGTTGGCTTCTAAAGAAAATAATTCATAATCTTTATTTAAGGAGATGGAAGATTGCCAATCTAGTAAATTGGCTTGTCTATCTGCATCAATAAATGGACCCAGAGGCGCTTCGTCTTCTTCTATTTCAGATGTAAAGACTCTAGAAACTAAAGAAATTTCCGTTTTAGGATTAAAGTCATAATCTATGACTAAGTTAGCAGTATCAATGTTATAGCTATCATTTTCATTATAACCTAATGATTTTTCTGCTGCTGAAATCCCAGGCCCTTCCGAGTGATGATAATTTAGTGAAAAGTATAAATTATCTGAATTGCCAGATATACCTGTATCAATATTTTTATCTAATCTGTTAGACAATTCCATATTTAGATATTTAACTTGTTCTTTAGTTCCTCTTTTTAAAATTATATTTATTACACCTCCAATAGCTTCAGATCCATAAATTGCACTTTGTGATCCTCTTAAAACTTCAATTCTTTCAACACCATTTAACTTAATTCTCTCTAAATCTACGGATCCTCGTCCAGTTGAAGAATCGACTATTTTCATTCCATTAATTAGTATTAAGGTATGATCTGTTTCATTTCCTCGAAGAAATGCTCGAGTTAGTGACTGAGGACCACCACTCTTATAGTCTTGATAACCAGCAGTTGCGCTAAGTATTTGGGAGACATAAGACATTCCACTTTTATCTATATCTTGACTTGTAATAATAGTAACAGCAGACCCAGTCTCTTTTAATTTTTTAGGATAGTAATTTCCTGTAACAGTTATATTTTCTAGAATATTTATCTCTTCTGCTATTACTTTATTTAAAAATAGAATAATTACTGTGGCAAAAATTAAATAAATAAATTTTTTATTAATAAACAATATTATGGACCAATTCAAAATTTCACAAAAAATAATTATTTTGCGTTAATTAATACAATATTGTTTTGAGATTTTGTAAACCTTAAAACAATGGATATAATTGCACCATCACTTTAAGTTAAAGCTCTATTGAACATCCCCTCTCAACAGTCGATAGCACTCAATTAGGCAGGTCTCCTGGCTCATTGCTTCTTAGATTATCCAACCTTCCCATAAATTTATACAGTGGTTATACGGACATTCTCTTCAATTACAGTTGCGGGGGCAGCTGAGGCAATTTGTATAAAATATCTCATTCCCTTTTCACCTAATACTAGGCACCTAATTAAATAAAAACATATTTTTATATTAATTTTTTGTCAAATTTTTATAGATTTTTTATCATAAATAATTCATGTTTGAATAATGTTAAGAAATATTATTAGATTTGCCTTACGAAAAGCTGCTTCAGATCCGAGAGTAAGAGCAAAAGCAAAAGAAACTGCAAGAAAAGTTGCAAGAGGAGCGGGTGAAATAGCAAGAGACCCAGAGCCAGCAAAAAAGCTAGGAAGAATAGCAGGAAAAATAAAAAAGAAGATTATAAAAAATTAATTATTTTTATAATAATCAGGCCCGTATTCCATACAATTTTCTATAAGAGTAGCTCTTTCTTCCCCTGTACCTCCATATTTAGGATCCGGTAATTTAAATCCTCTAATAAACTTAAGGGCTTCTTTTAAAGATTTTTTAGACTTTTCATCTTTCATTAAGGAAAATTCATGAGCTGTCCAACAATCTACTTCTAATTCATTTCCGCTTTGTAAAACTATATGGCCATATTCATGGAGTATAAAAAAGTCAACAGCTCCTGGAAAATTCCAATCAATATTTGCTATTCTTTGAGCACAATAATATATTTTTCCATCTGGTGTGGCTGTGGCAACTCCTCCTTTAGTCATTCCACAATGAGGAATTAACTCTGCTTCAATTTTTTTGTCTATACTGTAAGCTATATTTAAATTAATAATAAAAAAGTAAACAATTAAGAGCCATTTAACCATAATATAATGTCCATCTAAAATCTTTATAGAAACGTAATATAGGTGATTAAATAGAGATGTAAATGAATTTGGAGTATTAATGATAAGAAATTTAAATATAGTTTGGTTTCGAAAAGATTTGAGACTTAAAGATAATCCTGCTTTGGAAGCTGCCGCTCATAATGCAGATATATTCCCCATTTATATTAATGATACTAAAGATAAAAATGAACGTAATATGGGTGCAGCTAGTAAAGTTTGGTTATATAATTCTTTAAATGCTTTAAATTCAAGTATAGGGAACAAACTTAATTATTTTAGAGGAAATGCTGAAAATATTTTAATTGATTTAATACAGAATAATAGAATTAATGGTGTTTATTGGAACAGATGTTATGAGCCGTTTAGTATTTCCAGAGATACTAAAATAAAAAAAATTTTAATAGATAATAACGTTAAAGCAGAATCTTTTAATGGATCATTAATAAGAGAACCTTGGGAAGTTTTGAAAGATGATAATACTCCATATAAGGTTTTTACTCCATTTTTTAAAAAAGCTTATTTAACATTGGATAATATTGATATTGAAGATTTTGATACATCAAGAATAAATTATGTATCTAATAGCAGTCACAATAATATAAATAACCTAAATCTTTTAACTAATTTAAGCTGGGAAAATGAAGTGATTAGTTCATGGAAAGTAGGAGAAAAAGCAGCAATTCAGAAAGCAGAAAAATTTTTTAGAAAAGGTATTTTAGAATATAAAGAGGGTAGAAATTTTCCTGCAAAAAATAATGTTTCTCGTCTTTCTCCTCATTTGCATTTTGGTGAAATATCGCCAAAAAGATTATGGGTGGACACATGTAATTTGAAACAAAATAAAAATACTACTCATTTTTTAAGTGAATTATGTTGGCGAGAATTTTCTTATTATTTATTATATCATTTTCCTTATCTTCCTGAAAAAAACTTACAAATTAAATTTGATAGTTTTCCGTGGGTCGATAACAACGATTATTTCGAAAAATGGAAAAAAGGTGAAACTGGTTATCCAATTATAGATGCAGGTATGAAAGAGTTATATTCTACTGGCTATATGCATAATAGAGTAAGAATGATAGTGGCTTCATTTTTAGTAAAAAATCTGTTAATTCATTGGAGAAAGGGCGAAAATTATTTTTGGGATTGTTTATTTGATGCTGATCTAGCTAATAATAGCGCAGGCTGGCAATGGGTAGCGGGCTCTGGAACAGATGCTGCGCCATATTTTAGAATATTTAATCCTGTTGCCCAGGGAAAAAGATTTGATTGTGATGGATCATATACAAGAAAATATCTTCCTGCTCTTAAAAATATGCCAGATGAATATTTGTTTAACCCGTGGGAAGCACCGGAATTGGTTTTAAAGGAAGCAGATGTCTCCCTTGGTAAAAATTATCCGAAGCCAATAGTAGATATTAAATTATCAAGAGAAAATGCACTACATGCATATGAAAAAATAAAATAATTATGTGATCCATATTATTATTACTTGCGTAAGATGTTATGGAGGGTGAAATGTTTTTAGAAAATACTATTGAAACTGCAGATATATCAGCTAAAATGTCCTACATAGATTATAAAAAGGATAAAGCTTATAAAGTGTTAAAACCAGCAGTAAAAGATGAGGAGTTAACCCGTTTGATTAGTTTAGTGGCAACCGACAAAGATAAATCTGCTTTTAGTAATTTATTTAAGTTAGTTGGTCCACGTATAAAGGGATATTTAATGAAGCTAGGCTCTAATGATATTGTAGCTGAAGATTTACTTCAGGAAGTTATGCTTACCGTTTGGAGAAAGTCTGAAACCTTCGACAGAAGTAAAGCCGCCGTAAGTACTTGGCTCTTTACTATAGCCCGAAATAAACGTATCGATATGTTAAGAAAAGAAATAAGACCTCAACTTGATCCAATGGATCCTATGTTGACTCCAAATGAAGAGGAGTCAGCTGACGATGCTTATGGTTCTAAACAGCAGTCTCTTAAAATTAATGATGCTATTAGTTTATTACCAGATGAGCAATCTAAGTTAATTAAGATGACTTATTATGAAGATAAGTCGCATTCTGTAATTGCAGAAGAACTTAAAATGCCTTTAGGTACGGTTAAATCTAGAATTAGATTAGCATCAACAAGATTAAAAAAATTATTAGAGGGAACCATCCATGATTAAACACCACTTACATTCTGAAATCTTACTTTCATATGCTGCTGGAAATTCTTCTCCTTCCGAAAGTTTGATCGTAGCTTCTCATATCACTTCCTGTAGTAAGTGTAGAAGAGATGTTGAAACTTTTGAAAAATTAGGAGGGAAGCTTTTAGAGATATCAAATTCAGTTGAAGTAGATTCCTCGTCCTTAGATAATATTATGTCCAGGATTAATAATGATGACTATTCTATAGATTCAAGTGATGTTTTAGGCACTAGTGATATTTTTAAGAATATACCTGTAGTTTTGCAAAAATATTTACCGGATGGCGATAGCCTTACGGAAAATTGGAAAAAAGGTATCGGCGGGATAAAATATTTTGATATAGATTTGGGACAATCAAATAAAAATACTCGCGCACGAATGCTCTCTATTCCCCCAGGAAAAAAGCTTCCTAATCATGGGCATGAGGCACAAGAACTTACCCTAGTCATTCATGGCGGCTTTTCAGATGAAAATGGTAGTTATGATGCAGGAGATGTAGCAATAGAAGATGAAAATAACAGTCACACTCCTATTTCAGACCCAAAAGAAGGTTGTGTCTGTTTAGTTGTTTATGAAGGAAAATTAAAATTTAAAGGCCTATTTGGCCCTATCTTAAACTTCTTAAAAATTTAAATGTCTAAAACTTGCTGGATTACAGGCGCATCTAGCGGAATAGGCAAATTTACATCACTATGTTTTGCAAAAAATGGATATACGGTATTTGCAAGTTCAAGATCATTAGAAAATTTAAATAATTTAGTTAATGAATCTCGTTCATTAAATTTGAAAGGCAAAATAGTTGCTTTACCACTAGACGTAACTAATGCCGATCAAATTCTAACTTGTTCAAAATTTATTGCAGAAAATACAGAAAATCTTGATTTTGTAATCCTAAACGCTGGAACTTATATTAGAGAAGATTCTAAATTAGCAACTGTTAAATCTACAAGAAAAATGATTGACCTGAACTATACCTCAGTATTAAATCATATTATTATTTTGCAACCCTTCATTTCAATATTAAATATAAAGCAAATAGCTATAGTTTCTTCTATTGCCGGTTGGAGAGGTATGCCAATGTCCGCAGCATATTGTTCTTCAAAGGCAGCTATCAAGACAGCAATAGAAAGTTTTGAAATTGACTATCATAGCAGTGAAGTTCGTTTTAGAATTTTTTATCCTGGTTTTGTAAAAACACCCTTAACAGATAAAAATAAATTTAAAATGCCTTTCATAATTGAGGCTGAAAAAGCGGCTAATATAATTTATAAAAAATTATTATACTCTAAAAAATTCGAAATTAGTTTTCCATTTAATTTTGCATTAATCATGAAATTAATTACGATAATGCCATGGCCGCTATATAAAAAGTTAATGTTAAAAAAAAATAGATAGTAGAAGTATTAATTTTTTTTGTAAAATAAGATGACAGTCCCAAGCTTAATACCAAATTTTCTCATTATTGCTTTATTAATTATTACTTCGTTATTTTGGAGATACATCCAATCATCAAAATTAACTCTAGTTTTACGTCCAAAAAGCGAAAGTTCAAAAGTATATTTCCAATTAAAGGTGTTTCCTGAAGTATAGCCTATTGCTTTTCCTATAACATTATCAGTTAAACCCTCATACCTATTATCACTAACTTTAATTAATTTCCAATTTCGAGTTTCTTGAATACCATCATCATAAATAAAATCTTCCTTAATATTTAAAGTATTAAATTTTTTATCCCAACTACCTTTGATTATGCAGCTAAATCTTTTTCTTACAAAACCGAAAGGGTCTTCAAATAAACCCCAAGCTGTAATATTACCAGAAAAAAATTTTTCTAAATCTAAGTGCGGTTTGTTTTTTTTGTACCTCTCAACTTTCATATTTACTCTACGTATATTGCCTTTTAAATGGATTAAATTTTATTTATTTAAAATTATTTGGTGAACATTAATGGAGTTAGATAAAAAACCTGCCTCGCAATAAGCAAGATAATATTCCCACATATTTTTAAATTTAATATCAAACTTTTTTTCTTTAGATATTTCATCCCAGTTAGATAGAAAATTATTTCTCCAAATTGAAAGTGTATTTGCATAATCTTTTCCAAAAGTTTTTTCTACACTCATTTTAAGTCCATATTTGGATGTCATTTTTTGAAGAGAATCAATAGAAGGCAAAAAACCTCCAGGAAATATATATTTTTGAATAAAATCTGCATTATTTTTATATTTGGAATAAAGGTCATCTTTAATACTAATTAATTGCATACCAATTAATCCATCATCTTTAATATTTTGGTTTAGTTTTTGAAAAAAAACTGGCCAATATTTTTTTCCAACAGCCTCAAACATTTCAATAGATATAATTTTATCATATTTTTTATTTATTTCTCTATAGTCACAAATTTGAATATTAATTAAATCTGATAAACCCTCTTTTTGAATTCTTTGTTTTGCATACTCTGCTTGTTTCGAAGATAAGGTAATAGATGTAATTTTACTTTTATATTTTTTAGCAGCATACTCTGCAAAACCTCCCCAACCGCAACCTATTTCAAGAATATCATCTCCTTCCTTTAAATTTATAATTTTACATATGTTACTATATTTATTATTTTGTGCATTAGTTAAGTTGAGTTCTTTATTATCAAATAAAGCTGAAGAATAGGTCATAGAATTATCTAACCATTTAGAATAAAATTTATTTCCTAGGTCATAATGATAAGAAATATTTTTTTTACTACCTGATTTAGTGTTAGGTTTTATTGCATGTTTAAGGTAATTCCAAAGACTGTAAATTCTTTTTCCATAAATAATATTTTTATTATGATTTCTATTTAATGAAAACAGAAATATTACTTTAGATATGTCAGGGCTAGATAGTTCGCTATTTATATAAGCTTCAGAAAAACCAATAGAACCAGATTTGATAATTCTATTAAAAGCATTAAAAGAGTGTATATTCAAATAAGCAGTTAAATTAGACTCTTTGTCTCCTATAAATATTTTTTCCTTATCCGAAAAAGTTACTTCCAATAAACCATTTTTAATAAAAAACAATTTATTAATAATATTTTTGTTAATTTTATTTATCATTTTTTTTATCATCTTTTATAAGAGTTTTGCTAAATGATATTATATCTTTACTGGGTATTGGTCTATTAAAGAATTGAATACCTTTAATCCAGAGTAATAATGCTTGAAAATGAATAGAATATATAACCTTTAAAGTCATTAGTGGATATAGAAAAAAACATAATAATAAATATTTATCATTAAATTCAGATTGCTCTCCATAAAATATTGCATTAAGCAAATTAGTTCTATCTTTTTTATAATATTTTATTTCAATTTTTAGAGATTTGTTATTAAGTTTTGTATCAAATTCATATTCTCCCTCTATATTAAAAAAAGGAGAAACATGAAATACTTTATCTACTTTTTCATTTAATTTATTATATTTAGTAACATAGTTATGTCGATCTCCAAAAGTATTATGAACCTCATATATTATTGCCTTAATCTTATTATTTGTATCAATACAAAAATAGGTAGTTAATGGATTAAAAACATACCCTAATATTCTAGGATAGCAAAGAATAAATATTCTATCATTGGCAGAATAAAGACCTAAATTAGAAAATATTTTCCTAGCCCAAAATAGAGGATTTCCAAATGGTTTCTCAGTATGGTCCTTATAACAAAAACTAAATAAATTAAATTTATTTATAGAAAATAACTTTGCTTTTTTTGAAATATTATCCAATTCTTCTAAATTTATAAATAAAGAAAAAATTCTATATTTAAATTTATGTATTTTAGGATAAAACCTATAGTGGCTTACAAAACCTTTATAAATATAAATGTGTTTTAGTAAGCCCATTATTAGTGCCTTTATTTATTATGAAGTATATATTTTTTGTTTTTTCGTTTTACTATCTAAATTCCATGGCACCTTACAGCCTAATTTTTCCGCAATAGCTATTCCAGATTTTATTCCATCTTCATGAAAACCATATTTTGTCCATGCTCCAGCAAACCATATATTTTTGATTCCTTGAATATCATTTAATTGTGACTGTCCTATTAAGGCATTTTCATCCAGAATAGGATGGTCATATAATATTTCTTTAAAAATTAAATCCTTATCAATACTACCTTCTTCAGGATTTAAGGATACAAATAAAGGAAAATTTTTATCAATATTTTGTAATAAATTCATCCAATACGTTACTTGAATAGGTTTGTCACCTATTTTTGTATTCTCATCCATAGAACTAGTATAATTCCATGATGACCACAAGGATCTATTTTTTGGCATAAATTGCTCAGAAGAGTGAAGTACTACTTTATTTTTTGAAAATTTAAAATAATTTAGTACTTTCTTAACCTTTTTATGAGTTCCTTTAATAAGTTTTATTGCTTGATCTGCATGGCAAGCCATAATCACATGGTCATATTTAATTTCACTATTTTTAAATTTTATAATTACAGAGTTTTCATTTGGTACAACAGCTTCAATAGAGCTATTAGTTTCATAACTAAAATTAGAACTTTTTAAAATTTTTTTAATATATTTCTGACTTCCATTTTTAACGGTTTTCCATTTAGGCCTATCTTTTATATTGAGTAATCCATGATGGTAAAAGAAGTACAAAAAAGTCTTAGTTGGAAACATGAGTGCATCTTTATTAGAGCACGACCAAATTGCTGAAGCAATTGGCATTATATATCTATTAATAAAAAAAGAAGAAAAATTATTATATTTTAACCAATGACCAATAACACTTTTATCATCTTTATTCTTTTTTATATAATTTGTAGCAATTTTCTTAAATCTAAAAATATCAGATAATAATTTCCATTGATTAATATTAAATACATTCTTTTTTTGCCCAAAAATTCCTCTTAAACCTGAACCAGAATACTCATATTTGCCATTATTAAGTGATATTGATAGAGACATATCACTATCTATACAATTTACTCCAAGTGTTTCGAAAAATTTCGTTAAATTTGGATAGTTTTTATTATTGTAAACTATAAACCCTGTATCAACGCTAATAGGTATTTCTTTATTTCCTTCTCTATTATAGTTTATATTTATAGTATTCGAGTGTCCCCCTAATTTATATTGTTTTTCATAAACAGTGACTTTATGTTTTTTTGATAAAAACCAAGCTGCAGATAGCCCTGAAATACCTGATCCAATTATGGCTATATTTTTTGACGAATTAAGACTTTCATTCAGTAAACTCTCATTTTTTGTTGGGATGTAGGTATCCATTTATTATATTTCCAAATTAATAATTATTTTTTATAGCTACGAGTACTTAATAGTATTAGATTGTAATAAAATTTTTTAAACATGTTTTTTACTTTGTGGTTGAAAATGATAAATTTAAAACTTTTAGATTATAAGCACTTACATATAAAAATTTTACTATGCTTTCTAGTCTTTATTTGTTTTTTTTTATCTCTAAACACTATTCCTCCTTTAGATAGGGATGAATCGAGATATATTCAAGCGACAGTTCAAATGCTAGAGTCTAAAGATTTTATAAATATTAAATTTTTAGATACTCCTCGTTTAAAGAAACCCCCTGGCATATATTGGTTACAAGCTTTATCAGCAACTATAGTTAAAAATGTTTTGTATTTAGAGCAACCACCACTGTGGTCTTATAGATTACCCTCAGCAATAGCTGCTAGTATTTCTGTATTATTAACATTTTTATTAGGTAAAATTTTGTTTGGAAGAATTCAAGGCATTATCGCAGCTTTATTATTAGTAAGTTCGCCATTAGTTATCATTGAATCTCATATAGCAAAAACGGACTCTGTTTTATTAGCTTGTATTTTATTTATAATTTATATTTTATCTAAAGTTATATTCGATAATAAATTTAAAGAAGCGCCTAATTCAAAATATTTTATTTTTTTAGCGTGGATTATAATAGGCTTTGCTTTCCTTATAAAAGGGCCTTTAGTAATTATGTTTATTTTTTTTACAGCTATATTTTTTAAAATATTCAGCAAAAAATTATTTTTTAAGGATGTACATATTCCAATTGGCTTAATATTATTTATAATAGTTGCTTTACCTTGGTTTGTCATAATCAATTTTGGTGATAGTGATTCTATATTTTTAGAATCAGTAAAAAAAGATATGTTTCTAAAATTGATAAGTGCTCAAGAATCGCATGGAGCACCTCCTGGAACATATCTTTTATCGTCAATTGTTTCAGCTTGGCCAATTTTTCTTTTTATTGTTCCTACTTGTATATGGGCTTACCATAATAGAAAAGATATAGTTGTAATATTTTTACTATGTTCTGTGTTGCCAGCATGGATTATATTTGAACTAATACCTACCAAACTAATGCATTATATTCTTCCACTTTTACCTAGTCTTGCAATTCTCACAGCTGCTATGATTGTTTCATTAAATAACAAAAATATATTAGTTACACTTGATAAGTTATATGTAAGACTAATTTCTTTATTACCTGCGCTAGGTGGTATAATTATTTCCATAGGAGTTTGGATTCTAGCAATAAAATTTGGTGAAGGATTTACTTTATCAGTTTTTCTTATTGTTTTTATATATATGATAGGTTTTCTAATCATTTCATATTCACTTTTAAAAAGAAATTATTTAATTTCTTTAATAACTGTTGTTTTCTCAAATTTACTAGCATTAAATATAGCATTGATATTTTTACCTAATCAATTAAGTAAAATTTGGATAACGGAAAATATTTATGAATATATTAAAGAAGAAAATATTCAAGGTTCATTCGGAATGTTAGGATATTCAGAGCCTTCATTAGTATATAGATTAGGCTCAAGTTCTAAAATATTAACTAGTAGTGAAGAATCTATAGATAAAATTAAAAAAAATAAAATATCATATGTAATTGTAGAAGATAAATACATAAAGGAATTTATAATGAAGGCAAATAAAAACAAATTATCTATATACGTGTTAGATATAAAATTTTCAGGCTTCAATTATTCTAAAGGTGAATATGTAAATATTAATTTAATAAAAATATTATAAAATTATTTGTAGAATTGTCTTCCTTAAAAAGTAATTATTATTTATATTAATGATTTTACAGTTTTTGTTTATACATTATTGAAATGGAGAGAGAAATGTTACCAGAGTTATCGCCTAAAGTTGTAGAATTATTGGAAAGAGTAAGCAAATTTATGGATGAAAATGTTTATCCTAATGAAGAAAGAATTGCAGCAGAGATTGCTGAAGGCGATAGATGGCAGCCATCACAAATACTAGAAGGTATTAAAGAAAAAGCTAAATCTGAAGGTTTATGGAATTTATTTTTACCAGAGAGTGATCGTGGAGCTGGTTTAACAAATTATGAATATGGGCATTTATGCGAGTTGATGGGAAGAACTCAATTTGGGCCAGAGGCATTTAATTGTTCTGCTCCTGATACAGGTAATATGGAAACTTTAGAGAGGTATGCATCTGAAGAAGTAAG
>PTKH01000036.1 GCA_002937655.1 Alphaproteobacteria bacterium MarineAlpha9_Bin3 | reverse complement strand
TAAGATAAGGAAAAAGATATGCCTGTAGGTATTGTTAAGTGGTTTAACCCTAAAAAAGGTTATGGTTTCATTAGTCCTGAAGATGGTGATAAAGATGCATTTGTGCATATAACAGCTGTTCAAGGTGCGGGACTTGATACTCTTAATGAGGGAGATAAGGTAGAATATGAATTAGTAGAAGGCCAAAATGGTAAAGCTTCTGCAGATAATTTAAAAATTGTTTCTTAATAAATAATTTATTCTGTTAAAATTTCAGAGTTACTGTTTAGTAACTCTGAAATTACCTATTATTTAAATCTTTTCTTAAAAAAATTATTGTACCAAATATAATTAAACTACTACCTATAATAACGTTATAGGTCATAATTTCGTCGTAATAATACCAGCCTACAAATGCAATTAAAGGCAGTCTTATGTAATCTACAGGCAGTATAAATGACGCGTCTGAATTCTTTAGCGCACTAGACAAAGATAAATGAGCAAATAAAGAAGTAATTGTTAAAAAAATAATTAGTGGCAGCTCATTAAATATATAAAAATTAATTTTTCCTATAATTAAAGATCCAAAAATAGATAGAGGTAATTGAATTACTGACATAAAAAATAGTATTGATAAAATACTATCTGTTTCAGTAAGTTTTTTAGTAAAACTATGTGCAGCTGCATATGATATGGCAGAAAATAATACAATAATATTATAAAAGCTTACATTATTAGTATCGGGTAAAAGAATTATAAATGTTCCACACAAGCCAATTATTAAAAACAATATTTTATTAAAATTTATTTTCTCTTTTAAAAACAATAAAGCAATTATAGCTGCCCATATCGGCATTGTAAATTCTAAAGAGAATACAAGGGCTAAGGGAAGTATTGTTAATCCCCATGTCCAACAAGATTGACCAATAAAGTGAAATATATTTCTAATAAAATTATTTTTTACTTGTTTAGTATTAAGTTCTGCATTTTTTTTAAATAAATAAATAAATATTATAATAAAAATACTAAAAAAGTTTCTAAAATTTTGTATTTCAAATGAGCTATATTTATTACTTAATTCTCGGATACATAAAGCCATTATAGTTATGTTTATAATAAAACCTATCATCCATAGTATACTTATAAAATTTTTATTTTGCATTTTATTGATCTTTATAATTTTTAATATTTTTATTATTATAATTCTTAAGTTATTTTAATTGTTATTTTTTTAAATAATATTACTCTTAATGTTAAATTAGGATAAAGCAATGGGAAATTTTAAATTTAAGAGGCATGATGAAGGTACTAATTATGTTCTTTTGAGTGCGTCTATAACTACATTGATTGTAATATTTTTGTTATTAATTGGAGTATTAGGTTATAGATATAATATATTTAGTGCAGGGTATTCTTTATTATTTTTAACTAAATATGCTCTATATATCTCGATACTTTCTTTTGCATTGGCATTAATTTCAATAGGCTATACTTTCAAATTATACAAAAAGTTTATTAACTTTATGTTAAGTTTTTTTATTTTGTTTTTTAATATTACAATTATAATTTTTTTTTATATTCAGATTTTAGATTTAAGAAGTAATCCATTAATTAACGATATAAGTACTGATTATAACGAATTACTCAAATTTAAAGTTAATGTTGAGCATAATTTACCTGAAGAAGAGCATTACCTAATTCAGAAGTTTGGTGGTTTTAAAATGCCTAATTATTATTTAAAGCCATTAGTTTTGAGTAATATATCTAAGGAGACAGTTTTTAATGAATCTCTGCTTACTTTAAAGAATATGGGATTAGAGATTACCTATACAAATTTAGAAGAAGGAATAATAGAAGCTTTAGAAGAGAGTTTTTGGTATAAATTTAAGGATGATATGATTATTAAAATAGAAGAATTAGTTTCAGGTAATATTATGGTTAATGTAAGATCAGCTTCAAGAACTGGTAAAAGTGATTTTGGAAAAAATAGTCATAGAATAAAAAGTTTTTTCATATTAGTTGAAAAAAAAATAGGAATTATTAACAAGTAGTACATATATATTCTATAATATCATCCTCGTCAGCATCAAATTTTAGTCCTATCCATCTTCCTTGTTCATCATAATTTATATAATATTTTACTTTTCCATCTACATACCAAGTAGAGTTATCAATTTGTTTAATAGATATTTCTAAAACTTCTCCATTCAAAGTATTAAGTAGATATTTACTTTTTATTTCATATGGATGCCAATGATCAGAAGGGTAAATATTATTTCCGATATGCACATTAATTTCTTTATCTTCATTTACAATTTCTAACTTATTAGCGTCTATTCGGTTAATTAATATAGAATAATCATTTCCGTCATCATCAATATCAATTATATTTTGAACTAATTGGTTATTTTCCCAAATTGAAGTTGAGGAATATTCAAATATATAATCTAGTAATAAAAGGTATCGTGCTTTGATATATGCAGTTGACTTTACTTCATAGCCTTTATCTGTTTTTTTGAATTCAACTTTATGCCAACCAACTTCTTTTTCATTTCTAAGAATTATAAATTCTTGTTTCCCTTTATCATATAAACAAAAAGGAAAATTTATAGAGTCAATACATGTATCATTAAAGCTATAAGCATTGAAACTTATAATTAATGCAAGTAATGTATATATAAAAATTCTCATATTAATAGTAACTTATCTTTCATTATAGTATTATTTTAAGCTTATTATTGATTACCATGAATAGGAATTAAACGGAATATTTATTTTATGATTAGACAATATTTATCATTAATTAGAATACATCACTGGGTAAAAAATTTATTAATTTTTTTTCCTTTATTACTAAGTTTTAGCGAATATTCGGACGATAGTATTATAAATTCTATTTATGTGTTTATTTCATTTTGTTTTATGGCAAGTGGAATTTATATATTTAATGATATTCAAGATATAATTACAGATAAAGAAAATAATAGAACTAAGAACAGACCTATTGCAAATGGAATAATATCAAAAAATACAGGTTATATTCTTTCCATATTATTTATAATTTTTTCATTATTTATATTAATTATATTTATACCTAAATGTTTAAATTATTTACTTTTATATCTTATAATAAATATTCTTTATTCTTTATATCTAAAGTATGTAATCATTTTAGATATTTTATCAGTAAGTTTAGGGTTTATTATTAGGATTTTTGCTGGTGGAGTTGCGTCAGATATTGAACAGTCAATATGGACATTATTAATAGTAAGTTTTGCTGCAATTAGTTTAGCAACAGGAAAAAGATTGGGGCAAATAGTTATAAATAATAAATATGTATCTGCTAATTGGAACAAAAGTTTCCTAAAAATTATTTTGATAATTTCAATATTTATTACTTTATTTTCTTATGGACTATTTTCATTTGACGTAGATGTAGCAGTTAGACACGAAAGTGATATGATTTGGATATCATTTCCTTTTTTCATAGCAATATTCTTAAGGTATTTAAATATTGCATGGAAAGGTATGTATTTAGGAGATCCTACAGATTCAATATTAAAGGATAGATTATTACAATTTTTATCCGTTATTTGGAGTATAATAATTTTTTATATCTTTATAAATTAATACTATTAATTTATATATTACTATAATAGGGCGATTAACTCAGGGGTAGAGTGTCTCGGTGACATCGAGGAAGTCATTGGTTCAAATCCAATATCGCCCACCACTTATAAGAGGTATTAATGCGACTATCATTTTATATTTACATTATCTTAATAATACTAAATAGCAATCTTTCACATTCCTATGATGAAAAAGATGTAGAATATTTTTTAAAGAATAGTAAGTGTGATCAATGTGATTTAAGTAATTATAATTTTGAAAATAGTTATTTAGATCAGTCTATAATTATTAATTCAAATTTAGCTAATACAAATTTTAACAATGCTAAAATGGCAAATACTCAGATTAAAAATTCAGATTTTACAAATTCCACATTTATTAATACTGATATGCCAACAAGCACAATAGAAAATAGTATTTTTATAAATGTGAATTTTGAGCAGGTAAATATGACTTCTTCTACAATAGTTAATACAAATTTTAATTCAGCTAATTTTAATTTAGGTAAAATGTATGGTGTGATAATTAAGGCATCTGTTTTAGATGAAGCAAAAATAACAAACGCTAATGTTCAAAAATCTACTTTATCATCTTCATCATTTATTAAAACAGATTTTAGAAAATCGTTATTATCTTTATCATTAATGGATTACACAGATTTATCGTATGCAATTTTATCTGAGACGAAAGCAAGAGGTGTAAATTTTTCTAATTCAAATATGCAATTTGCAGATTTGTCTTATGCTTCATTCAGAAGATCTGTTTTTTTTAAAAGTAATATGAAAAATATTAAATACAAGGCAGCTAATTTCTATAAATCTATTTTTAACGATTCAGATTTAAGCAGCGTGATGTCAGATAATGTTCATTTCAAGAAAGCAATTTTGTGTAAAACCTTAATGAAGGATGTTATTATAAATAGAGATTGTAGAAACTAGTTTATACTTGAAGTAATATTGTTTTTTATTAAGTTATCAATTTCTTCATCATTATAATCGATTTCTTTGAGAATTTCTTTACTATTCTCTCCTAATAAAGGTGCTAATTGTTCTCCATTAATAGGACTGTTAGAATAGATTGGAGCGGGCCTAGGAGATCTTATAGTTCCAAAAATTTCACTATCATGAAATTCTATTATTTTATTTTCAATTATTTGTTCATTCTCTAATAGTTCAGTCCTACTTAAAATAGGCGCACTCGGAACTTGGTTTTTATGTAATTTCATTAAAATTTCTTTGGAGTTGTGTTTTTTAATCTCAAGAGATACTAATAAACGTCTTTCAGTTTTATTTTCAAATCTAGCTCTTGGAGTATTAAATCTTTTATCATTAAGTAAATCTTTTCTTCCCAGAGCTTCACACATGCCTAACCATTCCTTATCAGTTACCGCCCCAGCAGTTATATATCTATTATCTTTAGTTTCAAAAACAAGGTCTAATCCCATTTGTCCATCAGATGGATCGCCTTCTTCTCCCAAGAATGATAATGAGGCGCTTCCCTCAGGCCATAAGTATGCAACCATCACATCCAGCATAGCAAGTTTTATATGTTGCCCTGTACCATATCTTTCTTTATAGAATAGAGCAGAGCTTATAGCTTGAGCTGCCGCCAATCCAGTAGTTTTGTCTGGTATAATTGTTCTAACCATTTTAGGAAAATTAGTTTTTTGATCTCTTTGAATATCTGCTAACCCGGATAAAGCTTGAATAACTGGATCATAAACTCTTTGATTGGCATAAGGTCCTTTTTCTCCAAAACCACTTATAGATGCATATATGATTTCTTTATTGATTTTTTTTACTTCTTCATAATTCAAGCCCATTCTTTTCATAGTACCAGGTCTGAAATTTTGAACTAAAACATCTGCCTTTTTTATCAATTTTTTAAGGACATTAATACCCTTATGATCTTTTAAGTTTAATGTAATTGACCTTTTACTTCTATTTGCACACAAAAAAGATGTTGTCATGCCATTCTTTGTTTTACCTACTTTTCTAGTAAGTTCTCCAGTTAATGGCTCCACCTTAATTACATCAGCACCTTGGTCGCCTAGCATCATTGTACACACCGGGCCAGAAATCATAGCTGTTAAGTCTATAACTTTTATTCCTGTTAAGGGACCCTTATTTTTCATATTTATCTCATTTATATTATTTTAGATTTGATATTATATACTTTTCTAATGTTGGCTGTCCATAACTTTCTATCATAGCATTTATATATTGTTTTCTCTTAACTACTCTTTCATAATAAGCATTTATTTTATCACTGTTTATGTTAATTTTGTATAGTTTAATCACTTGTAAACAACTCATAAACATTATATCTGCGCAACTAGGTTTATCTCCAATTAACCAGCTATGCTTAGGAACATCTCTATCACAAGCCAAAAGCATTCTATTGACATGTTCTTTTGCTGTTTTGATTGCATTGGGTGCTTCACCATATAAGTTAGAGAGTCCATTATTTGCTTCGGATTGATGTCTTCTCATAATATATACTCCAAGTGCATCTAATTCCATTGCGCACATATAAGACCATTCATCAATCTTTGCTATATCTTTTGGTGATGTAGGTACTAAAAAATCTTTAGGTGCTTCAAAATTTTTTACTACATAGTTCATAGCTGCTACGCTTTCACTTATTCCAATATCATTGTGTTTAAAAAAAGGAATTTTTCCTTTTGGGTTCATATTTAGATATTCTTTAGTCTGAGTTTCACCAGTTCTGGATCCAATTTTATAACTTTTATATTTTAAATTAAATTCTTCTAAAGCCCAATAGATTCTAAAGGGTCTAAATGTTTTAAAACCCCACACTTCTATGCTATCTTCCTTCATTATTAGCCCCTCTTAAAACGCATATTTGAAGTCAAAAATTAACAATTGTAATAATTTTTAGTTATATGATTATAGTATTATATTTCTTTATAATAATAAAATGCTATTTAGTAATAAATCATTTTAATATTTTAAGTCTTTTGCAAATCATTGGATAATGAGTTTTGGCTAATATGAATTATAAAAATTTAGGAATGTTCCTAATTATATTATTTGGGTTTGTTTTAAATGTAATAAGTATGCAAGTAGTTGGTTCTTCTATTAAAAATCTACAAGGAGCACTAAATATTGGATTAGATAAGGTTTCATACGTTATGTCAGCTTATTTAATGGCAGAAGTTGTTATTATTCCTTTTGCTGGATGGCTTTCAAGATTACTCTCTATAAGATTATTATTTCTTATTGCACTTAGTGGCTTTTTAGTTGCTTGTATTGGTGCGGCATCAACAAGTAATTTCTATATAGTAGTGTCTTTTAGAATAATGCAGGGATTTTTTGGTGGGGCACTTATGCCTTTAATGTTTTCATGTATTTATATATTATTTACGCCAAAACAACTTCCGTTTGCATTATCTCTTACAGCAACAGTTGGAGTTTCATCTATAGCGTTTGGACCTGTAATAGGTGGGTTTTTAACAGAAATGATTAGTTGGCAATGGATGTTCCTATATAATTTACCTATTGGTATTATTATTTTATTATTGGCTTATATTTTTGTTGATTTAAATGATAAAGAGCCAGAATTGGTTAATCAAATTGATTACTATGGTATAGCTTTATTAGCGATAGGACTTTTACTTTTATTGATCACTTTACAGGAAGGAACTAGATTAGATTGGTTGAAATCTCAGGAAATAAGAGTTGCATCAATCTTATCATTCACATGCTTAATACTTTTCTTAATTAGGGAATTTACTGCAAAGTTTCCAATTATTGATTTAAATATTTTTTTAGACCGTAATTTTACAATTGGTTGCATTAACGTAATAGTGTTTGGTGTATCAATTTATGCTCCAATATTTTTATTGCCAGTTTTTCTGGGTGAAGTTAGAGGTATAGGGCCATGGGAAATTGGATCTATGGTTTCGGTAATGGGGTTAGCTTGGATGGCTACAGGACCATTTGTAGGAGTTTTAATTAATCTTTTAGGAGCAAGGTTTTTAATTTTTATAGGTTGTTTATTTATTATATATGGAACATGGCTTATGGTAAATATTACATCAGAATTTGGATTTGAAGAACTTTTTTGGCCACAAGTATTAAGAGGTATTGGATCTCAATTACTTTGGATAGGTAATCAATATATAGCTATGTTATTCGTAAAAAAAGAGGGAATTCAAAACGCTGCTTCTATGTTTAATTTGATATTACGGTTAGGTGGAGCAGTATCAATATCTATTGCAAACATATTTTTAGATAAGTTAAGAGTTATGTATTATGGAGGTATTTCAAATTCCTTAATAAATGGGCCACAAATAATAAATGGATTTAAAGACAAAATGGATAGTATCTTAAGCAGCTTACCTATGTTATCAAGCTTAGATCCAAATTATAGGTCATTAATAGCTATAGAGTCATTAGGCCTTAGAGAAGGTTTCATAATGGCGATAAATAATATCACCTTTTTTATAATGTGGTTTGGATTTATTCCTATTTTATTATTACCTTTTTGTCGAACTATAAGTGGCAAGCCTACCGATAGTTTTTCTAAATAATTATCCTCTTCTTGCCATATAACCTTGTTCTGCAAATGGAGCTCTTTCTCGTGCTTCTTTTTTAAATTTAGACCAAGATTCATAAATTCTTTTATTAATATCTCCAGCGTTAGCTGTTTCTGCTACTACTTCGTTACTTATTTTAAACATTTCTTTATAAACGTCGGCAGGAAAATTATTTATATTTACTCCTAGATCTATAAGTTTTTTTTGAGCTACATTGTTTGCATATGTAAATTCAGATAACATTTTATTATTTTCTGATACACATGCATGTTCCACTATATTTTGTAAATATTTTGGAAGTTTTTCATAGGCAGATTTATTAACTATACATTCAGTATGAGTTCCCGGCTCATGAAAACCAGGTCCATAATAATTATTTGCTACTTTATAAAAACCAAATGCTAAGTCATTCCATGGACCTACCCATTCTGTAGCGTCAATAGCACCTGACTCTAAAGCTGGCATAATTTCTCCACCTGGAAGAGCCACTGCAGTTGCACCCATCCTATTTATTACTTCTGCTCCTAATCCTGGCATTCTCATTTTTAAGCCCTTAAAATCTTCTAATGCTTCAATTTTATTTTTAAACCAACCTCCCATTTGAACACCAGAATTTCCTCCTAAAAATCCTTTTACATTAAATTCAGCATAAAGTTCATCCCATAACTCTTGTCCTCCTCCGTAGTGAATCCAAGCATTATGCTCTTGTGCTGTTAATCCCCCTGGTACAGCAGCAAAAAACGGTGTTGATTTATTTTTATTAATCCAATAATAGCTTGCTCCATGGCTCATGTGAGCAGTTTCTTGTCTAACAGCATCAAAACTCTCAAATGCAGGAACTAATTCCCCTGCTGCATAAAGTTTTACAGTTAATTGTCCTTCTGACATATTTGTTATACTGTCTGCAATTCTCTGAGCTCCTGTTCCAAGGCCAGGAAAATTTTTAGGCCAAGTAGTCACCATTTTCCATTCTATTTTTCCTGTATTTTTAGCAATTATTTTTTTCTCATCTTCAGAATTTTTACCGCATGCAACTGCAGTAGCTAAAAAAGTTCCCACTGCAGCAGTTTTAAGTAATTTTCTTCTATTCATAACTTTCTCCTATTATATTCCATAAGCTTCTGATCTATCTCTCATATAGCCATAATCACTATATTTTTGATATCTCATTGATTGATTTAGGAAATCACTCCAGCTTTTATAAATTTTTGCATGAAGCTCTCCAAGGCTAGCTGTTTCTTCGACTACTTCTTTAGATATATCAAACATTTTTTTAATTACTTCCTTTGGAAAAGGTCTGACATCTACACTATGCTTATTAACTAAAACATCCAGAGATAATCCGCTATTAGCGAAGTATTCAGCTGGTGCTTCTATTGCTCCAGCATGGCAAGCATGTTTGACTATAGCTTGTAAATCTTTAGGTAAGGCTTCATAACTCTCTTTATTCATTATTAATTCATTTGATGTACCACCCTCATGGAAACCTGGTCCATAATAATATTTAGCAACTTTATAAAACCCTAAAGCTAAATCATTCCATGGTCCTACCCATTCTGCAGCATCTATTACACCAGATTGTAAAGCTGGCATTATTTCACCTGCCGGCATATTAACAGCTGTACCTCCCATTCTATTAACTACTTCTGCACCTAAACCAGGCATACGCATTTTTATACCTTGAAAATCCTCAAGTGAATTAATTTCTTTTTGAAACCACCCACCCATTTGGACACCTGTATTGCCGCATAAAAAACTTTTTACACCAAAATCATAATATAATTCATCCCATAACTTTTGCCCACCTCCATAAATTATCCATGCTGCTTTTTCAAATGCTGTCATACCACCTGGAACAGTACAAAAAAATGGAATTGCTTTATGTTTAGATATCCAATAGTACGGAGCAGCGTGACCACATTCAGCAGTTCCTTCTCTGACTGCATCAAATACTTCAAATGCCGGTACAAGTTCTCCTGCAGCAAAATTTTTAATTTCTAATCTGCCATCAGAAGCCTCAGTAATTTTTTGAGCTAATTTTTGAGAATGAGTTCCTCCTCCTGGAAAATCTCTTGGCCAACAAGTTATCATTTTCCATTGGATTATATTTTTAGAAACCGAAGCGGTTTGTTGAGGATTATCTGGTGTGCCACCATCAACATTATCTTTACATGATGCAAGAACTCCCATAGTAGTTAACGCTGTTGCACCAATTAGCACATCTCTTCTTTTAAATTTAGTTTTACCAATATTTTTATTCATAAAATCCTCCCAATTTATTTACTAATCAATAAAATCTTTCCATGTATTATTTGTTAATTTTTCCAATCCCTTAAATTTACTTTTATAGGACATTTTTGTGGATTCCTTAATCCAATATCCAAGATATACATACTTTAATTTCAATCTAATAGTCTCTTCAATATGCCAGTCAATTATCCAAGAGCCTAGGCTATTTTTGGACCTTTTGGGAGTAAAGAATTTATATATACCGCTAAGCCCATCTTCAACTTTATCAGTTAAACTTGCAGCTACCAATGTATTATTTATATCTCTGAATTCATAAACACAAGTTTCAACAGGGGTGTCTTCTACCATGGCTCTGTATTCATTAAAATTCATCTCAGCCATATCACTATCTGTATGTCTATAATTTTGATATTCATAAAATAATTCATATTGTTCTCTAGTGGCTATTGGAGGTCTTTCAAAACATTCTAGATCTATAGCAGCTTTTTTTGCTCTTTTCATTGATCTATTGGGGGAATATTTATCAACATTAATTCTAACGGGTATACAAGCATTACAATCATTGCAAGCAGGCCTGTAAGCAGTTCTATGTGACCTTCTGAACCCTGCATTAGTAAGCTTAAAGTTTAATTTATCAGAGTCTAAACCAGATATTTCAGTAATAATTTTTTTTTCATTTTTATCTGGCAAATATGGACACACTTGCGGTGACGTCCCATAGAATATCTGTAAAGGTTTTTTTATATTGATTGTCATAAATTTATTTTACAATAATTTTCATAATTAATATAGATTATAATACCACGGCGCAAATAAAGTAAAAGCTAACCAACATATTATTGTTAATGGAACTCCGCCCTTAACAAAATGTTTAAATTTATAATCTCCAGCAGCCATAACAAGTAAATTGGTTTGATATCCATAAGGAGTCGCAAAAGAACAATTAGCAGCTAAAATAATAGTAATAACAAAAGGTAGGACATCAATATTCAAACTTGAAGCTATAGAAATTCCTAGTGGCATAAAAAGTGCAGCACTGGCATTATTGGTTAAAAAATTTGTCATTATAGAAACAGTTAAAAATAAAATAGAAATAATCATAGCAGGGCTTGAGTTAGGAAAATAATTTAGCATACTATAAGCTCCATATTGAGCGAGTCCTGTGGCTACAATTGCATGACTTAAAGCAAGCATTGAGACTATAGTTAAAAATACATGTCTATTAAGAGAATTAATAGCTCTCTCTGCACTAAGCACTCTAGAAGCAAGCATCGCAGAAGCACCAATCATAGCAGCTGCAACACTAGGAATAATTCCAGTAGCTATAGTTATGACAGTAAATAAAAATATAGCTAAAGATCTTCTAGCATATTTTTTTCTAGGTAGAATTGTAGAAGTATGATCAAGTAATAAAATATCTGGATATTCTTTTAAATTATTTACTGATTGCTTTGACCCTTGAATAAGTAAAACGTCGCCTGCTTCTAGTATAATATCTGTAATTTGTTCTCTATATATTTTTGAGCTTCTCTTGATACCTAAAACTATACAATTAGTAAATTTTCTAAATCTTGATTCTTCAAGATCTCTGCCGGCCATTCTTGAATCAGGGGATACAAGTACTTCTGCTAAAATTTGCTCTCCAGAGTTTATATTATTGTCATTAAAATTGATATTATCAGTATCAGATATTGTTGGATGAAGTTGTTCCCCGTACTTAATTAATGCAGACTCTATAACTGTTCTATCAGCAGATATTACAAGAATATCATCTTTTTGTATTTTTGTATTTTGATATGCTGATAAAGAGTGCTCGCCCCTTTGAATTAATAGTATTTTCATTTCTGGTAATGCTGAGAAAGTTCCATTTTTAGACTCTTGTCCTATAAGGTCGCTTTCAGTATCTATTTCAATTTGTGCTATGAATTTATCTTGGCTATTTGATAGTGAAATAGATGTATTAATTCTTTTTGGCATAATTTTTGGCAAAATAAATAAGACAAAAAGTAATCCAGGAATTGCTATAGCTAATCCAGGAATAGTTACACTAAAGAAATTAATTCCATCCACACCTAAATCTTTAGCAACTTCTGCTCCAATAATATTTGTACTTGACCCGACAAGTGTTGTCATTCCTCCTAATATACCTGCATAACTAAGAGGTATTAATGCTTTACTAATAGATAAATTCATTTTTTCTGCAATTATAGAGACTAGTGGAATAAATATTATTATAATTGGAGTATTATTCATAACGCTTGAAAATAGAGCTACCATTAATAATAATAAAATTAATAATGTATTTTTACTAGTTTTAAGGTCCTTGTTTAAATGCATAATATTATCAACAAAAGTATTAAGAATTCCTGTTGAGTAAACTCCTTGAGCAACAACTAATAATGCCATAACTGTTAGTAATCCGTGGTTGGCAAAACCTTGAATAAAATTATCAATACTTATTCCTTTTACAGGAAAAATTTCAAATATTAGAAAAAGTAATCCTAAAACGGAAATAGAAACAGCATCAATTGGAAATTTTCTAGTAGAATAACCAATAATGGCAAATATCATTAAAGATAAAGTTAATAGCATTTCAAATGTAAAAGCCATTTTACTCCTTTATTTTAAATTCTTTTAAAAGTTTTGACCTATGTTCATCTAGCTTAGGAACTTTTTTTCTAGAGTTTGGGTCATTATGTAAACTCATTTTAATAGGATTGCCTGCAACATAGAAATTAGTTAAGTTTTCGTCTTCAATATTAACAACCATGTTTCTGGCTTTAATTTGTTCTGAATTTACTGCCTGCTCAATATTATTTAAAGGGCCGATAGGTATATTTTCTTTTTCTAATGCTTCTATCCAAAAATTTGAATTTTTAGTAACAAAAAGGTTTTCTAGCTCTTGCTTTAGCTCAATGACATTCTCAACTCGCATAGGGTTTGTTATAAACCTTTTATCTTCAATTAATTCAGACTTATTAATAGCTTTACACATTCTTTGAAACATAGCATTATTTCCGCATGCCATTACAATATATCCATCTTTACATCTATAACATTCAAAAGGAGCTATTGCAGGATGTCTAGAACCTCCAGGTGGAGGGCTTTCTCCTGTAGCAAAGTAACGCGCAATTGCATTTTCTAGAATAGCTATTTGACAATCTAACATAGATACGTCTACAGCTTGCCCATTTCCATGCTTATTTTTATCTATTAGCGATGCTAATATTCCTATCGTTGTAAAAAGTCCTGCTGTTATATCCCCTATAGATGTTCCAACTCTCACAGGTTCTTGATCTTCATGGCCTGTTACACTCATTAATCCACCCATACCTTGAACTATCATGTCATATGCTGGCTTAGATGCCCAAGGGCCTGTTTGTCCAAAACCGCTGCATGAAGCGTAAATTATATTAGGGTATTTTTTCATTAGCGACTTATATCCATATCCTAATTTTTCCATAGTACCTGGTTTATAATTTTCTAGTATAACATCAGCATTTTTAATAAGTTCTTCAAATATTAATTTATCTTTTTCAGATTTTAAGTCTAATTTAATGCTTTCCTTCTCTCTATTTAAAGACGCAAAATATGCAGATTGATTATTTACAAATGGACTAAACTCTCTTGAGTCATCTCCAAGTGGAGGTTCTACTTTGATAATTCTTGCACCTAAATCTGAAAGTATCATGGATGCGTAAGGTCCAGCTAATACTCTTGTTAGATCTATTACAATTAGCCCTTTTAAAGGGCCAGTTTTATTTTCTGCATCCATTAATTAATTACCTATTTTAAATTTATTATTATAGTATTCAAA
>PTKH01000035.1 GCA_002937655.1 Alphaproteobacteria bacterium MarineAlpha9_Bin3 | reverse complement strand
GAATTAAGAGCTTTTGCCGGAAACTTTTTAATATCTACAGGTGCAAATGAGTTTGCTGAAAGGTATACAACGTGTCATTTTGATATTCCTATGAGAAATTGTGATATTACTATTGATGATATATTGATAGTAGAATCGGGGAAATTGGTAGGTCCCTTAGGTTAATGGCTTTTGATATTATAAAACAAGGCTTTGTATCAGGTAAACCTCGAATAAACTTTAAAGAAATTGGAAATGGTCCTCCAGTAATATTCTTGCATGGTATAGGAGGAAATAGTGATAATTGGGTATCCCAACTAAATGCTATTTCTAATAATTTTACTTCTATAGCCTGGGATGCAAGAGGATATGGTGAATCAGATGACTATGAGGGTCCGCTTAAGTTTGAAGATTTTAGTAATGATTTAGCTAGGTTAATGGATTTTAAAAATATACAAAAAGCTCATTTGGTAGGTTTGTCTATGGGAGCAAGAATATTAATGGACTTTTTTCCAAAGCATAAAGATAGAGTTGCATCACTAGTTTTATGTGATTGTTTTTTTGATTACAAAGTTCTTAGTAAAGATAAGCAAAAAGAATTTATTGATTTAAGGCAAAAACCTCTAAGGGATGGAAAAACATTAAATGATATAGCTCCTGCTTTAATTAAGTCATTAGTTGGTCCAGGCTGTTCTGATGAAGTAAAAAAAACTATAAAAAATAGTTTTTTAAAAATCCATATTAATTCTTATTTAAAAACTATAGCTGAGAGTATTACTTACGATGCCAGTAATTACTTATCAAAATTCGATGTTCCCACGCACTTAGTTTATGGAGAGTATGATAAGTTAACTCCAGTAGAAATAGGCTTAATGGCTAAAGAAAGAATAAAAAATTCATCAATGAGTATTATTAAAAATGCTGGTCATTTGAGTAATATAGAACAGCCAGATTGCTTTAATAATATTCTTATAAAATTTTTATCACATCATAAAAATAGGGCAAATTTTAAGAAAGTATAATAGTTATGAAAGAAATTTCAGTTTTAATATCAGGAGGTGGTTCTGTAGGCTTATCATTAGCTGCGGAATTAGGGTGGAGAAATATTGATTGTATGGTTATAGAACAGGCAGAGGGATTAAATAACCATCCAAGAGCTAATGCTGTTGCTAATAGAACAATGGAATATTATAGGAGATGGGGAATTGATAAAGAAATTACAGAAGCGGGAATTCCTCCGGACCACCCAGCAGATTATTATTGGGTTTCAAGTTTACATGGAAGACAGTTACATAGAATATCTTTGCCTCCTTTCAAAAAAATTAGAGAGGTGAAAGATACAGGCGGTTATGTAAAAGAAGAACATACTTGGTCTCCTTATTTGAAGACTATTACAGGTCAAAATGAAGTTGAACAAGTGATTTTAAACTATATACATTCGCTTTCTAATATTGATATGAAATTTAATCATGAACTTAAAAATTTTGTTCAGGACGCACAAGGCGTTATCTGCAAAGTTAAAAATATTAAAACAGGAAAAATAGAAGACATAAAAAGTAAATACTTAATAGCATGTGATGGTGGTAAATCCATGGTTAGAGAAAAGTTAAATATTGGCTTAACTGGAAGGGCTGATATGGCTAAATTTGTATCAATTTATTTTAAAGCTCCCGATTTTATGAAATGTCATAAATTTGGTACAGCTAACATTTTTTTTCCTCTTCATAAAGATTACGCAGGTTTTCTTTTAAATTGGGATGGAGGAACAACTTTTACTTATCATTTAATGTTAAAACCTGGGCAGTCATGGAATGAAATAAATTCTAAAAATTCCATAGAGGCCGTATTAGGAAAGCCTACTGATATAGAAATACTATCTGTTCAACCATGGACTGCGCATGCTTTAGTTGCAGATAAATATCATGATAATCGAGTAATTATGGCTGGTGATGCCGTACATCTATTTACTCCAACAGGAGGTTTTGGAATGAATACAGGTGTATCAGATGCTATTGATATTGCTTGGAAGATTCAAGCTATGGTAGAAGGTTGGGGAGGAAATAAATTAATCGAGAGTTATTTTGAGGAAAGACATCCAATAGGTATAAGGAATACAACAGAAGCTGCAGATTGTTTTGATCAATTAAATTCTGTAATGGTACATGGGGATATTTTAGATGAGGAATCAGATCGTGCAGATCAAGTAAGAGAGGAGCTATCATTGAACCTAAAGGAGCAAGATAAATTAATAGCGTCATCTGGAACGTTATTAGGTTATAGGTATAATAATTCATCCATAATTATTCCTGATGGAACCGAAGAAACTATAGATAATCCTAGAAAATATATACCTACTGCAAGACCTGGACATAGAGCTCCTCATATTTGGTTAGAGGAGGGAGTATCAATTTATGATAAATTTGGTAAAAATTTTACTTTATTGGTTATTTCAAATGATATAACTGAAACTAAAAATTTAATACGTGTAGCAAAAAATATTGGTTTACCTATGAAACTATTAAAAATCAATGATAAAGATGTATTAAATTTATATAAAAATAAATATGTAATTATTAGGCCAGATTTAATGGTTGCTTGGAGGTCTGATAGTATTCCTAAAAAGCCTAATATTATTTTAAATAAGATTATTGGTATTGAATAATAAAATATTTTAAGTATAAATATTTTAAGCTTGAAATATATTTCTAATTAAACTAATTTTTCATATTATATGTAATAACTTAATTTGAATGGTGCTGAATGAAAATAGCTTGTATAGGTGGGGGACCAGGTGGTTTATACTTCGCAATTTCTATGAAATTAAAAAATTCTGAGATAGATATTGATGTTATTGAGAGAAATAAAGCCAATGATACATTTGGATGGGGTGTAGTATTATCTGATGAAACACTTGATAATCTAGAAAAAAATGATCCAATTAGTGCAAAAGAAATACGGTCTAATTTTGCTTATTGGGATGATATTGCTCTTTTTTATAAAGATAAGAAGTTAAAATCTTCAGGTCATGGTTTTTGTGGAATAGGAAGAAAAACGTTATTAATTATTTTGCAAAAAAGAGCTAGAGAATTAGGTGTTAATTTAAAATTTGAGTCGGAGGTAAATGACGCATCAGAATATACTAAAGATTATGATGTAGTTGTGGCTTCAGACGGATTGAATTCAAAAACTAGATTAAAATTTAAAGATATTTTTAAAGCTGATATAGATGAGAGAAAATGTCCTTTTATATGGCTTGGGACTAATCAAAAATTTGATGATGCTTTTACTTTTATTTTTGAAAAAACTAAATATGGCTGGATATGGGCGCATGCATATCAATTTGATTCTAATACAGCAACTTTTATAGTTGAATGCAGCCAAAAAACTTTTGACGCATTTGGTTTCGCTAATTTATCTCAGCAAGAAAGTATTGATATCTGCGAAGATATATTTTCTGAATATTTAGGAGGTAATAGTTTAATGACGAATGCTAATCATATTAGAGGATCAGCATGGATAAAATTTCCAAGAGTTTTATGTGAAAACTGGAGTTATAAAAATATTGTATTATTAGGAGACGCAGCTGCAACTGCTCATTTTTCTATAGGATCAGGAACTAAATTAGCTTTGGAAAGTGCAATTTCTCTAGCAAACAATTTATATGAAGAGAGAAGCTTTAATACGGCATTTAAAAAATATGAAGAAGCCAGAAAATTAGAGGTCTTGCGTTTACAATCTGCCGCTAGGAATTCTGTAGAGTGGTTTGAGGATGTTGAAAGGTATTTAGATTTAGATCCTATACAATTAAAATATTCTTTATTAACTAGATCTCAAAGAATAAGTCATGAAAATTTGAGAGCGCGCGACGCAGAATGGTTAAATGAGGCTGAAAAATGGTTTCAAAGTCAAAACTCGAGTAAAAGTAATACGATTATTAGAGCACCTATGTTCGCATCTTTAAAGATAAGAGAAATGGAGTTAAAAAATAGAGTGGTGGTTTCTCCTATGGCACAGTATAAAGCTATAGATGGTTGTCCGAATGAGTGGCACTTAGTTCATTATGGAGAAAGAGCAAAAGGTGGGGCAGGATTAGTCTACACTGAAATGACGTGCGTGTCTCCAGAAGCCAGAATAACTCCAGGATGTCCAGGTTTATACTCGGATAAACAAGAAAAATTTTGGAAAAAAATAGTAGATTTTATTCATTTAGAAACAGACGCTAAAATATGTTGTCAATTAGGCCATTCTGGTCGAAAAGGTTCTACTCAATTGGGATGGCAAAAAATGGATGCCCCCTTAGACGAGAATAATTGGCCATTAATTTCTGCTTCAGCAATTCCTTGGAGTAAAAATAATGCAACTCCGGAGGAGATGACCGAAGTTCAAATGCAAAAAGTAATAACTCAATTTGTTAATTCCGTAAAAATGGCTAATAGAGCGGGGTTTGATATGATAGAATTACATGCCGCTCATGGTTATCTAATATCTTCATTTATTTCACCAAAATCTAATATTAGAAAAGATAAATATGGTGGATCATTAGAAAATAGAATGCGTTATCCTTTAGAATTGGCAAAAGCTATTAGATTAAACTGGCCCAAAGAAAAACCTATGTCTGTAAGAATATCAGCAAATGATTGGTTGGGCGAAGAAGGTATTACGCCTGAAGATTCTGTTGAGATTGCTAAAATGTTTAAAAATATAGACATAGATATTATTGATGTTTCTGCAGGCCAAACTTCAGAGGATGCAAAACCAGTTTATGGTAGAATGTTTCAAACCCCTTTTTCTGATAGAATCAGAAATGAGGTTGGTATTAAAACTATGGCAGTTGGAAACATTTATGAAGCTGATCACGTAAATTCAATTCTTATGGCGGGAAGAGCGGATTTAGTTTGCTTAGCTCGGCCACATTTATCTGATCCATATTGGACACTTCGTGCTGGAGCTAAAATTGGAGATAGAAATGAAATTTGGCCTAAACCATATCTTGCTGGAAGAGACCAAATATGGCGATTGGCTGATCGTGATGCTGAACAAGAGAAGGATAAGTAGTATATGAACCAATATAGAAAACACGCGATAGTTACTGGAGGAGGATCAGGAGTAGGAGAAGCAATAGCATTAAAGCTAGCAGATGAGTCTAACTTAGTAACAATTATAGGAAGACGCGAAAATCCTCTAAAAAATGTTTCTAATAAACATAAAAATATTAATTGGAAAGTTTGCGATGTATCAAAATCACAAGAAGTAGAAAGTTGTTATAATGATATAAGGTCTGAATATGGAAATATAAATATTGTAATAGCTAATGCGGGAATTGCAGATAGCAAACCTTTTCATAAAATGTCGGTATCAGATTTAACATCCTTAATGGACGTAAATTTAATAGGAGTTTTTAATACATTTCAGCATGCCTTAAAGGATATGAAGGCAGATAATTGGGGTCGCATGATTTCAATAGCATCTACAGCAGGTTTAAAAGGATATTCTTATGTTTCAGCATATACAGCATCAAAACATGCTGTAGTTGGTTTAACAAAGTCTCTAGCTATAGAATTAGCAGACAAGGGGATTACAGTAAATTCTGTTTGTCCTTCTTATATTGATACTCCTATGACGGATAGAACAATAAAAAATATTACTGAATTAACAAATATTTCTAAAGAAGAAGCTATCGGGGAGTTAGTTAAATTAAACCCCCAAAAAAGATTAATAAAACCTATAGAGGTTGCTAAAGTTGTCTCTTGGCTTTGTAATGAAAATTCGTCTTCTATTAACGGACAAAATATTCCAATTGCTGGAGGTGAAATATGACAAAATTAGATAGAAAGGCTATATCTGGAATTTCTAAAAATAGAGTTAGGACTTGGTTAAAAATATTAAAGACCTCTAATTTAATAGAAAAACAAATAAAAGAGAAACTTCGCGATGATCATAATACTACATTACCAAGGTTTGATGTTATGTCTGCCCTTTATAGATCTAATAGTGGTTTAAAAATGAATGAAATATCAGGAGCACTAAAGGTATCAAACGGAAATATTACAGGAATAATAGATAGGTTAGTAAAGGAAGGAAATGTTCTTAGAATAGCTATAGAGGGAGATAGAAGAGCAAATTTGGTTAGTTTAACTAATAAAGGAAAAAAACAATTTGAAGAATATGCAATTGCTCACGAGTCATGGATAAATGTTATGTTAAAAAATATATCGGAGCAAGATTCTCAAGTATTAATTGATTTATTAGATTCAATATCTCAAATAAATAGGAGTTAAATATGACTATGATTAACTATAAAGCAAAACATTTTAATTATAACGCTGATAATGGAATAGCTATAATTAGTTTAAAAGGAGCTGAACAAAAAAATCCTTTAACCTTTAATAGTTATGCTGAATTAAGAGATGTTTTTAGAGATATGGTTTACTGTGATAATATTCATGCAGTAATACTTGGATCAAATGAAGGAAATTTTTGTTCAGGAGGAAGTGTGAATGATATCATTGGTCCATTAGTAAAAATGTCAATGAAGGAGCTTTTAAATTTTACTCGAATGACAGGTGACGTGATTAAAGCAATGATCAATTGTAAGAAGCCAATTATTGCATCTATAGATGGTATCTGTGTTGGAGCTGGAGCTATATTAGCAATGGCTTCTGATATTAGGATAGCTTCAACTAATGCTAAGACTGCCTTTTTATTTAACAGAGTAGGGTTAGCAGGTTGTGATATGGGAGCCTGTTCTATTTTACCTAGATTAATCGGACAAGGCAGAGCAGCAGAATTACTATATACTGGAAGAGTTATGAGTCCAGAAGAAGGAGATAAATGGGGTTTTTATAATAAGATAGTCTCTCCTTCAGAATTATTAAGTTCTAGTATGGAATTAGCAAGTAATATAGTTAATGGTCCTACTTTTGGTAATATGATGACTAAGACTATGTTAGCTCAAGAGTGGTCTATGTCTATTGAACAAATTATAGAGGCAGAAGCGCAAGCACAGGCTATTTGTATGCAGACAGGAGATTTCAAGAGAGCTTATGAAGCTTTTATTGTAAAAGAAAAACCAAAGTTTGAAGGTAATTAAAAGGAATTAAAATGATAGGCCCAAGTGCACATTCTGATACTTTCTCTCGTGATAATTTACCAAAAGAAACTCTTCAGCCAGACTTTTTATTAGATAAATTTAATTATCCATGTTTTGTAAATATAGCAGAGGAATTAACTGATGTTATGGTAAAAAAAGGTTTTGGAGATAATATAGCTTTAATTGGTAATGGTAGAAGAAGAACTTATAAAGAATTAACAGATTGGACAAATAGGTTAGCTAATACTTTAATCGATGATTATGGAGTTAAGCCCGGCAATCGAATTTTAATTCGTTCAGCTAATAATCCTGCTATGGTTGCCTGTTGGTTGGCTGCCACTAAAGTAGGAGCTGTAGTTGTAAATACGATGCCTATGCTTAGATCTCTCGAATTAAAGAAAATAATTAATAAAGCTGAAATTACCCATGCATTATGTGATAGTAGGTTGTTATCTGAGTTAGAGCCTTGTATGGTAACAAATAAATTCCTTAAATATTTAATACCATTTGATGGTTCAGCTAATCATGCAAGTGATTTAGATGAAGCAGCTTTAGAAAAGTCTGTCAAATATGATGCAATTAAAACAGGGCGGGATGATGTTGCTTTATTAGGTTTCACTTCTGGTACTACAGGTGATCCGAAAGCTACAATGCACTTTCATCGTGATTTACTAATTATTGCAGATGGTTATGCTAAGGAAGTTTTAGAAGTTACTGAAAAAGATATATTTGTGGGATCTCCACCTTTGGCTTTTACTTTTGGCTTAGGCGGATTAGCAATATTTCCTTTACGTTTTGGTGCCACAGCAACATTACTTGAAGATGCTTCACCCCCAAATATGATTGAAATTATTCAAAAATATAAAGCAACAGTGTGTTTTACGGCTCCTACAGCATATAATGTTATGTTGAAGGCTATGGATGAAGGTGTTGATTTATCATCGCTTCGCGCAGCAGTTTCGGCAGGGGAAACTCTTCCTGCACCAATATATAAAAACTGGCTTAAAAAAACTGGTAAGCCTATGTTAGACGGAATAGGAGCAACAGAATTATTACATATCTTTATTTCTAATAGGTTTGATGATCATAGGGAAAGCTGCACAGGCAAGCCAGTCTTAGGTTATCAAGTAAAAATTGTAGATGATGATATGAATGAAGTAAAACAAGGGCAAGTGGGCCGTTTAGCTGTTAAAGGCCCTACAGGTTGTAGGTATTTATCAGATGATAGGCAATCAGAATATGTGATTGATGGATGGAACATTACAGGAGATAGTTTTTATAAAGATAAAGAAGGATATTTCCATTTTGCTGCAAGAAATGATGATATGATAATTTCTTCAGGATATAATATTGCTGGTCCGGAAGTAGAAGAAACTTTGTTATCTCACCCTGCTGTATTTGAATGTGCAGTAGTAGCTTTTCCAGATAAAGATAGGGGATCAATAGTTCAAGCTCATATAGTTTTAAATGAGCAATTTATAAATAATGATCTCATAACTAAAGAACTTCAAGATCATGTTAAGAATACTATTGCTCCTTACAAATATCCAAGGTCTATAATTTATCAGAAATCCTTGCCAAAGACAAAAACTGGAAAAATACAAAGGTTTTTATTAAGAGAGAATTTTAATTGATAATTGGAAACTATTAATGAAAAATAAAATTATTCAACCAAAAAATTGGAAGCCTGCTAAAGGTTATGCAAATGGCATTTTAGACTCAAATGGTTATTTATTTATAGGTGGTCAAATAGGTTGGGACTCTCAACAAGTATTTAATTCAAATACTTTCGTTGGTCAAATGGAGCAAGCTTTAATAAATATTGTTCAAATTCTTGAAGAAGCGGGTGGAGATATTCAAAATATTGTTCGTTTTACATGGTATATAAAAGATAAAAAAGAGTACCTAAAAAATCAAAAAGAAATTGGAAAAGTCTATCAAAAGATTATGGGTCATTATTATCCTGCAATGTCCATGTTAGTGGTTCATGATTTGATTGAAGATGCAGCATTATTAGAAATAGAAGCTACGGCTATAATTTCTAAAAAGAATAAATGATATTTTTTATTACAAAGATAGTTTAATAAGGGACCATGCTGATAAAATAAAAAGTAATATATTTACTCTAATTTTTGTTTCTTTTTATTAGTGTGCGAAGATGAATTCTTGGTTCTTTAATAGGGTAATCAACATTTACAGAATGTATTAGGCATCTGTTATCCCATATTATTATATCACCAATATTCCATTTATGATCATAACGATATTTATTTTGTGTCACATGATTATCTATTTCATCAAGTATTTCATCACTTTTTTTTCTATCGTATCCAACTATTCTATCAGTTCTATTAGCATTAAAGTATATAGATTTAATATTGGTTTCATCATGGTTTAGAATAAGAGGATGAACAACATCAGGAGTCTCTTTAATTTCATAAGCTGTTCTTTCGACTGGCCTAGCGGGAGCCCTCTGAGTGTCATAGCAATGGACTGCACTTAAGCTATTTAAGAATTCTTTTTTATTTTTTGGTAAATCATCATATGCTTTATTTGTGTTACAAAATCTAGTATGTCCACCATAAGATGGAATTTCATGGGCATGTAATATCGTTGCTTTAGGAGGATCTTTTTTAAATGAGTGATCAGTATGCCAGCCATTTCTTCTATTTAGTTTAGGGTTTTTGGGTTTATCACTTAAATTAACATAAGTACTATTTAAAATTGAAATTTCGGGTACTTCCAAATCCCAATGATTCCTTGTTACTTCTGTAAATGGAGTTCCAAAAATGATTGCTAATTTATATAACTCTTTAGAAGAAAGTTTACTACTTCTAATACAGAGTAAATGGTATTTTAAAAAACAATTATATAAAAATTCTTTTTCATTATTATTAAGATTTTTAGAAAAATTTCCCCCTGTAATTTCTCCGCCTAGTGCATCGCTAAGTGGTGTAACATTTAAATTCATAATGTATATCCCCAAAATCATACTAAATCATTGATTTTAATAATAACTATATATTTATTTTAAAATAAAGTATTTTTAGAACTTTTAATATTAATTAAAATAAAGGTTAATTTAGAATAATTTTTTGTGACAGAATACAGGATAAGGCTTTATCAACGATTGACTTTATTTTAAATTTATTCATTTCATTTAACTCTAAATTTTGAGCCATTGAAAGTGTAGCAGATATATATTCATAAATAACATCAGATTTAAATGATTTAGTTATTTTTCCATTATTTTGCATCTTCTTGATATAAATTATAAATTCATTTTTTCTATGTTGTTCAAAATCATTAATTTCATTAACTGTTTTTTCACTGAGAAGATATTTGACTATTTTAGCCTTTTCATAAAAACATCCTTTTGACCCTTTAGGTATATTAATAGAAGAAGCATGCCTAATACCTCTAAAATATTTTTTATTTTGAGGGATACCAATAGTAGAGTAAAAATGACATATAAGCGTTCTGATATCATTTGATTTTATATATTGTTTTGTAACATTATTTTTTAATGCATTAGTATATTTTTTTAATGCTTCACATTTTAATCCATCTTCATCTTTAAATTCTTTATATATACCAGGCCTAGAAATTTTAGCTATATTTGCAATTGAAGATAATGTTACATTGTTAAAGCCCTTTAGCCAATATTCTTCAAAAGCTATATTAATTAATTTTTTCCTATCTAAAGTTTTAGGACGACCAACAGGATTTTTCATTCTTAAACCTCTATATAAAATTTATATTCTGTATTACACAGAATTTTTAATAAGTCAATTTGTACTTACTTATTTTGTAAATAATGGAGTTAAGGCTATATCTAGATTTTTTTTTATTATTTCTTTATTAATGCCGTTTAATCTATAAATTTGAAGCATATTAAATAAAGAGAGTATGTATTCTGCAGTCAAATTTGGGTCCAAATCTTTTTGAAATTTTCCTTCTGATTGTGCGTTTAAAACATATTTTATAAAACATTTTTTTCTAAAATTTGTATATTTCTTTACCAAATTTTTAGTTTTTGGTCCTAACTTGGTAAAATCTAATCTTGTTCTTTCCATTAAACATCCTATAGAATTTTTTGGTCTTTTAATGTTTAAATAGAGTGGATTATTTGTTAATTTTTTACTTCCACCCTTTATTATAGCTTCTAAATGATTGAAAAGATGATCTGGATAATTTTTATAGTCATCATAATTCTTATGTGCAGGATCTGCACTTAATTTTATATATTTTTTTATAACTTCTGTTTTTAAACCATCTTCATCTTCAAACTCTTTATATATGCCGGGTCTAGATACATTTGCTAGTTTAGCTATATTTGTTAGAGGGACATTAAAAATACCTTTTTCCCAATATTCATTAAAGGCTATATCTATTATTTTTTGTCTTATAAGAGTTTTGGGTCTTCCAACTTTATTTTTCATTATTAACTTCTTTATATTATTATGTTTTTTACTTTACATATTTACACTTTAATTGTAAATTAAATACAGTGTGTATTTTATATAGATCCTCCTAAACTAAGTTAGATTATATTGAGGGCTAATTTATAGCCCTCAATATAATTTATAGTATTATCTTCCATTCTCATGCGGAGCTAAGGCCGCATATACAGCTTTATGCATATATGTGTTTATATTATGTTTTGCTCCAAGCTTATCTATAGCTCCGTTTAATGCAGATGCTTCTAATTTTTCACCCTTTTCTAAGGCGGGTAATGTAGAAGCTTTCATACTATCTGGTAAAGAATCCAATTGTTTCATAGTGATTTCAACTTGATTATCAGGTAGAAATATATTTTCAGCCATAGCTACTGCAACTACTTCTTCAGCTAAATTTTTCATTAGTATTCTTGTAACTGGATTGGCTCGGCAATCTCCTAAAGGAAGTCTGGTTAAGCAATTAGCTCCAGCTAAAGTGCAAATCATTACTATTTTTTGCCACATATCTGTATCTATATTTTCAGGAATTGCGTTATTTATTCCTGCTTCATTACATGCAGATTGAAATTCTAAAATTCTATCAGTTTTTTCATTATTAAATTCACCAAATTTTAACATTTGCATGGTTGAATTATGTCTGATTATTCCAGGTTCTTCTATTAATGCACTAATTGCTGCTACACCACCAATAACATTGTTTTCTCCAAGTATATCTCTCATAATTTCTATATGACCAATACCATTTAAAAAGGGGATCACAGCAGTTTTTGATCCAACTAAAGGCTTAATAAGTTTTGCTGATTGTTCTGTGTCAAAAGCTTTAACACAAAAAAGTATAATGTCAGCTATTTTAAAATCAGCAGGGTTATCACTAACTTGTGCAGGATGAATAAGCATATCTCCAGTTTCACTAATAATTTTTAGCCCTTTACTTTTTATAGCTTCTAAGTGTTTTCCCCTTGCAATAAAGCAAACATTATGACCAGCATTTGCAAGTTTGGCTCCAAAATAACCACCAACTCCCCCGGAACCCATAACGACTATATTCATATGTATCCTCTCCTTTTAAATTCTTTAGTATAAAAACTATAACTGATATTTTCTTTTTTAGTTAAGATAATATAGCAAATAAGTATTGCAGAACTAGCATACTTATTTTTATAAGATTAATTCAAAATATTCACTAATAATATTAAATTGTATTATAAATTTATTATACTCATATATTCTTAATAAGCTTATAATTTATCTTAGGAGTAGTAATCTATGTTATTTTTTGGTTATCTTTTATCGATATTAATGGGTGTAGTTTTAGGAACTATGGGAGCTGGTGGTTCTATATTAATTATGCCTATATTAGTTTATTTTATAGGAGTGAACCCAAGTTTAGCAACTACTTATTCATTAATTATAGTAGGGTTTACTGCTTTAGTAGGATGTATTAGTTATTTGAAAAATAATAAAATTAACTTATTGGTATCTTTCATTTTTGCTTTACCTTCTTTAATAACTATTTATTTTACTAGAAGATATTTTATACATTTACTTCCTGAAAATTTTTATTTCCACCAATTAATGTTTAGTAAAGATTTCTTTATTATGATTATTTTTGCTTTACTGTTAGCAATTGCTTCTTTTTTAATGCTATTTGCAACTCAAAATAAATCTAGAAAATATATTAATAATATTAGCAATAATTTAAAAATTGTATTTCATGGTTCGCTAGTGGGTTTTATTACGGGGATAATAGGAGTAGGGGGAGGTTTTTTAATAATACCTACATTAGTAGTATTTTTAGGGCTCGATATTAAATCCGCTATAGGAACTTCTTTATTCATTATTTTTATAAAATCTTTAATTGGCTTTCTCGGAGATGTTCAAGCAGGCGTAACAATTAATATAAATATAATTTTTATAATTACTTTCTGCACAAGTTTTGGAATTTTAATAGGTACTTTTTACGTTAAGAATATTAGCTCAAATAATTTAAAAAAGGCTTTTGGTTATCTTTTAGCTATAATCTCTATTATTATTATAATTTATGAAATAAGTAAAAGTAATATTTTATAATTTGATTTTAGTTGATTTGTGGTCATACATAGGCTTTAAGCTGACATCTGCTTTTACCCTTTTTCCTGCAACATCTATTTCATAACTAGAGTTTAATATTTTTTCAATATTTTCTCCAACCTGATTACATTTAATATATCCTAAACCTATGGCTCCTTTTAAATAATGTCCGTAATTACCACTTGTAAGATAGCCAACTATAGTTCCATCTCTCAAAATAGGCTCATTATGGTAAAGTAAAGGATCTGGATCTTGAAGACGAAATTGTAAAAATATGTTTTCTAATCCTTCATTCTTTTTTTTTATAATAGCCTCTTTTCCAATCATATCTCCAAATTTACTAGGTGCTTTGTTTTCTTTTATTACAAATCCTAGTCCTGCCTCTAATGCATGGTCTTCATTTGATATATCATGTCCAAAATGTTTATACCCTTTTTCTATTCTACAACTGTCCATAGTATGTAGGCCGCAAAGTTTAATAGGATAATCTTTATTCCGATTCATGATAGTTTCGAATACATGACTAGAAAAATCGTTAGATACATAAATTTCCCAACCTAATTCTCCTACATATGTTATACGGTGTGCTCTAGCTTTTACGAAACCAATATCAATTTCTTGCATATTTCCAAATGGGAAAGCGCTGTTAGATAAATCATTTGAAATTATTGGTTGTAA
>PTKH01000034.1 GCA_002937655.1 Alphaproteobacteria bacterium MarineAlpha9_Bin3 | reverse complement strand
ATATAGGAGCGTAGCTCAATTGGTAGAGCACCGGTCTCCAAAACCGGGGGCTGCGGGTTCGAGTCCCTCCGCTCCTGCCAGTAAATAAGAAAGAAAAATTATGGCTAAAACAGCACCATTAAAGTTTTTAAAAGAAGTTCGTCAAGAGGTTAGTAAAGTAACTTGGCCTTCAAGAAAAGAAACTATTTTAACTACTGCAATGGTATTTGTTATGGTTTTTATATTGTCTTTATTTTTTTTAGGTGTTGATCAAGTGCTTTCATTTGGGGTCCGCTGGATACTTGGTTTATAAAAATTATTATGGAGGTTCAGTGTCACATCGTTGGTATGTAGTTAATACACATTCTGGTTTTGAAAAGAAAGTGTCACAAGTAATAAAAGAACAAGCTGAGAGAAAAGGTTTAGCTGACCATTTTTCACAAGTACTCGTGCCTATGGAAGAAGTTATAGAAGTGAGACGTGGAAAAAAAGTTAATGCAGAAAGAAAGTTTTTTCCTGGTTATATTTTAATTAATATGGACATGACAGATGATACATGGCACTTAGTTAAGGATACTCCTAAAGTAAGCGGATTTTTAGGTTCTTCTGGCAAGCCAGCTCCCATTTCTGATTCAGAAGCCCAAGCTATATTAAGCCAAGTTCAAGAAGGAGTAGATAAGCCAAAAAGATCTATAGTATATCATATAGGTGAAACAGTTAAAGTAGCAGACGGCCCCTTTGCTTCATTTAATGGTATAGTAGAAGATATTGATGAAGAAAAAGAAAGGTTAAAAATAGCTGTATCAATTTTTGGAAGATCTACTTTAGTAGAACTAGGCTACGGTCAGGTAGAAAAATCTTAATTTTATGAATTTTTGGAGAGAATGAAATGGCAAAAAAAATAACTGGTTACGTGAAATTGCAAGTCCCAGCTGGAAAGGCAAATCCATCACCTCCTGTAGGACCAGCATTAGGTCAAGCAGGATTAAATATTATGGAATTTTGTAAAGCGTTTAATGCAGAAACCCAGCAAATGGAACAGGGTGCACCTTTACCAGTAGTTATAACTGTTTATCAAGATAAAACCTTTAGTTTTGTTTTTAAAAAACCACCTGCCAGTTACTTAATAATGAAAGCTATAAATATTAAGAAAGCTTCACAAACCCCAGGAAGGGATGAGCCAATAGCTAAAATTTCAAGAAAACAATTAGAGGAAATAGCAGAAAATAAAATGTCTGATTTAAATGCCCACACAATAGATGACGCTTGTAAGATATTAGCAGGTACAGCTAGGTCTATGGGTGTGGAAGTAATGGAGTAAACTATGCCAAAAATTTCAAAAAGATATAAAAAAATAAGTGAAGGTTTAACATCTGAGTCTAATTTTGATTTAAAAGAGGCTATAAAATTATTAAAGGAAAAAGCTTCTGTTAAATTTGATGAAACTGTCGATATTGCTATGAATTTAGGAGTTGACCCTAAACATTCAGATCAAATGGTTAGAGGAGTAGTATCTATGCCTAAAGGTACTGGAAAGACTGCCAGAGTTGCAGTATTTGCTAAAGATAAAAAAGCTGAAGAGGCAAAGGCTGCTGGTGCAGATTTAGTTGGGGCAGATGATTTGGCCGAAAAAGTAGAAAAAGGAGAAATAAATTTTGATAGAATTATTGCAACTCCTGATATGATGGCAGTAGTAGGAAAACTAGGCAAAGTTTTAGGACCTAGAGGATTAATGCCAAATCCAAAGTTAGGTTCAGTGACTATGGATGTGGGAGCAGCAGTAAAAACTATTAAAAGTGGACAAGTTGAATTTAAAGTAGAAAAAGCTGGTATTGTGCATGCGGGTATTGGAAAAGCTAGTTTTAAGGAAGAAGATTTATTAGAAAATTTATCTGCTTTTATAACTTCAGTTAATAAAGCAAAACCATCTGGAGCAAAAGGGCAATTTATAAAAAAAGTATCAATTAGTTCTAGTATGGGGCCATCAATAAAAATTGATGTTAATACTTTAGAGGTATAAAATTAAAAAATAATATTTCATTATCTTGATTTTATTATTTTTTTATATTAAGAAATAAAAAATAATATCTGTCTGAGACTGCAGGTTCCTAATCAGGGATTAAATTCTGCATAGATGATGTAACTGCATATTAAAATATGTGTGATTCATTAAATTTAGATAGAGCTTTTAAGAGAGGATCGTATGGATAGATCACAGAAAGAAAAAGCTGTTGAAGATTTTAAAAAAATCTTTGATGATGCAGAGGCTGTAATTGTAGCTCAGTATAAAGGTTTAAATTCTGAGACAATAGATGATCTTAGAGCAAAAACTAGAGATTCAAATGTCTCATTTAGGGTTACAAAAAACAGGTTAATAAAAATTGCTCTTTCCGGAGGTGTTTATGAAAATATAAGTGATTTGTTTTCTGGCCCTACAGCAATAGCCTATTCTAAAGATGTAGTGGCTGCAGCTAAAGTTACAAATGAATTTTCTAAAAATAATGAAAATTTGGTAATAATTGGTGGCGCACTAAAAGATAAAGTACTTGATATAAATGGAATAAAGCATCTTGCTTCTCTTCCTTCTTTACCAGAATTACAAGCAAAAATTGTGGGCTTAATTTCTACTCCTGCAAGACAAATAGCGACTGTTGTAGCTACACCTGCTTCACAATTAATAACGGTTGCGAGGGCATATGAAGGTACAAAATAAATTATTTAATATTCAGTTAAACTTTGAAAGGAAAAATTATGGCTGATCTAGAAAAAATAGTAGAAGAATTATCTACTTTAACAGTTATGGAAGCCGCAGAGCTATCAAAACTTCTTGAGGAAAAATGGGGTGT
The DNA here is from genome assembly GCA_002937655.1 of Alphaproteobacteria bacterium MarineAlpha9_Bin3. Lineage (GTDB taxonomy): Bacteria > Pseudomonadota > Alphaproteobacteria > TMED109 > TMED109 > TMED109. Next base: position 12,248 of record PTKH01000034.1, on the reverse strand, counting down.
TTCTGCAGCAGCTGTAGCAGTAGCCGCTCCGGGTGCAGCGACGGCAGGAGCTGGAGGAGAGGCTGCAGAAGCTAAAGATAGCTTTGATGTAGTTTTGGCAGCAGTAGGTGAGTCTAAAATAAATGTTATTAAAGAGGTAAGAGGTATTACTTCTTTAGGCCTAAAAGAAGCAAAAGATTTAGTTGAAGCTGCTCCAAAAGCTGTAAAAGAAGGAGCGACAAAAGATGAAGCTGAAGAAATAAAGAAAAAATTAGAAGAAGCTGGTGCAACTGTAGAATTAAAATAATTTTATTATTTTAATGAAACACTTGTTATATTTACTAGTTTCTATTTATTTAGCTTGCGATATTTTTTATCGTAGGATATAAAAATATTTTTAACGTATAGTTACGAAATTATACCAATCATTTATGGCGGAAACTAGAAATAAACATTTGTTGGTTTAAATATTATACAAGTTAGCATTTTTTTTAGTATTTTTTAAATTATAATATTTTATACTTGGTTAAACCAAGTATTGACTCTGGAAATATTGACAGCGAGGCATGCAAAAATGATTAAATCTCAAATAAGTTTAACAGGACGAAAAAGAATTCGTAAATCTTTTGGAAGCATAAATGAAGTTGCAGAGATGCCAAATCTTATAGATGTTCAAAAGGCATCGTATGAACAATTTCTCTCCTTAAAGAACAATGATAGTAAACAAGGTCTATATAGAGTCTTTGATTCTGTATTTCCTATAAGCGATTTTACTGATACTTCTGAACTTCAATTTATTTCATATGAATTAGGTAATTCTAAATATGACGTTGAAGAATGTAGACAAAGAGGATTAACATATGCCGCTCCGTTAAGAGTAAAGTTTAGATTAATAATTTATGATTTAGATGAAGAGACTGGTGTAAAATCAGTCAGAAGTATATTAGAACAAGACGTATATATGGGTGATATGCCTTTAATGACAGATAAAGGTACGTTTGTTGTCAATGGAACTGAAAGAGTTGTAGTAAGTCAAATGCACCGTTCGCCAGGAGTATTTTTTGATAATGATAGAGGTAAAGGTCATTCATCTGGCAAAATATTATTTAACGCAAGAATTATACCTTATAGAGGTTCATGGTTAGATTTTGAATTTGACGCAAAAGATAATTTATTTGTAAGAATTGATAGAAGAAGGAAGCTTCCTGTTTCTTTAATTCTTAAGTCACTGGACATGGATAATGAATTTATTTTAGAAAATTTTTATGAAGTAATTAACTATGAAAGAGTAAAAAACGGATGGGTTACTGATTTAGTAGATTCAAGACTGCTAGGTATGAAGTTTGATTATGATATAAAAACAATAAGAGGAAAAGTTCTTTTTGATAGAGAAACTAGAATTACTATTCGTACATTAAAAAAAGCGAAAGATGAAAAAGTAAAAAAAATATTAGTACCAGAAGATGCAATTTTAAATCAGTATTCTGCAATTGACTCTGTAAACTATAGCACGGGTGAAATATTTTTTGAAGCAGGTCAGATAATAGACGAAGATATTTTGTCAAAAGTATCTGCAGAAAATATTGAAGATTTATCAATATTATTTATTAATAATAAAATTGGACCTTATATCAGGAATACTCTTATTGATGCCGATAAAACATCTTCAAGAGTTGAAGCCTTGGCAGATATATATAGGATTATGAGACCTGGTGAACCACCTACTGAAGAAACATCAGAGAGACTATTTTATGATTTATTCTTTACAAAAGCTAATTTCATTAAGGAAAAAGTTGAATGTAAATCTCAACCTAGTAAAGACTCTAAAACTATAAATACTTTATCTAAAGAAATGATGGAAACAGCAGGTTGTTGGATTATTGATCAAAAGGAAGATTGGACTTTAATTACATTATCTGCCGTAGCTAGAAATGAAATGCCTGCAACATTTTGGGTAAGTTCTAAAAATATTTTAGAGGAAAGATCTGAGCGTTATGATTTGTCTGCTGTGGGTAGAGTTAAATTAAATAACAGGTTAAGATTAGAGGCCGACGATTCAGTGACTGAGATTAGAAGGCAAGATGTTATAGGCGTATTAAAAATATTAATAGGTTTAAGAGACGGAATTGGTGAAGTAGATGATATAGATCATCTTGGTAATAGAAGAGTAAGGTCTGTTGGGGAATTGTTAGAGAATCAATATCGCATAGGACTCTCAAGGATGGAAAGAGCTGTTAAAGAAAAAATGTCTTCTGCTGAAATAGATTCAGTCATGCCGCAGGATTTGATAAACTCTAAACCTGCTCAGGCTTCTATTCGTGAATTTTTTGGTTCTTCACAACTTAGTCAATTTATGGATCAAACTAATCCATTAAGCGAAATAACCCACAAAAGAAGAGTTTCTGCATTAGGCCCAGGTGGCTTAACTAGAGAGAGAGCTGGATTTGAAGTTAGGGACGTTCATCCTACGCATTATGGAAGAATATGTCCGATTGAAACTCCAGAGGGACCAAATATTGGCTTAATAAATAGTCTGGCAACTCATGCTCAAATAAATAAATATGGCTTTATTGAAAGTCCTTATCGTGTTGTTAAGCAAGAAAAAGTTACATCTGAGGTAGTTTATTTATCAGCCATGGAAGAAAGTAGATATACCATAGCTCAGGCTAATGCAGCACTTACAAATGCAGGTAAATTTGAAGATGATTTAGTGAGTTGCAGAAAAAATGGTGATTTTGTTATGGTTCATCCAAAAAATATTGATTATATAGATGTCTCTCCTAAACAATTAGTATCGGTTGCCGCTGCTCTCATACCTTTTCTTGAAAATGATGACGCTAATAGAGCTTTAATGGGCTCAAATATGCAAAGACAAGCTGTACCACTTGTAAGTGCTGAAGCACCTTTAGTTGGAACTGGAATGGAAGCTAAAGTGGCGGCAGACTCAGGTTCAGCTGTTGCTGCAAGAAGGTCAGGATATGTTGATCAAGTGGATGCAAGTAGAATTGTAATAAGTGTTGCCGATCCTGATAATCCAGAGAGAACTATAGGAGTAGATATATATAATCTTCTTAAATTCCAGAGATCTAATCAGAATACGGCAATTAATCAGCGACCTCTTGTAAAAGTTGGAGATAGAGCAAATGCAGGAGATATTATAGCTGATGGTCCTTCTACGGATCTAGGAGAACTTGCATTAGGCCGTAATGTATTAGTAGCATTTATGCCATACAATGGTTATAATTATGAAGATTCAATCCTTATTTCTGAGAAAGTTGTTCAAGAGGATGTGTTTACATCTATCCATATTGAAGAATTTGATGTTATGGCTAGAGATACAAAGTTAGGGCCTGAAGAAATAAGCCGCGATATCCCAAACGTTGGAGAAGAAGCACTTAAAAATCTTGATGAGGCAGGAATTGTTTATATAGGTGCTGAAGTTAGCTCAAACGATATATTAGTTGGAAAAGTTACCCCTAAAGGAGAAACTCCAACAACACCAGAAGAAAAATTATTGCGTGCAATATTTGGTGAAAAGGCGGCTGATGTTAGGGACTCTTCCTTAAGATTGCCTCCCGGTGTTTCAGGAACAGTTGTTGAGGTTAGAGTGTTTTCTAGACGAGGAGTCGATAAAGATGAAAGAGCTCTAGAAATTGAGAGAGAGGGAATTTCAAGGTTTGCAGAAGATAGAGATGATGAGTTAAGAATAATTGAAAATAATGTATACGATAGATTAAAAGGTTTACTTTTATCTAATAAGGCTGTTGACGGTCCCAAAGGGTTTGGTAAAGGTAAAAAAATAACTATTGATGAGTTGTCTAAATATACTTTGGGCCAGTCTTGGCAATTTGTAGTGTCAAACCAAAAGGTTATGACGGAAATAGAAATTCTAAAAAAAGAATTTGATGACGAAATTAGAAGACTTCAAGTAAGATTCGAAGAAAAAGTTGATAAAATTCAGGACGGTGATGAGTTATTACCAGGAGTTTTAAAAATGGTAAAGGTCTTCGTTGCTGTAAAAAGAAAACTTCAGCCTGGAGATAAAATGGCTGGAAGACATGGTAATAAGGGTGTTATATCAAGAATTTCTCTTGTAGAAGATATGCCTTATTTAGAGGATGGAACTCCAGTAGATATAGTTCTAAATCCATTAGGTGTTCCCTCAAGAATGAATGTAGGACAAATCTTGGAGACACATTTAGGCTGGGCTTCAGCTGGTTTAGGTAAACAGATATCATCTATTGTAAATGATTATCAAAAAGAGCAACGTGTATCAAAATTAAAAGAAAAGTTTAAAAAAATATATGGTACCAAAGTTTGGAATAATGCAGAAAAAGAGATAAATGATAATGATTTATTAGAGTTAGCAGGAAATTTAAAAAAGGGAGTTCCTATGGCTACTCCTGTTTTTGATGGAGCTAATGAAGATGATATTAAAAAACAACTAGAGGCCTCAGTAAGAGATTTATCTGGTCAAGTAAAACTTACAGATGGAAGAACTGGAGAGACTTTTTCAAGACAAATTACAGTTGGATATGTTTATATGTTAAAACTTCATCATTTAGTTGATGATAAAATTCATGCGCGTTCTATAGGTCCTTATAGTTTAGTAACACAACAACCTTTAGGAGGTAAAGCTCAATTTGGAGGACAAAGGTTTGGAGAAATGGAAGTTTGGGCATTACAAGCATATGGAGCTTCTTACACTCTTCAAGAAATGTTAACTGTGAAATCAGATGATGTTTCGGGTAGGACCAAAGTTTATGAGGCCATCATAAGAGGTGAAGATAGTTTTGAGTCGGGTATACCTGAATCATTTAATGTTTTAACAAAAGAATTGCAGGCTTTATGTTTAAATGTCGGTTTAAACAATAAAGAAAAGTAATAGTATTTATTAGCAAATAGTGAGAAAAAATTATGAGTAAATTATTAAAAGTTTTTGACCCGGTTACTATAAATAATAATTTTGATGAAATAAAAATATCCATAGCAAGTCCGGATGTTATAAGATCGTGGTCTTTTGGAGAAGTTAAAAAACCTGAAACTATCAACTATAGAACTTTTAAACCTGAACGTGATGGACTTTTTTGCGCAAAAATATTTGGCCCTATTAAAGATTATGAGTGCCTTTGCGGTAAATATAAAAGAATGAAACATAGAGGAGTAGTTTGTGAAAAATGTGGGGTAGAGGTAATTCAATCTAAGGTTAGAAGAGATAGAATGGGACATATTACCCTTGCTGCACCTGTAGCTCACATATGGTTTTTAAAATCTTTGCCATCAAGAATAAGCTTGTTACTTGATATGGCTATGAAGGACGTAGAAAAAATACTTTACTTTGAAAACTTTGTTGTTATGGAGCCTGGGACTACTGATTTAAAGTTAAATCAGTTGTTATCTGAGTCTGAATATCAAGATGCTTTAGATGAGTTTGGTTCTGAATTTCAAGCTTCAATTGGTGCTGAAGCAATTAAGGAAATGCTTTCAGAGATAAATTTGATTGAAGAAAGAGATTCTATGAGAGAAGAGCTTAAAACTACTACATCAGAGATAAAAAGAAAAAAATTTGTAAAAAGATTAAAGTTAGTAGAGGCTTTCATAAATTCAGGCAACTTACCAGAATGGATGATTTTAGATGTTGTACCTATACTTCCACCTGAATTGAGACCTTTGGTACCTCTTGATGGAGGAAGATTTGCAACTAGTGACTTGAATGACTTATACAGAAGAGTTATTAATCGTAATAATAGGTTAAAACGATTATTAGACTTAAAAGCTCCTGATATAATCATAAGAAACGAAAAAAGAATGCTACAGGAATCTGTTGATGCTCTTTTTGATAATTCAAGAAGATCACGTCCTATTACTGGCTCAAATAAAAGGCCACTAAAGTCATTAGCAGATATGTTAAAAGGAAAACAAGGAAGATTTAGACAAAATTTATTAGGGAAAAGGTGTGATTATTCAGGAAGGTCAGTTATTGTGGTTGGACCTGAGTTAAAGTTACATGAATGTGGTATACCTAAAAAAATGGCTTTAGAGTTATTTAAACCGTTTATATATTCAAAGCTTGAATTATACGGACTTGCAACTTCAATAAAAGCTGCAAAAAAAATGGTTGAAAAAGAGCAGCCTGAAGTATGGGACATATTAGAACAAGTTATAAGGGAACATCCAGTATTATTAAATAGAGCTCCTACTTTACATAGACTTGGTATACAAGCATTTGAGCCAGTTTTAATAGAGGGAAAAGCAATACAATTGCATCCTCTGGTATGTACAGCTTTTAATGCAGATTTTGATGGTGACCAAATGGCAGTTCATGTACCATTATCACTAGAAGCTCAATTAGAAGCAAGAGTTCTAATGATGTCTACCAATAATATTTTAAGTCCTGCAAATGGTAAACCTATAATAGTACCTACTCAAGATATCGTGCTAGGGTTATATTATATGTCATTAATGCATGAAAAAGAAAAAGGTGAAGGCTCTATCTTTGTAAATGTTGCTGAAATCAAGCACGCTTTAAATTCTGGACATTTAACCTTACATGCTAAAATAAAAGCAAGATTTACTTCAGTTGATGAAAATAATGAAGAATATTCGCAAATAGTTGAAACAACTGCAGGTAGAATGCTCATAGCCGAAATATTACCTAAAAATCATAAAATAAAATATGATTTGATAAATCGAACTCTAAAAAAGAAAGAAGTAAGTAATTTAATAGATATGGTTTATAGACATTGTGGACAGAAAGAGACTGTAATATTCTCAGACAGACTTATGAAAATTGGTTTTAATGAAGCTTGTAAGGCAGGTATTTCTTTTGGTAAGGATGACATGATTATTCCTGAAGCTAAGAAATCCATGGTTAATAAAACGTCAAACCTGGTTAAAGAATATGAACAACAGTATAGTGATGGACTGTTAACTCACCAGGAAAAATATAATAAGGTAGTAGATGCTTGGTCACAATGTACTGATCAAGTTACCGATGCAATGATGGGAGAAATGGCTAAGGGTGTTGGAGTAGATATGAATTCAGTATTTATGATGGCTGATTCTGGTGCTAGGGGTTCAACTGCACAAATGAAGCAACTAGCTGCTATGAGAGGATTGATGGCTAAGCCATCTGGTGAAATTATAGAAACACCTATTATATCAAATTTTAAAGAAGGCTTATCGGTATTAGAGTATTTTAATTCAACGCATGGAGCTAGAAAAGGATTGGCTGACACTGCATTAAAAACTGCTAATTCAGGTTATTTAACAAGAAGATTAGTAGATGTAGCTCAGGATGTCATTATAACTGAGGATGATTGCGGATCAACTAATGGGATATTTAAAAGCACTATTATAGAGGGCTCAGATATTATTGAAACAATTGGAGAGCAGATTTTAGGAAGAGTAACATGTGATGATATAATTGATCCATCTAGTTCAGAAACAATTATAAAATCTGGAAAATTAATTATGGAATCAGATGTTGTAGCTATAGAAAAAGCTGACATAGACTCTGTAAAAGTAAGGTCTGTTCTTACATGCAATACAGAAGAAGGAGTTTGTGCTTCTTGTTATGGAAGAGATTTAGCAAGAGGAACTATGGTAAATAAAGGGGAAGCAGTTGGAGTAATAGCTGCCCAATCTATAGGTGAACCAGGTACACAGCTTACTATGAGAACTTTCCATATTGGTGGGGCAGCTCAGCAAACTGAGCAGTCAAGTATAGAAAGTGCTATAGAGGGGACTTTAAAATTAGTCAAAGGAAATATAATTAAAGACTCAAATGGCTCAGAAGTTGTAATGAGTAGAGATGCTGAAATAATAGTATTAGATGCAAATAAAAGAGAAAGATCTAAAAATAAAGTTCCTAAAGGAGCAAGGCTGTTATTTAAGGATGGCTCAAAGGTTAATAAAGGAGATAAGTTAGTAGAATGGGATCCATATACACGCCCTATTATTTCAGAAAAATCTGGAATTATTAAATATAGTGATTTACTTGAAGGAGTATCTATACAGGAGGACATGAATGAGGAAACAGGAATTTCTTCAAAAAGAGTCAAGGATTGGAGGTCAAATTCCCAGCTATCAAAATCTAATCCTAAAATGAAAGACTTTAATCCTAGAATTGAAATAACAAATAAATCGGGAAAAGTATTAAAAATATCATCAGGGGCTAATGCTTCATACGAACTTCCAGTTGATGCTATTCTTAGTGTGAACGATGGACAGGAGATTTTTGCTGGAGATTTAATTGCTAGAATACCATTAGAATTTAAACTTAGGGACATTACAGGTGGTTTACCTAGAGTTGCTGAATTATTTGAGGCCAGAAGGCCGAAAGAACACGCATTTATTTCAGAAGCAGATGGAAGAGTTCAGTTAGGAAAGGATTTTAAAGGAAAAAGAAGGCTAGAAATAGTTGCTGAAAATGGAGAAATTGAAGAGTATTTAATTCCAAAGGGAAGGCATATAACTGTTCAAGAAGGCGATGAAGTAAGAAAAGGTGATACTCTAACAGATGGCCCAAGAGTTCCTCATGATATTTTAACAGCCTTGGGAGTAGAGGCGCTAGCATCTTATTTAGTAAATGAAGTACAAGAAGTATACAGACTTCAAGGTGTTAAGATCAATGATAAGCATATAGAAGTTATTACTAGGCAGATGATGCAAAAAATAGAAATTACTGATCCAGGTAATACAACTTTCCTAATTGGTGAACAAGTGGGCCTTAGAGAGTTTCATGAAGAAAATAAAGGGCTAGGAAAAAATATGATGAAAGCTGAGGCTAAACCTGTGCTTCAAGGTATTACTAAAGCAAGTTTATCTACATCCTCATTTATTTCTGCTGCTTCTTTCCAAGAAACTACAAGAGTTTTAACTGAGGCTGCTGTCGGCGGTAAATCAGATAAATTATTAGGACTCAAAGAGAATGTTATAGTGGGGAGGCTAATTCCAGCAGGAACTGGAAGAACGCTTCAAGGTTATAAATCTTTAGCTTATAGTAAAGATCAAGAAATTATTAAAATGAAAGAAGAAACAGAGCTAAAATTATCAGAAGAGAATAGTTCTGCTGAATAGACAATTTAAATTATTTTATTAATGATTAAGTGAGTTATTTTTTTTAATAAATAAAAGTAATATATTTGTTGACTGACGACTGATTCGAACGTAATATCCGCCCTTCGAATTTATTATAGTTTTTTTAGGTAAACAGCCAATAAAATTGATAGGAAATATATATGCCGACGATAAACCAACTTGTAAGACTAGGACGAAAAATTCCTGTAAAAAGAAATAAAGTTCCAGCTTTGGAGGCCTGTCCTCAAAAAAGAGGCGTATGTACACGTGTCTATACTACTACTCCAAAAAAACCAAATTCAGCACTTAGAAAAGTTGCTAGAATAAGATTAACAAATGGATTTGAGGTTACAAGTTATATTCCAGGCGAGGGCCATAATCTTCAAGAACACTCTGTAGTTATGATTAGAGGTGGAAGAGTAAAAGATTTGCCAGGAGTCAGGTATCATATTATTAGAGGAACATTAGATACACAAGGTGTTTCTGATAGGCGTCAACGTAGATCAAAATATGGCTCGAAAAGGCCAAAATAGGGGAAGATTATGTCAAGAAGACGTAAAGCACAAAAACGCGAACTTATACCAGATCCAAGGTATAGCGATATAATAGTTTCTAAATTTTCTAATAGTTTAATGCAACATGGAAGAAAAGCCATATCAGAAAGGTTACTATATGGAGCATTAGAAAAAATTAATGAAAAAACAGGACAAGAAGCCCTTAAAGTATTTAAAGAAGCTATTGAAAATGTAAAACCTCAAATTGAAACAAGGTCTAGAAGAGTAGGAGGGGCAACTTACCAAGTTCCTACAGAAGTTAGACCTGAAAGAAGGCAGGCTTTAGCTATAAGATGGATAATTGGTGCGGCTAGAGGTAGATCAGAGTCTACCATGCTTGAAAGATTAGCAAATGAATTATTAGATGCTTCACAGAATAGAGGCGTTGCTATTAAAAAGAGAGAAGATACACTTAAAATGGCAGAAGCTAATAGAGCTTTTGCTCATTATAGATGGTAATATAAGGATTTAGTAGAATGGCAAGAACAACTCCAATAAGCCGGTATAGAAACATTGGTATTATGGCGCATATAGATGCTGGTAAAACTACCACAACTGAAAGAGTTCTATACTATACTGGAAAATCTCATAAAATTGGTGAAGTACATGATGGCGCCGCAACTATGGATTGGATGGAGCAAGAGCAAGAAAGAGGCATTACTATTACTTCTGCTGCTACTACTGCTTTTTGGAAGGAGCACAGAATAAACATAATAGATACTCCAGGTCATGTTGATTTTACTATTGAGGTGGAGAGGTCTTTAAGAGTTCTTGATGGAGCTGTTTGCGTATTTGACTCCGTGGCAGGAGTAGAACCTCAATCTGAAACAGTTTGGAGACAAGCTGATAAGTATGATGTTCCAAGAATGTGTTTTGTAAATAAAATGGATAGAACCGGAGCAGATTTTTATAGATGTGTAGATATGATGAAATCAAGACTGGGAGCAACTCCTTTGGTAATTCAGTTACCTCTTGGTGCTGAATCTGATTTTTTAGGACTGATTGATTTATTAGAAATGAAGCAACTTAGGTGGAAAGATGAAAGTTTAGGAGCTGAGTTTGTAATTGAGGATATTAATGAAGCTTTATTGGAAGATGCAAAAAAGTGGCGCGAACAAATGATAGAGATAGCAGTAGAGCAAGATGATACTGCTATGGAAGCATACTTAGACGGGCAAGAGCCTGATATAGATACTCTGAAAAAATGTATAAGAAAAGGTACATTGAGTAGTTCTTTTGTTCCGGTTTTGTGTGGATCTGCATTCAAAAACAAAGGCGTGCAACCTATGCTAGACGCAGTAATAGATTTTCTTCCTTCCCCAGAAGATTTGCCACCTGTTAAAGGAATAAATCCAGCAGATGACTCGGAAATGAATAGAGATCTTAATGATGAAGCTCCTTTTGCTGCATTAGCTTTTAAAATTATGAATGACCCATTTGTTGGCTCATTAACATTCTGTAGAGTTTATTCAGGTGTTGTAGAGGCGGGAACTACTGTATTCAATACAGTAAAAGATAATAAAGAAAGAATTGGTAGAATGCTTCTAATGCATGCAAATCATAGAGAGGATGTAAAAGAAGCCCGTTCCGGTGATATAATCGCGATTGCTGGCTTAAAGAATGTAACTACTGGAGATACTTTATGTGAATCTTCAAAATCTATAATTTTAGAAAGGATGGAATTTCCTGATCCTGTTATTGAGGTTGCAGTGGAGCCTAAAACAAAAGCTGACCAAGAAAAAATGGGTGTTGCTTTAGGTAGATTAGCTGCCGAAGATCCATCATTTAGAGTCACTTCAGACCATGATAGTGGGCAAACTATTATAAAAGGTATGGGTGAGTTACATTTAGATATATTAGTTGATAGAATGAAGAGAGAATTTAAAGTAGAGGCTAATGTAGGTGCTCCACAGGTAGCATATAGAGAAACAATTACTACTGAAGCGGATATAGATTATACACACAAGAAACAAAGTGGTGGTGCTGGACAATTTGCACGTGTAAAAATGGTTATAAAGCCTGGAGAGCCTGGGTGTGGATTGGATTTTGAAAATACTGTGGTTGGGGGGAATATACCGAAAGAATATATACCTGGTGTAGAAAAAGGTATAGATGCAGCAATGACATTTGGAGTAGTGGCTGGTTTTCCTGTAACTGATGTTAAAGTTGTTTTATATGATGGAGCATTTCACGATGTGGATTCAAGTGTAATGGCATTTGAGCTAGCAGGAAGAGCTGGTTTCAGAGAAGGTTTACAGAAGGCAGGGCCAAAACTTTTAGAGCCAGTTATGAGAGTAGAAGTAGTAACTCCTGAAGATTTTGTTGGAGATGTTATAGGAGATTTAAATAGTAGGAGAGGGCAAGTTCAAGGTATGGAGCCTCAAGGTATTAATACTTTGGTTAAAGCTATGGTGCCTTTAGCTACAATGTTTGGATACGTAAATAATTTGCGATCATTGACTCAAGGCAGAGCTAGTTATTCAATGTTTTTTGAAAAATATGAGCAATGCCCTGAAATGATAGCCGAAGAAGTTAAAAAGAAAATGGCATAATTTATAAGACGGAGATAAGAGAATGGCTAAAGAAAAATTTGAACGTAATAAACCCCATGTAAACATCGGCACAGTAGGTCAT